>JBILOU010000038.1:0-20307 GCA_044374295.1 Flavobacteriales bacterium | reverse complement strand
GTTCCGTCGCCGAAGTTCCAAACGTAGGTTGAACCTCCAGGCATGTATGGTGTTTGAAGAGTGAATGGTGAACATCCTTCAACTACCGGCATTGACCATTGCAAATCGAGCGAAGGACTTACTTGAACTGCAACGCTTGCGCTGTCTGAACATCCTTGTGCTGAAGTAACTATTAACTCTGTTTCGAACGTGTTTAATACGCCGTTTATGTTGTTGAAGGTATGAGACACGTTGGCAGTGTTAGCTGTTCCGAAATCTCCAAAATTCCATTCAAATTGATTTCCATTCAATGAAGTGTTTTGAAAATTGACTTCTAACGGTCCGCACCCTGCAATGTCTGAATAAGTAAACGACGCATTCACTTCCGGATAAACATGAACGAAATACGTCTCGGCATCTGTGCAACCGTAAATAGAAGTACCAACTAAATGCACGGTGTAATTCGCGGTTGTGCTTGAAAGATTTTCATAGGTATATGAAGGCGTTGCCGCGTTGGAAACATCGCCGTTCCCAAAGCTCCACGCGTAATTTGCAACACCCGGAAAAAACGGCGCTTCAAACGTGAATGGCGAACAGCCAGAAACTGTTGGATTGAACAACGGGAAAATCAATGGCGGATAGATAAGCACATCGTTGCTCACCGTGTCGGCGCATCCGCCAATGGAAGATGCAATCAAAGTCACATTCCATGTATTCGGAACGCCTGTTGCATTGGTATACAAATGCGATCCGTTCACTCCTGTTGAAGTAGCGCCATCGCCGTAATTCCATACATAAGATGTGGCGTTGGTTGAAGTATTCGTAAATCCAACCGTAATCGGCGCACAGCCATCATCATCGGTTTGAGTAAATGACGCGTTTGGTTGCGGATAAACTGTTACCGGAAACGAAATACTGTCGAAGCAACCGAATGCCGATTCACCGACAAGCGATACCGTATAATTCTCAGTCCCATTCGAAAGATTATTGTACGTGTGAACCGGTGAAATAAGTGTTGAAGTAAATCCATCACCGAAGTTCCATGAAAACCCTTGAATGCCTCCAATGGCAGGCATCTGAGCACTGTACGGAGAACATCCTGCCAACGATGCAAAAGGCAATTGAATATCTAAAATCGGATAAATCGGAAGCGCTATCATGGCGGTATCTAAACATCCACCGCTTGAAAATGCAACCAACGTTACATCGTACCACCACAAGAATCCACTGTTGTTGTTGAAGGCATGATTCGGATCTTCAACTGTAGATGTGCTACCATCGCCGAAATTCCAAGCGTAGGAAGATGCACCTAACGATAAATTATTAAACTCAACCGGTGCATTAGAACAACCCAATTCGTTATTCGCAATTTCAAAATTCGCAACTGCTCCGCCCAATACCGTAACAACACCGCTTTGAGTATTCGTGCAGCCAAATTCGTTGATCGCAGTGAGCACAACGTTGTAAGGCAAATTGTATATGGTGTTGTTTCCAAACACATGCGTTTCATTCGTATTGGTGGAAAGAGGACCGTCATTGAAATTCCAAGAGAAAGACGTAGCACCTTGAGAAGTGTTGGTAAACGAGACTTCCAGGGGCTGACATCCGGAAACAACATCTTGCGTAAACGAAGCTGTTGGATTCGGATGCACCGTAATATTTCCTTGAGTACTTGCTGAACAATAAGGCGTGCTAATATTTAATGCAATTGGAAAAGTTCCTTCCGCTGCATACACATGCGTTGGCGTCAATTGGCTAGAAGTACCTCCGTCTCCAAATGTCCATTGAGAACTTGTAATCGGATTACCAGGAGCAGTAACAGATGTGTTGGTGAAGATTGCATTCGCTCCAACACAGGGGCTAGTTACTGTAAATGAAGGAGCAGGAGTGGCATATACATTAACAACCTCAGTGTCTGTGGCAGAGCAACCATTTATTCCTGTGGAGGTTAGCGATACGTTGTAACTCCCGGGTGTAGAATAAAAGACAGGTAATGGGTCAGGTCCTGTGAATGTTCCCTGAACTCCTAAATTCCACTGCCAAGTTATGGCGCCAACAGTTATGCTATTGAAGTTTACTGTTAAGCTATCACAATTCGATAAGTCGTTGGCTGTTATGCTTATTGTTGGTGCGGGCAATACTACAACAGTTACACTGGCCGTATCTGCGCAGGAGACATGTTGCCCCGGAAAATAAATTCTATTTCTAACAACATAAGTCCCCGGTGAATTATAGGTATACGTTGCATTACCATTTCCGACATTCACCCAAGAATTATTCACTCCAAAATTCCAACGATAAGCTTGTCCAGGAGCAGCAGCCAACTGAGTAAAAATAACTTGCTCTCCGACACAAATGGTATCAGCAGATGCTGAGAAGTTCGCATTTGGTGGATTAATCACGTGAACTGTGACAGACTGCGATGCAATTCCACAATAACTGCTGTCGTATAACGTAACAGTATAATCACCAACACCAGGAAAAGAAATGGTTTGGGGAAATGTCGGTGGCCATGGCTGCCAATTGGTTACGCTATCTCCCGTTCCCCAATAATTTCCAAAATCCCACTTCTCTTGTCTTTGAAATACGTTTCCGTTGTTATAACAATTTCTAATCGTCGTATTTGTGAAGGTAAATTCCGTTTCCGGAAAACATACTGTAGTTGCCGATGGAGTAACCTGTGCGGCATCTAAAGCCCAAATATTAATCGGAAAAAAAGTCGCCACTGAAGGCCCGCCTTGAACAGTGTTGCAATAATTCTGAGCGGTCAAAGACACTAAAATTTCACAATCTATTATCCCGACATTCCCATATACGTGATTTACAATTTCATTGAGGTTGGTAGAACCAAAACTCACCAGAGGTGAATCATCTCCAAAATTCCAAGTGAATTGAGTGGTTTCTGAAACATTGGTAGAGGAATTCAAGAACAACATGTTCTGTGGTGCGCAAGCTTGAGTAAATCCGTTTATTGGAATTTGAATAGATGCGTTAGTGGCCATTTCCATAACCACAACACCCTGAACCGAACAACCGGTTGAATCCTCTGTAATGGTAACTACAAATGTGTCTACTGCAGCGGTGTACGAGTGCTGCATAGGAGTAGGACTCTGCCAAATAACCCCATTGTTAGGCACTGAACCGTCTCCCCAATCAATGGAATAGTTGTCCCATGTTCCAAATGGAAATAAATTCAAATTGAAATCATTTCCTGTACAGCTTATCCAATAGGGCGATTCTACAACATTGCCTTGGTAGTCATACACACCCGGGCATTGTGCAAAAGACAATGAAAAAGAACCAAAAAAGAAAAATAACAATAGCGCAACTCTCATGAGGTCCATGTACGCATCAAAACTCAACTTGTTTCAATTAAAACATTTTTTTTGGGAAACAGTCTAAAGAGAGAGAATTTAATGCTCTTTATGCCTTAATAATCCTGTAATCGTTCAGACATTTCGGCCACCGCAGGGCAAATAAGCGTGTTACGAAACGTCAAATTCATGATTTGGCTCATATTTTTCCGATCGGTATGCGGATACTCACGGCAAGCTTTCGGGCGAAATTCATAAATGCTGCACTTGTTGTCTTCCAGGTTCAAAAAAGTACACGGACTCGAATTCAACACCCAATCTCGGTCCTCGTCTAAATGCAAATACTTGTCTGTAAATTCCGCCACACGCATGCCCACATGCTTGGCTATTCGCTCAATATCTACATCACGGAAAATGGGGCTCGTAGTTCGGCAGCAATTGCCGCAGGTAAGACAATCCGTCTTCGCAAAAATCTCCTCATGCATGGGATGAAAAACATCATCGAGCTTTTTCTTTTTTGCTAAACGATTGAACAGTTTTTTGTTCGCCTTCACATTCTTTCTCGCTTCCTCTAAAAAACGTTTTTGCTTATCATTCATGTGGATCAGAAAATGCAGGGTTCTGTAAAAACGAAGTGTCGGTTAAACACTTTAAAAATGCTATTAAATCAGACTTCGATTGAGCACTCAACTGCAAGCCTCCAACCGTAAATTTCATAAACGGATCTATGGTAGCACTTGGAATTCCACCGCTGTTGTAATGCTCGATCACTTGCTCCAATGTCGTAAATCTTCCATCGTGCATGTACGGGCCAGTTAATTCAACATTCCGCAGCGTAGGGGTTTTAAACTTCCCGTTGTCGTATATACTTCCCGTAACTCCTCCCCTTCCTAAATCGCTGAATGTCGCGTCTAATCCGTTGTTGTGGAACAAATAATCGGTCATTTGCATACTTCCAAATCCATGACAATGAAAACAATCAGCTCCGAAACTTCCACCAGGAACTTCATCCGGACTTCCTCCTTCAGTTAGAAACAAATCAAACCCATGCTGTTCTTCAGGAGTAAACTGGTATTGCCCTATTCGTTGCTTATCGAATTTCGAATTTGCTGAAATCATTGTTCTTAAAAACGAAGCAATTGCTTTTGAAATTTTTTCCTGAGTCACTTCCGTTGATCCGTATGCCTTGTAAAACAACGCATCGTATTTTGGGTCGGAATCGATTTGTTCAATTGCCCTGTCCCAATTTTCATCCATTTCAATTGGATTTACAATAGGATCAGCAATTTGCGCCTCGAGCGTTGGCTCTCTTCCGTCCCAAAAAAATGAAGTAGACCAACCCATATTTACCAAAGGCATTGCCTGGCGAGTACCTACGTCGCCATTTATCCCAGTTGAAAATTGATTGGGATCTGAGAAACCGTGTTCTGGTAAATGGCAAGTTCCACAAGACATCGCGTCATTGCCACTCAATTTCTTTTCCCAAAACAAATACCTTCCCAATTGAATGCCTTCAACAGTTAATGGATTATCTGCAGGAATGTCCATGGGTGGAAAAAACGGCGGAATCACAAGATTGTATGGAGTGGCCGTTGGACCTTCAGACGCTTCATGCTTGCATGTCCACAAAAGACTTGCAATAGCAATCAGAAAAAGATAGGTGAATCGCCGCGTGGTCATACTCCAAAAATACGCGAGAAAGAATAAACAATTTTATTTGATTCGCTAATCTTCGTCAGCGACCAAGAATTTTTCATTCTGAACAAAATTCCAATCGGTTAGCGTCTTCAAAAAAGCAACCAGTGCTCGTTCTTCCTCCTGCGATAAATTCAATGGCTTTACTCTTGAATCCTTCGTGGTGCGTGTGCCTCCTCCGGTATTGTAAAACGAAACTACCTCTTCCAACGAACTCATGGAACCGTTGTGCATGTAAGGCGCCGTTAATTCAATGTTGCGCAAGGTTGGCGTCTTGAATTTTCCTCTATCATTTTCCGAATAAGTTCTTCGTTCCAACCCAATGTCGGCATCTTCAAAGCCCAAACTGTAGAATTTGTAATCTGTGAAAAAAGGTAACGCGTGACAGCTGCTACACTGCGTTCGCTCCGAAAAAAACAAATCCATTCCTTGCTTCTCCAATTCGGAATAATCATTCGTCTTCAAAAAATAATGACGATCAAATTTCGAATCACCGCTGATTAAAGCACGTTGAAAACAAGCGAGCGCTCTGGTAATTACAAACGCGTCCAATTCCCTTCCGTAAGCGGCTTTGCTCAATTCAGCATAATTCGATTTACTATTCAATCGGCCAACAACTTCTTCCATACTCAAAGACAATTCATGCGTTTCATGAATGGGTCCTAATGCTTGCAACTCCAAGGTTGGCACTCCGCCTTCCGACATGAAGTATGGCGACCAGGCTAAATTCGCCAATGTTGGGGCGTTACGAGCGAATTCATTCTCATGGAAGGAAGAGACCGTTCTTCCATCTGTAAATGCTGAAGGCAAGCGATGACAAGATGCGCAGGATTGATCTTCGTTCTTTGACAATTGTTTTTCGTAAAACAATTTTTTTCCCAATTCGAATCGAAGAAGCGTGGGCTCATTTCCTTCAGGGAAAATTATAGCAGGAAAATAATGCGGTTGTTTGAATGAAATGGAACGATCCTGAGAACCTTCACTGGCGCAGCCAGCAAGAATTCCAACTATAAAAAAAAAAGAAATTACTCTTCTCATTGAAGATGAAACGCTGTAACAAAATTATTCGTCATGCGCTCGGCCAAAGGAAAATTCGAAGTGGTGTGCGTAAGATTGTCAATGGACAAATCAATCGGATCTGCGGGTCTGTTGAACACGCTGTCAACGGCCACTTCAATGTTGAATGTGCGCGCATCACCTTCCGCTAAACTCACACTTCCTGTATTGAAATGCAGAACTCGGTACAACGGATCGTCGCCCATGTGGAACGAATACGAATCCATCAAAGGTGCATTGGGGGTTCCTGTTAGCTCATACCTTCCTTCCACCTTCACGAAAATATAGCCGGTGTTCCAGTACCAAAACATTCCGTTAGAACCTTGCACACTCAATGGATTCGAATTAGCGTATTGCGAAGGATCCACGTTCTTGTTCAAATTACCTGGCACGCCCACACCGAACGAGAGCGAAGAAAAAGACTGAGGAGACACATTCAGCGAAAGCGTTTGCGGTTCTAGCAAGGTGAGTAAAAACGCTTGTTTCAATAAGGTAGAATCTGCACCGTTGTGCGCATAGATATTCGACAAATAAAACTGAATATTCTCAACACGGAGCTGCTGTCCAAATGAATTGGTATAAACAGAATCAATCGAAAGCGCCAGTCCGTTGTAGGTCGGAACAAACTTCAAATGAACCTTGGTTTCAACAGGAGTGGAAGGATTTTCTTCGCCGCAAGATGCGAGCAATAAGCCAAGCATAACGACGAAGAAATAATTATTCACAATTTTCATTTTCATTGCTACATGGATTTACTTTCACTTCACGAATTAAAGATAGCACTCTATTCGATTAACTGACTTGCTCTTGATGGAAAAACAACCCTTTCTTGTATTAAAAAGTTCTGCGGGTAGCGGAAAGACCTACGCCTTGGTTAGACACTTCCTTTTTTTAAGTTTAAAAAGCGAAGAGCCCTACGCTTATAGCCACATCTTGGCCATTACGTTTACCAATGCCGCGGCCTCTGAGATGAAGGAGCGGGTTATGGAGCGATTGCATGAATTCACCTTCGTTCAAGCGTTGGAAGGAAAGAACGAATTGTTCAACGACATTCGAAAGGAGCTCGATGTTTCTCCTATGATCTTGCAAGCGCGAGCCCGCAAAACGCTTTCGCACATGCTTCACCATTACTCGCGCTTGAGCATCAGTACAATCGATAGTTTCACGCACCGCATCGTTCGTGCGTTCGCGAAAGACTTGCAGATACATCCGGATTTTTCCATTCAAATGGATACCGAGAAGTTTCTTGAGCAATGCGTTGACGCGTGTCTCGATGAAGTGGGTGAAGACGCTGAATTGACGACCTATCTCGAAAACTATGTGCTAAGCAATTTCGAAGAAGAAGAAGATTGGAATGTCCGCAAAGGCATGATCGGAATTTCAAAGCAACTGGTGAAGGAAGACGCGAAGAACATTCTTTCGCTATTTGAAAATCTACACATTACTGAATACGATTTAATCAAGAAGGCTTTTCAGAATAAGCTCCAGGAATTGACGAAAGAACTTTTTGAGCGCATCGATATTGTCTTTGAAAAAATTGAATCAAATAACCTAACGAATAAAGACTTTTTCAATAGTGGGAGTGGAACCATCACTTACTTAAAAAAAATTAGAGGTGGTAAATTTGAAATGCCTGGATCAACGCTATTAAAGGTGATGGAAAAAGGCTGGGGCAAACCAAAACAAGCCCAAGTGGAAGCACTTAATCCTTTGTTAAATGAGACCGCCGAATATATCATTGATTGGATTTCAGGAAATAACAAACACGAATTCAACCGCATCAATAAAATTCTACCAAGGATCTATACAACAGGATTATTAAGCAAACTGAATGAAGTAAGTACCCGAATAAAATCGGAAGAAAACCTGCTACTTATCTCAGACTTTCACGCCATTGTGTCTGCCGTTGTTCAGGAAAGCACTGCGCCATTCATATACGAGCGAGCTGGAGAGCGTTATCATCACATTCTTATCGACGAGTTTCAAGACACATCTGAAATGCAATGGAAGAACTTTCTTCCGTTGTTTGAAAACGCCATTGCACAAGGGAGTTTCAATTTGGTTGTTGGAGATGGGAAGCAAAGCATTTACAGATGGAGAAATGGAAATGTTGAACAATTCGTTCGACTTCCAAAATTATTCGACGGTGCGCCTGATACCATGCAGTTGTTGTTGAACGATGCCTACAAAGAACAAGTCTTAAACACCAACAGAAGAAGTGGAAAAGCCATTATTGAATTCAACAATACGTTATTCGGTGTATTGAAAGAAAAGCTAGGTCCGCTTCAAGATGTCTATGACAAACACGAGCAAGAATGCAGTAAAAAACATCCGGGATATGTGGAAGTTCAAACCCTTGTGGTCGAAAAAAAGGACTCAAAGGATTCGAAGGATTTGCATATGCTGAATGGCATTGTTGAAGCCATTCGCGAATGTCGCGCAGATGGATACGAATGGGGAGATATTGCAATACTGACAAGAAAAGGAAAGTCGGAGTCGACAAAAATTTCTGAATTCATTCTTCAACAAACAGAAAAAATACCACTCACAACGGAGGATAGTTTCTTGGTGCAAAATTCCAACGAAGTGCAACTCCTCATGGCCTGTATCAACTACTTCGGAAAAGAAACCGAGAATTTTTATCGCTTCAATTTGATTCGCAGAATCTGCGATGTCTTTCCAGATAAGTTCAACTACAGTGAAATTATTGCCACTTATGTTGAGCAACTGGAAAAAGGAAAACTTCGTTTTAAGGTAAATGAATTCTTGGACGAGCATTACCCTGGACTTCGAGATATCGTGAAGAGTAACGTCCATCCGTTCGAATGCATTCAAGAACTCATTCGCTATTTCCAATTGCAATTCGATGTGTATTTGGAATTTTTCGAAAACCAATTGCTGCAACTCTCTCACCGCAATGGAATGGGTTTTTCAGAAATGACCGATTGGTGGAACGACAACAAAAACAAATTGTACATTCAAAGTGGTGAGCAGCAAAATGCCGTTCGCATCTTAACTATTCATAAAAGTAAAGGGCTTCAATTTCCAGTGGTCATCTTCCCGAAATTCGACACGAAGCATCCGAACCAAACACTTTGGGTAAGCGCACCAAATGTTCATCCGGGATTCACGAAAGGACTCATCAACTTCACTCCGAGCAAGTCTCCTAAGGAAGATGAACCGGAAGAAATTCAAACAGAGAATAATAAGATCTTACTCGACGACATGAACCTGCTTTATGTAGCGCTCACGCGTCCAGAAGAGCGCTTGTATTTCCTTACTGAAAACAAACCTTCATCTTCTAATAGCGCTTTAAACGCTTATCTCTACGAGTACTTCAATACGCACCATGCGGGATTGAATAAATTTCATTTCGGAGAAAAAGTGAAGCATGTTAAGGAGGAAAAAGAGGAAACGAAAACTGTTGCGCTACTTGATGGAACACGCTTAAATGCGGTGCAACCCGATTTCCGCATGCGTGAAACGAAACGCAAAGATTTGGAAGGAAAAGAAGCACTTGTCATGGGAAATCACTTGCATGCTTGTCTTTCAACGTTGAATCATTTCAATTCGTGGGAAGAATCGCTTTCGAATTACATCTTCGAACACACCGAACTTCAAACCAACGAAAAAGAACTTCTTTCGAATCAAGTAAAAGCAACAGTCATGAACGATTCCTTTCAACAGATATTCAAAACGGAAGATGAAGTTCTGACTGAACACGATGTTCAAATCAATGTTCGTGAAGTGGCTCGTCCTGATCGTATTCACTTAAATGCTGAATACGTTGAAGTCTACGATTTCAAAACGGGTGCAGAAATGGACAAGCACCTTCAGCAAGTGAAGAACTACATGAGTGCGCTACAAAGCGCAACATACAAGCCTGTTAGAGGATATCTTGCTTACACTAAAACGGGTACATTGAAAGAAGTTACGCTCTAATTATTTAGCGCACAATGCTTCAATCTCTTCCACTTCCAACGGGAAATTCGCGAATAAATCGCGGTTTCCGTTTTCGGTAATGACAATGTTGTTTTCTAAACGAATACCTAAATCTTCTTCCGGAATATAGATTCCCGGTTCTACCGTGAATACGTTTCCAACTTCAATTGGCTTGTTCCAATTTCCTACGTCGTGAACATCTAATCCCAAGAAGTGTGAAGTGCCATGCATGAAATATTTCTTGTAAGCAGGCCAAGATGGATTCTGGTTTTTCACATCTTCTTCCGAAATCAACTTCAACTTTAACAATTCCGTTGTCATCATCTCGCCTACTGCTGCATGGTATTCAGACATGATAACGCCTGGTTTCAAATAAGCAGTAGCTTGTTTCATAACTGAAAGAACTGCGTTGTATACATCTTTTTGGCGTGGCGTAAATTTCCCGCTAACTGGTAAACAACGTGTCATGTCTGCAGCGTAGTTACCGTATTCGGCACCTACATCTAACAAGATAACGTCGCCTTCTTTACAAGGCTTGTCGTTGTCTATGTAATGAAGCACACAAGCGCTTTCTCCAGATGCAATAATTGGAGTGTATGCGAATCCGCGAGAACCGCTGCTCAAAAACTCGTGAGCGAATTCAGCTTCAATAACGTATTCCATAACACCTGGACGAATCATTTTCATTACGCGCAACAAACCGTTACGGGTGATGTCAACGGCCTTCTGAATTTGCGAAATTTCTTCTTCATCCTTCACAGCACGAAGTGCGTGCATGATAGGCGCAGAGCGCTCTATAGCATGATGAGGATATTTTTCACGGAACCATTTCGACAAGCGCATTTCACGTGTTTCAACTTCTATAGTTGCGCGTGAATGCTCGTTGCTATTTAGGTAAACTGAAGATGCTTCACCGATTACAGTATGAAGTGTTTTTTCGAATTCAGAACTCCAATGAATGGTATTCACTCCTGTGCGATCTTTCGCTTGAGCCTTATTCAATTTCGCTCCTTCCCAAACAGCAATGTGATCATTTGTTTCGCGAACAAAAAGCATTTCTCTATGGGCAGGATTGGTAGCACCTGGAAACAGGATCAACATGGTTTCTTCTTGATCAACTCCCGTCAAATAAAAAATATCGCTATGCTGCTTGAACGGCAAAGTACCATCGGCACTGGTTGGATAAATATCGTTGCTTGTGAAAATAGCCAACCCCTTCTCTTCCATGCGAGAAGCAAAGCGTTTGCGATTGTTTGAATAGTGTGTTGAAGAAAGAGCTGTGTATCGCATAAAAACTTGTTTATGCCATAAAGGTACAAAGCCTATTGAACGGCAGGAGTTGATTTTTCCTTTTTCTTATTGAATTCCCACTTATATCCAGTAAGAACAATGAAATCCATATCGGCATTTCCAAGATTTCTCTGAATTAAATAACCCAATGAAAAAGCATTCGATTTATTCACTTTGTACTTCAAAACAAACTGACTTCGCCAATCGGAATTCTCGAGTGTCACAGGACGAAAGAACAGCTCATGACTCACTTGAACACTCAGGTCCTTTTTAAGCGAATACTCAACTACCAACTTCTGACGCCAAGTCGAATTCAAGTCCACATCGCTCGATATATTATTCGCCACCTGATAACGTGTATTTGTGGAAATTTTAAACCGTTTTAAGGCAATCGATGCTTGTCCACCGAAAGACCAACGTCTGCGCAAATTAAACCAAGTTTCTTCCCTTCTTCCTCCTATTCGGTATTCCACATTCGTGGATAAAAATTTACTCCATTTCTTTTCTAATCCAAAATCGGTAAAGTAGCCACTAACCCGTGTAATATTTTCGTTGAACCGCACTTCGGGACTAACATTTAAAGACATGGACTTGAAAATTTCCGGGTCTTTCCAGGGTGTAAGGTCCTTAATATCAGATGAAAAAGAAAACGCATTCCACATTCCTGCATCGTTAACGTTCTGAGCTGAAGCAACCGATGCTAGAAATATAAAAAACGTAAGAACACTCTTACGGAGTATCATAGATAGTTAAATCTGAAACGACCGCATGATCCTTATTGTCTGTAAGTTCGACTTCCTTAAGAACAACCATTTTCGTTGGATCAATGGTTGGAGGGTTTTGTCCAGTCGTATCCATGCTGTAGGCATAAACCGTGTACTTTCCTTTTCTCAAATTACGAAACTCGAAGTCGCCGTTGTAATCTGTAACCACTTTGTCATCTGGAGAAACATGCTCTCCATAGACGATATAGACTTCTAAATCCGCAGCTGGAACAGTGTACAATTCAGTCGCTGGGTTAGTTAAAACTACACGGACTTCTTTAGAAATATTTCCAGAAATAGTTCCTGCTCCACCTTCTCCTGGATCTTTTTCGCACGAAGCGAATACCAAGGCGATGATTAAAAAAAAGAGTGATTTTTTCATTATCCCAAATTGTGATAAACAGCTAGAACATCTTCGTCCGCTTCAATCTTTTCGACCAATTCCAAAATCTCATCGGTTTGCTCTTCAGTAATTTCTGCGTACGTATTAGGAATTCTCTCAAGCCCTGCTTTGGTTGGAACAATTCCTCTATCTTCTAGAGCCTTCTGCATGTTTCCGAAATCTGAAAACGCAGTGTATATGATTATTTCGTTTTCTTCTTGCTCTGAACTATCTAGACCGTGGTCAATCAATTCCAATTCTAATTCTTCCCAAGAAGGAATTTGATCAACAGGCAAGCGGAAAACTCCCTTCCTTTCAAAAATGAAAGATAACGAACCGCTATTACCCATTAATCCGCCTGATCTATTGAAATACAAACGGATGTTTGCTACTGTTCGAGTTGGATTATCCGTTGCCGTTTCCACTAAAATTGGAACTCCATAAGGGCCGTAGCCTTCGTAAACAACTTCTTCGTAGTTACTTGCATCCTTACTTGATGCTCTCTTAATTGCGGCATCTACACGGTCTTTAGGCATGTTTACCCCTTTCGCGTTTGCCACACACTGACGTAAGCGTGGGTTATACGCAGGATCTGGACCACCAGCCTTAACAGCCATTGCAATTTCTTTTCCTATCCGCGTGAACGCTTTCGCCATACGATCATAGCGAGCGAACATCTTGTGCTTTCGCTTTTCAAATATTCTTCCCATAAAAAAATCTAAAATTTGTCCAAGTAGACAAAACAAAAATACAAATTATGCGGCACCTAAAATACGCAAATGACTTACGTGAGCACGAATGGCTGAAAGTACATTTGGATACTCCTGATAATCTACCCCATACTCTTTGCACGTGTCGCGAACAATTTCATTTATATACGGATAGTGAATGTGACTAATTCTTGGAAAGAGATGGTGCTCTACCTGGAAATTCAGTCCGCCCGTTAGCCACGAAACAATTTTGCTCTTCGTTGCGAAGTTGGCAGTTGTATTTACTTGATGCAATGCCCATTCTTCCTTCAACATTCTTCCATCGGTCTCTGGCAAATGGAAATTTCTTCCTTCAACGACGTGAGCCAATTGGAACACTACGGCAATAATCCATCCCGTAACAAATAGCATAACTGTGTATCCTATCAAAGTCTTCAACCAACCTACCACAAGAACTGGAACGAGAATGAACGCTACTACATAAAAAAGTTTACTCGTCCAAAAGATAATATGCTCGTTACGCGGAATTTTTCTGATCGGCGTTTCACCAATCATTCTGCTGAAATATTTACTAAAATCTTTAACATAAACCCATAAAAAATAGGTGGTCCCGTAGATTACAGCCCAGTAAATGTGCTGGTATTTGTGGAACCAATATCTCTTCTGTTGCTCATTCACACGCAAGAATGGTTCAACATCTATGTCCTCGTCAACCCCTTGAATATTGGTATAAACATGGTGAATTTGGTTGTGCTTCAGTTTCCATAAAAACACATTTCCACCAATAATATTCAATGAATAACCCATCATTTGATTCACCCAAGACTTCGAAGAGAAGCTTCCGTGAGCACTGTCGTGCATAAGATTAAAACCAATTGCGGCGAACACCATACCCAAGACAGACCAAAGAATGAGCTGTGCCTGCCAAGATTGAAAAAGCAGAAGAGAGGCGTATATGAGACCTATGGATATTAACAAAACAGTGGCTTTCGTGTAAATCTTCCAGTTACCTGTTCTCTTGATACCTTTTGTAATGAAATACTTTTCTACGCGTTCGTTCAGTGTATCGAAAAACGGGTGTGCTTGATTGCCGAGTGAAAATGCCAATGTATGATCTCCTTTTTATGGTTTACTCAAAGATAGGGCTTGAAAAGTGGCACAAAGCCACAAAATGACATTAATTGTCTCTTGTTGAAAAAAGCACGGCTAATACCCTGATTTACATTGTAAATTCGCGACTTAATTTTCAAAGCCGTGAATAAAAGAATTTCTTCAGCCCTCATTTCAGTGTTTGATAAAGACGGATTAGCTCCGATTGTTGAACAAATGCACCAATTAGGCATAACACTTTACAGCACCGGCGGGACACAAACGTTCATTGAGAACATGGGAATTCCAGTTACGGCGGTTGAAGATTTAACCGGATATCCAAGTATTTTCGGTGGAAGAGTTAAAACGCTTCA
Organism: Flavobacteriales bacterium; assembly: GCA_044374295.1. GTDB lineage: Bacteria > Bacteroidota > Bacteroidia > Flavobacteriales_D > Sanyastnellaceae > CAIZGX01. Next base: position 5,712 of record JBILOU010000038.1, on the reverse strand, counting down.
TCCAGGAGTTCTTGGTGGAATTTTGTACAGACGCGACGAAGCGCAAGATCTAGAAGAGTCCGCGAAGTACAACATTCACGCAATCGATTGTGTCATTGTTGATTTGTATCCTTTCGAAAAAACAGTTGCTTCCGGTGCTTCACATGAAGACATCATTGAGAAGATCGACATTGGAGGAATTGCACTCATTCGCGGTGCAGCAAAAAACTTCAACGATGTTGTCATTGTTCCTTCGAAAAACGAATACCAGGTATTACACGAGTTGTTGGTGAACCAAAAAGGTGAGACCACACTTGAGCAAAGACAATTTTTTGCGAAGCAAGCTTTCGAAGTTTCTTCACACTACGATTCTGCTATTTATTCATACTTCAAAGGCAACGACGAAGGCTCTTTGCGCATAGCATCGCGCGATGCGCATGTTCTTCGTTACGGAGAAAATCCACATCAAAAAGGAAGCTTCTTTGGCGACCTCGATGCGTTGTTCACGAAGCTTAATGGGAAAGAGCTTTCTTACAACAATTTATTAGATGTTGAAGCTGCCGTGCAGTTGATTGGTGAGTTCAAAAAAGATGCTCCGACATTCGCTATTTTGAAACACAACAACGCATGCGGAATAGCTACCCGTACTTCTATGGTTGAAGCCTATGAGGCCGCGTTGGCCTGCGACAGCACCTCTGCTTTCGGCGGTGTGCTCATTGCAAATGGAGAAATTGATTTAGCTACCGCTGAAAAAATAAATTCACTTTTTTGTGAAGTAGTTATAGCTCCCTCATACACAAATGAAGCGGTTGAATTATTGAAATCAAAAGCGAACCGCATCATTCTTATCATTAAAGAAACTCCGCTTCTTCAAACCCAAGTAAGATCTATTTTGAATGGCTATTTGGTTCAAGAAAAAGACAACGCTACAGAGTCGGCTTCTGACTTAAAATGCGCGACACAAACTCAAGCAAGCTCTGCATCTATTGAGGACATGATCTTCGCAAATAAATTGGTGAAACACACCAAGAGTAACACGATTGTGCTTGCAAAAAACAACACCTTACTTGCTAGTGGAACTGGGCAAACTTCTCGTGTAGATGCGCTTCAACAAGCCATTGAAAAAGCAAAGCACTTTGGTTTTTCTTTAGAGGGAAGCGCAATGGCTAGCGATGCATTTTTCCCTTTCCCTGACTGTGTAGAAATTGCAAAGAATGCCGGAGTTATTGCTGTTGTTCAGCCTGGTGGTTCTATTAAAGATCAGCTTTCAGTAGACTATTGCAATGCGAACGGAGTAGCCATGTATATGACCGGTGTTCGTCATTTCAAACATTAATAACGCTCGTCTTTCCAAATTCTTTTCTCTACCAATTTCAATTTTTGGTTGAAGAAAATTTCTGTGCTTTTCTCGAAAGACTCGGTATAATCTGAAACCCAGAAAGAGTATTTCGCTTTGCGTTTGCTTGTGTTTAAAATACCCTTTTTCTTCAATACATCAGAAACGTATTGCGCCACAACTGAAGCGCTGTCGATGATCTCTATTTTTTGCTGATAAAATTTCTCGACCTCCTTTTTGATCAACGGATAATGCGTGCAGCCTAAAATTAGCGCTTCAATTCCCTTGAAAGAAGACTTCGACAAATAACTATCTATAATACTTTGGGAAATTTTGTTGTTGTAATAACCCTCTTCAATCATGGAAGCCAACAAGGGAGTGGCGTTAGATAGCACCTTCAAACTAGGATTCAACTTTTCTATTCGCTTTACATAAATGCGGGAATGAATGGTGCCCTTCGTTCCAATTACACCAACCTTACCTTTCGCATAATGTGAAGCGGTGTATGCTGCTACAGGATCAACCACATTAATGACTGGAATGTGCGAAGGAATGCTCTTCACCACTGTCTTGTATGCATGCGCCGAAGCGGTGTTGCAAGCAATGACAATGGCTTTGCATTTATGCTCAACCAACAATTCCGCAATGCGTTTTGAATAAGCACGAATACTATCGGGCGACTTATCGCCGTAGGGTAAATGAGCAGTATCTCCGAAATAAATAAACGATTCGTTGGGAAGAACCTTCTGTATGGCCTTCGCAACGGTTAATCCGCCTATTCCGGAATCGAAAATTCCTATTGGGTCTGTGTTCATAGCAAAAAAAATCCCGCCTAGCGGGATTTCAATGTTGTAGTAACTATTATTTCTGTGTTGGAGAAGTTGGAGCTGTTGCTGGAATTTTCAATTCCACTTTCAACTTATCTCCGATATCCTCGCCACCTGAATAAACCAAGTTTCCAGCTCCAAGGTCGAATACGTATGTATATCCACCTGCCTTAGCAATTTTCGCAACTGCTGCATCGAACTCTTCAACCAATGGCTTCAACAATCTGTCTTGCTCTTGTTGCAATTCATCGTTTGCTGTTTGTTGGAAATCCATCATGTTTTGCTCCAAGTCTGCAATAGCTTGAGCTTTACTTTGACGGATTGCCTCTGGCCATCCACCAGCGCTTACCGCCAATTTAGTTTTTGTTTCGTACTCGGCAACTTTGTCGTCATGCTCTTTTTGCATAACTACGTATTCGCCTTCGAAAGATTTCTTAGCTGTCTCCATATCTGCTTGAACACCTTTCATTGCTGGCATTTGCAAAAGAATTGCTTGTCTATCTACGTGCGCTAACTTCTGCGCGAATGCACCAAATCCCAATGAAATAAATAGTGCTGCTAAAATTGTCTTCTTCATGATTGTATTGTTTTTTTCTTCTATTCAATGACAGTACCAAAAATACGCATTACTTGCCTTTTCCCGGTGAACTTGGACGATCATTTCCTGGACGCTCTGTTCCTGTACCAGGTTTTTCGCCAGGTTTCTCATCAGAATCTTCCTTATCGTCTTCGTCTTTATCTAAAACTTCTCCTGGTTTCAATCCCATTTTCTTCAAAACTTTATCGCTAATGTCATGCTTTGGATTGGTGTACAAAAGGTTTGAATGATTCGCTTTATCGAACACCACCATGTATTGCGATTGCGAAGCAATGTCTTCAATGGCTTGAAAAATTTGCTCTTGTATTGGGGCCACCAATTCTTCTCGCTTCTTGAACAAATCTCCGTCCACACCAAACTTCGATTTTTGATATTGCTTTGCTTCTTCACGACGCTCTGTAATATCTGCTTCGCGTTTCTTCTTCATTTCTTCAGTAAGCAAAATCTTCTCTGCTTGAAATGATTTTTCCAATTGTTCAATGGCTGTATACTTCTGCTCTACCTGAGCCTGCCATTCAGAACTCAGCTCATTAATTTGCTTCTGAGCCGCAACATATTCAGCCATGTGTGACAAAATGTATTTCGAATCTACGTAGGCAAACTTCTGTGCGAAAAGTCCATTTCCCAAAATCAAGAATGCCATTACAAATACTAACCGAATGAATGCGTTTGTTTTCATAATACTTAATTATAATTCTCCCATGTTCATACCAATACTGAAGTGGAACTGCCCTGGAGCCATATTCGGAGCGTTCGGCAAATCGTTCAATCTCCAACCGTAGTCGAACCCTAACAATCCAAACATAGGTAAAAAGATTCGAAGTCCACCACCAACAGATTTATACAAATTGAACGGGTTGTAATCTGAAAAATCTGTCCATGTTCTTCCGGCTTCAGCAAAAGCCAATGCAAAAATAGTAGCCTGTGGATTCAATGAGATCGGATATCTCAACTCAGCTCCGTACTTTGTGATTACAGGCGCTCCCACACGGTCGCTAGGCATCGTTAAAGACAAATCATCGTATCCACGCAAATTCACAATCTCACGACCATCGAGCAAGAAACCGCTTAAGAAAACCCCTCCCAAATAAAATCTCTCGAACGGAGATTGTCCTAGATTCTTGTTGTAGGCACCGAGGAATCCAAACCCAGCATGTGTATGCAATACCAATTTATTTGTTTTGTGCTTATTCAAAGACGTGTACCAGTTGGCGGTGAACTTGATCTTATAGTATTCTACCCAGTCTACTTTTTCTTGGTCGGTCATACTCGCATAATCATACTCCTTACCCAAGACATTCTCTCCAATGGTCGTGTAAGGCAAAGTAAACTTCGAACTCAAGGTAATCTTCGATCCCCATGTTGGGTAGATTGTCTCAGACAATGAACTTCTTTCTATAGTGAAGTTAGCAGCAAGGTTGTTCGAGTATCCGTTATTGAATGAGAAGAATGACCCGTAATTATTCAAATCAAAATGCTGATACGACAATCCGCCAAAGAACAAGAACCAGTCATCTGGCTTCTGCCAACGCTGTCCGAAGACTACTGAAGCTCCTGTAATGATGAGGGACTGGCGCGTTGGATTCAGTGCATCATTAATGTACTTGGCCTGCCCGTTCGACTGAACACTGTGGTAACCAGAAACAGATAGTGAATTCGGTCTTTTTCCACCCAACCAAGGCTCGGTAAAGCTTAGATTGTAAGATTGAAAGAAAGCTCCATTACTCATTGCGCGTATGGAAAGTCTTTGACCATCGCCTGTTGGAAGTGGACTCCATGCTTCCTTCTTGAAGAAATTACGCATGCTGAAGTTGTTGAAACTCAATCCGAGTGACCCAACAACGCGACCACCGCCCCAACCACCTGACAATTCAATTTGGTCGGAGGGCTTTTCTTCAACAACATATTCCAAATCCACTAAACCTTCATCAGGTCTTGGATTGGTTCGTATATCAAATGCTTCTTGACTGAAATAATTCAAATTTGCCAACTCGCGTTGTGAACGAATCAGATCGGAGCGATTGAATAAATCTCCTGGACGTGTTCTTATTTCGCGATAAATAACATGGTCATTCGTCTTTGTATTTCCGGAAACACTGACCACACCAATGCGGTATTGCTTTCCTTCACCCATACGAACTTCAATGTCTATGCTGTCTGGCGGAACCAAAGATTCGACAGGATACGCGTAGAAATTCAAATACCCATCATCTGTATACAACGAAGCCACGTCGCGTCCAGTTTGATTCATATTCAAACGCGTCTGCAACACTTCCATGTTGTAAACGTCGCCCTTCTTAATGTTCAATATTGAATCGAGTGAATTGCTTCGGTACTTGGTATTTCCAATAAAGGTGATGTTGCGGAAATAAAATTTATTTCCTTCATCTAATGTGATTCGAATTTTCAAACGCTCTGGTCCAACTGAATAAATTGAATCCTTCACAATTCGCATATTGCGGAAACCCTCTTTGTTGTATCGCGCTACAATCGCAGCTTTATCTTCTTCGTATTCCTCTTCCAAGAATTTCGAAGATTTGAATACATGATAGAAAGCTGCTTTTTTCGTATTCTTCATGGTGCGATTCAAAGTCGCTACGGACATCTTATCGGCTCCTACCCATTCAATTTCTTCAATCTTAATCCGATTGCCTCTTTCAATGTCGAAAGTTAATTCAACTGCATTCGGTAAATTCGGATAGGGCTTCTCAATGATATTCACTTTCGCATTGAAGTAACCCTTTTCCACATAAAAATCTTTGATGATATTCGTTGCGGTAGCCTTCAAGTTTTCGTTCACGATATTTCCTGAACGAATCTTCATCTTCTCTCGAATGTTGTCGGCATCTCCTTTCTTAATGCCGTCAAATTTGAAGACTCCCAACTTTGGAAGTTCTTCCACTACAATAACCAAGAACGCATCGTCACCGCGCGCTTCAGCAAGGCGAATGTCTATTGAAGAAAACAATTGA
>JBILOU010000156.1:0-6043 GCA_044374295.1 Flavobacteriales bacterium | reverse complement strand
GCATTGGTAGGTGCAGCGGGTCTTCCGCCAACGGTTCGTGCTATTCTTGCGAAGAAAAACATTGCACTCGCGAACAAAGAAACCTTAGTTGTAGCTGGAGAAATTATTACGCAATTGGCGAAAGAAAACGGGGTGAATATTTATCCGGTAGACAGCGAGCACAGCGCTATTTTCCAGTGTTTGGCGGGCGAGTGGCACAACCCTATCGAGAAGATTGTACTTACCGCGAGTGGTGGTCCGTTCAGACAAAAGCCTGCTGAAGAGTTGGCTGAAGTGACGAAGGCGCAAGCCTTGAAACATCCGAATTGGACCATGGGCGCGAAGATTACCATTGACTCTGCAACCCTTATGAACAAAGGGTTAGAGGTTATTGAAGCGAAGTGGTTATTCAATTTGAAGCCTTCACAAATAGACGTGGTGGTTCATCCGCAGAGCATTATTCACAGTTTGGTTCAGTTCGAAGACGGCAGCATGAAAGCGCAGTTGGGATTGCCCGATATGAAGTTGCCGATCTTGTATGCCATGGCTTATCCGCAACGCGTGAAGACAGACTGGCCTCGCTTCAACTTCATGGATTATCCGCAGTTTACTTTTGAGAAGCCCCGTATTGAAGTCTTCCGTTGTTTGGGTCTTGCGTTCGAGGCTTTAGACCAGGGCGGCAATGCTCCGTGTATCTTGAACGCTGCAAATGAAATTGCTGTTGCTCGATTCTTAAACGACGAAATTAAATTCCTTCAAATCGCCGAAACCGTTGAGAAGACGCTTCAAAAAGCATCGTTCATCGCGAAGCCTTCGTTGGAAGAATTAATTGCGAGTGATGCGGAGGCGCGAGAAATTGCAGCATCAATATTATTGTAATCTTTATCAGTAGAGTTTGGTGAGATACCTGATTTCACTTTTGTTTTTACTTCTCGGTTTTGTCGCACAGGCTCAACCTGTCGGCAACGAATATTTATATTTCAGTATTATTGAAGTAAGTGGAAGTGACACCGTTGTGATTGATAAAAACTTCATCCATCACAGTCCTCGAATAAAGAAACTTCGCATTAAAAACTATCGAATAAAAGATTTGAGTCCATCCCATCTGGGCTTTAGACGCTTGTCAATGGATAGTTACTATTGCACCCCAATAAATAGAAATAATTCACGACTTCAGATAATTAAAGATGGGCGTGACACCATGAATCTGGTAATTAATAATGCCAAGGGAACGGTTTTTCTTCAAACTATATTTCAGGAAGGAAACTTCGTCGTAAACATTCAACAGAAAGACTACGAACAAGCCCCCAAGAAAAGGGTAAGGACTAATGGTACCTTGGCATTGGATATTTCTCGCTTGAATTGGCGAGAAATCAAATCCGAGGAGAAATAGTTCCTACCTCAACTCCGCCGAACATTCAGTCTGTGTCCACAACAAAATGCTCTATTCGAGCGTAATTTTTACTCTTATTTCTCAAACGAGAGTAAATTTTGAGTATTTTTACTCTCGTAATAAACTTAAGGGTAAATCTTACACCTGAATAAATGAGCAAATTCAATAGGACAATTCCATACAATGATCTGCCCACCTTACCCCCACAGGCAGATATTGAAACAAAGCGCATACTTCGAAAAGCAATTTCTGCTGGAAGAGCATTGGCTGAGCTGAATGGGACCATTATGAATTTACCAAATCCTACCCTGTTTTTAGATACCGTGTATTTGCAGGAAGCCAAAGCAAGTTCTGAAGTAGAAAACATCATCACAACAAACGATGAGCTCTATAAGTCATTAGCCTCAGACAGAAAGTTAGAAACCTCAGCTATAAAAGAGGTTTTAAGTTACAAAGAAGCGCTTTGGCTAGGTATCGAAGAGTTGAAAACTAAACCATTCATAACAACCAATCTTTGTATCAAAATTGTTCAATGTGTTAAACAAAACAGTGCTTCAATTCGAAATACACCTGGAACCAAACTCAGCAACATACATGGAGATGTTATTTATACACCGCCAAGCGGCGAACCAATTATTCGCGAAAAACTAGCGAACCTTGAAAAGTTTATTAATGAAGAAGATAATGTTGATCCATTAATAAAAATGGCAATATTGCACTACCAGTTCGAAGCCATACACCCATTCTCAGATGGTAATGGAAGAACAGGAAGGATTCTCTTGTTGCTTTATCTAAAACTATCTGGACTCCTACAAACACCTGCTATCTACCTGAGCGAGTACATCATTAAAAACAAATCTGAGTATTATAAATGCCTTAGAGGTGTAACCGAAAATAACGATTGGGAAAATTACATCTTGTATATGCTCGATATGGTAGAAGAAACCTCCAAGATGGGCTCGACGCGACTTCAAAAAATTTCAGCTGCCATGGAATCAACTGCAGCTGAAATAAAAGCTAAGTTGCCAAAGATTTATTCAAAGGATTTAATTGAAATTTTATTCCGATTGCCATACACCAAGCGTCAAAACTTGATTGCTGAAAATATTGGAAACTTGAAGACCGTTGGAAATTATCTAATAGCGTTGGAAGAAAATGGTTTTTTGAAATCTGAAAAAGTAGGGAAAGAAAAACTCTACATAAATATAAAGCTGCTCGAAATTCTAGCAACTAACTAATCGTTCAAGAAATAGTAAACTAAAACCTACCTCAACTCCGCCGAACACTCACTCTGCAAGCCTTTGAAATGATATAAATAAATAATGTTTCCAATCTTCATTACTAAATAACTCCACTTGACGCCGCATAGCATCTATATTTAAACAGATATTAGAAAGAGAGCCAATATTAAAAAATGAAAAAGATAGCAGTTTCAATAATAATCTCAATCCTTGCCCTAACATTTGAAGGCATTGGTCAAGTGCAAATAGGCAATGATATAGATGGAGAAAATCCTGGAGACCTTTCGGGTCATTCAGTAGCCATTTCGGCTAATGGAAACATCGTAGCTATTGGTGCTATTGAAAATAATGACGGAGGAAGTAGATCTGGTCATGTAAGGGTATATGAAAATTTAGACGGTACGTGGACACAAATAGGAGAAGATATTGCCGGAGAGACCGTGGACGATCGCTCAGGATGGTCATTGGCTCTATCTGCAGATGGTAGCATTGTTGCCATTGGTTCTGATTTAAATAATTCATGGAGGGGTCAAGTGGAGGTGTATGAAAACATAGGAGGTACTTGGACACAAATAGGTGAAGATATTGAAGGCGAAAACTTTCAAGATATATCAGCAACAAGTATATCATTATCAGACGATGGGAGTATCATAGCTATTGGCGCACCACGCAGCGATGGCATTGCAAATAACTCTGGACATGTTAGAGTTTTTGAAAATTTAGGTGGATCATGGATACAAATAGGTCAGGACATTGACGGGGAACAGGAACAAGGGCGACTAGGTAATTCGGTAGCATTGAATGGAGAAGGAAATATTGTAGCTATTGGCGCCTCTCAAAATGACGAGAATGGCACAAATACAGGTGAGGTTAAAGTCTACGAAAATATAGACGGTACTTGGACTCAGCTAGGCGGAGACATCAATGGTGTAGTAGAATTTGAAGATTCGGGCTCTGAAGTTGCGTTATCACAAGTTGGAAATATAATGGCTATTAGTTCTCCGAGTAGCAATGCTAATGGACTTCATTCAGGTCTTGTTCGAATTTTTGAATACCTCGGAGGTGTCTGGACACAAATAGGTGAAGACATAAATGGAGAAGCAAGTGAAGATTATTTTGGTTGGTCGATAGCGCTGTCTGCAAGCGGAAACGTTATAGCCATTGGCTCGCTATGGAATGATGACAATGGCTTTAATTCTGGCCACGTTAAAATTTATCAAAATATCGGTGGAGTGTGGACTCAAATTGGTGAAAACATTAACGGTGAAGCTGCAAGTGACGAATCAGGTTTTTCGGTAGATATTTCGGATGATGGAAGTACCGTGGCTATTGGTGCCAAAGCAAATGATGGAAATGGTGACTTTTCAGGACATGTAAGAGTGTTTGATCTTTCATCAATTATTCTATCACTACCTGGATATGATTTGCAAAACAACATAAGTATATTTCCAATTCCATCTGATGAAAGCATCAGTATAAATGGAATTGGAGATGATATTTTAGCTCAATTCTCAATCTTTGACTCTCGAGGAAAGTTAATTCGATCAGAGGCTGAAACTATTGGGAGTATTGACATATCAGATTTATCTATGGGCATTTATTACCTACGTATCGAATCCCCAAGCTCTACTAAAGTTCTGAAATTTATTAAAGAATAGATTAGAATTCCAGAAATTGGCTTGCGGTGAAAAACTGTTCTATTCGCCGCAAATATGCGGTGAAGAAAAAACTACCTCAACTCCGCCGAACACTCTGTCTGCAAGCCTTGTAAGATGCGCTGCATACTCTTCTCTACAACCTCATCAGTTAAGGTCTGCTGAGCGTCTTGAAGAATGAATTTCAAAGCGTAAGATTTCTTTCCTTCTGGAAGATTCTTGCCTTCGTAAACGTCGAACAAATTCACTTCCTTCAATAATTTCTTTTCGCTTTTTAAAGCAGACTGACGAAGGCTTTCGAACGTTGTTTCCTTGTTCAACAACAACGATAAATCGCGACGAACCCACGGGAATTTATTCAACGGTTGGAAGGCATTGCGCTGCTGCGCCTTCAACTTTTCTAACGCATCGAAATCGAATTCAGCATAAAATACTTCCTGCTCCACATCGGTCATTTCCTGAATAGCACCGTTCACTCTTCCCAACTTCACCAACGATTTTTTCTGTGCAGACAACTCCATTCCATAAGCGAAAATGGGAGAGTCTTGAAGCGAAATCACATCGACTTGCTGAATGCCCAACGCATTCAAAATATTTTCCACCGCTGCTCTCAACTGCGCCAATGACGAAGCATTGCCGCTGTTCTTCCAAGACTCAGCGCTTTCCTTTCCACACAACCACAACGCCAATTTGCGTTTCTCTTTGTATCCGTTTTCCGTCTTGCGGTACTCCTTTCCAATTTCAAACAAACGAAGATCCGTAGCACGGTGCTTTTCATTCAACGAAATGCTTTCCATTCCACCAAACAACAACGTGCTGCGCATGTGCGACAAATCTTTGCTCAACGGATTCAACAACGAAACACTGTTCACACCCAACGCCGCATCGAACGCTTCCGCGTACTTGCTCTTTGTAAGCGACATGTTCATAATTTCAGTGTAGCCCTCTGCCACCAACAAGTCGGCAAGACGGAAGTGCAAGCTCTCAGTTTTCCCCTTGGTATTCAAGGAAAGCGTCATGCGCGAAGGAAGCTCTACTTTGTCGTATCCGTAAATACGAAGCACCTCTTCTGCAACGTCTGCCGGACGCGTTACTTCAACGCGATTGTAGGGCACAAGCACCTTCCAGCCGTCTTCGGTTGAAGAAACTTCGAACTGCAAATCGTTCAATATGGAAACAACCGTTTCGCTTGGAATATCAATTCCCAACAACGATTTCAAATAATTTTTCTGAACTGAAATTTCTGTTTTTGGAAGTGTAACCGGATAAACATCTTGCGCTTCAACCAACTCGGCATTCGGATTTTCCGCTTGAATTAATTCCCAAGCACGCGCTAACGCATTTGGAATTCCGTCTACAGCCACGCCTCTTTCAAAGCGGAACGAAGAATCGGAATGTATCTGATTGCGCTTCGCGCTCTTGCGCACACGCACCGCATTGAAGCATGCACTTTCAAAAACAACGAACGAATCTTCTGCACTCACGCCCGCATTTTTTCCACCCATAACACCACCCATGCAAAGCACTTCGTTTTGGTTGGAAATAACCACGTCTTCGCTGGTGAGTTTGCGCGATACACCGTCAAGTGTTTCTAACGCTTCATCTGTATTTGCATTTCGAACTGTGATCGTCTGATTCGGAAAATCAATCGCCTTGAACACGTGCAGCGGTTGACCCAATTCATGCTGAACATAATTCGTTACGTCTACGCACAGGTTCACGCTCTTCACGCCAATAACGGCAAGGGTTTCCTTAATGAAGGTTGGCGTCTCTTG
>JBILOU010000037.1:0-20891 GCA_044374295.1 Flavobacteriales bacterium | reverse complement strand
ACTTAGTTCCTTTGGAATTCCGATGGTTTCAATTTCTTCATATGAAACGTCTAGAAAAGTCTTTGTCTGATTGGTGTCGCAGTATTTGTTTATGTTTTCCTGATTCGCGAAATAAAGCTTGTTACTCTTCGCGCCACAAACCCATTGCCAACTTAACGCATTGCTCGCCCAATCGGCGTCTAACAAATGATAATACATCCATTGTGCCGGTTGAATCCATGCGCATCTTCCAAGATTGGACGCACATGAAGCAATGTACATGCGTAAATGATTGTGTAAGTATCCTGTTTTATAAAACTCTGCAATGCCTTTATCTATGGCCTGAACTCCTGTTTTTCCGTTTTTGATATTTACAGGAACTCCATTTCTTTCGGCGCGCGGTTGAGCATTTCGAATGTCTGAGTTTATTGTTGAACCTCGCACAATCCAGATTTGCTGCCAATAGTCTCGCCAAGCCAATTCTTTGATGAAGCTCTCGATTTCGTCTATTGCGTATCCTTTCTTCATAACTGAATCGAAAACCTGTTTCGTGCTAATTACTCCTCTTGAGATAAAAGGAGATAACTGTGTAACTGCTCCGTTTAGGTAATTTCTTGATTTACCATACTCAATGGGATCTATTCCTTCAATTCTACTAATGATCGCCTTTGTATTCAAATTCATTTCCATCGTATTTCAACAACAACCCAAGTCCAATTTGGTTTAGAATCCGCTTTGTTTAACAATTGAAATAAAAATGTTAAACAAAATTGAACAAAACCGAACAAGCGATGTTTTAGTAAATGTGGAGGCAGAAACCACATTCAAAAACGCGGAGAATCCGAAAATCCTTAAGAGTAGGAAAACCTAACTAAAATACCTTTTTATGGGACATGTTACAATTGCGAGTGACAACTACGTTGCATTCACGTTCTTCATCGGAACAATGGCTATGATGGCCGCTTCAGTATTCTTCTTTTTTGAATTGAACAACACTTCTTCGAAGTGGAGAACTTCAGTTCTTGTTTCTGGTCTTATTACTTTCATTGCAGCAGTTCACTACTACTACATGAGAAGTTACAACTTGGAGACAGGTGAATCACCAACTTTCTTCCGTTATGTTGACTGGATTCTAACTGTTCCATTGATGTGCGTTGAGTTTTACTTAATCACTAAGAAAGCAGGTGCTAAAATTGCATTGTTGTGGAAATTAATTTTCGCTTCATTGGTAATGTTGGTTACTGGTTACATCGGTGAAGTTTTAGATCCAGCACAAAGCGTTCTTTGGGGAGTTATCTCAGGTGCAGCTTACTTCTACATTGCATACTTAATCTGGTTTGGTGAAGTGGCTAAATTGGCTCAAGATGCAGGTCCACAAGTTGCTAAAGCAACTCGTATCCTTGCTTGGTTCGTATTAGTTGGTTGGGCTATTTACCCATTAGGATACATCTTAGGTACTGACGGTGGATTGTTCGGAATCAAATTGGTTCAAGACAAAGCAGCAGCATTGCACGCTATGGATATCGTTTATAACATCGCAGATGCTATCAACAAAATTGGATTTGGTTTAGTTATTTATGCGTTGTCGCGTAAAGAAGACTAAATAAATCTATTCTACGAAAAATAGAATTTTGAAAGGGGCGTAAGAAAAAAAACTTACGCCCTTTTTATTACTCCTTTTCAAACAAAAAAGTAGACAAACAACTCCAAGAAATGAATACTGAACCGCAATACGATTTCATTTTTGCTGGCAAAGGAGCGTCTGCGGCACTCGTGCTTATTGAACTTGAAAGGAGAAACCTTTTGGATTCAAAAAAAATTCTAATTGTTGATCCGAATAAAGATTCAACCAACAATAAGAACTTTTGCTTTTGGACAGAAGAAAACAGTGAACTCAAAAGAAAACTTGAGCCTTTCATTGAACACACCTGGTCTAAAATTCAGTTGAACAATGGTGAAGAAGAATTACTAAATCCAACATCTTACAACCACGTTCCAAATTCAATTGTTATTGAAAAGGCCAATGACATAATTCAAGAACATCGCATTCAAACCTCACACGAAGTAGTTTCCGAAACTGGAACCGATAACCTTGGAAACTTCGTAATAACTAGCGGTGTAAAAATATACGGGGAGTATATCTTTGATTCTAGAACACCTGTCTTACAACAAACGGAATGGAACCAAACAACTCTTTTTCAAAGTTTTCTCGGATGGGTTGTAGAATTTCCAACTGAAAAATTAGAGGTTGAATCCTTTCGTATGATGGACTTCAACATTGAACAAAACAACTTTACTCAATTCGTCTATGTATTGCCTTTCTCAGCCAATACAGCACTTATTGAAGTAACGCGATTCGGAAAGGAGATCATTACAAACACCGAAGCGGAATCCATTCTTGAAGACTATATTAAAAATCAATTCGGCACTTACAAAAAGACAGGAACTGAGCAAGGGTGCATTCCTATGAGTAATGCCTCTCTCGATAGTGTCGAAAGCAACAGCATAATCAATCTGGGAGCGCGAAACTACTGCGTCAAACCAAGCACCGGTTATGCTTTCAAAAGCATGTTTGTCAAGGCTGCTGAAATCGCCGAACACATTCAAGCCGGACAAACAAAAATCTCAACAAACCGAACACATCAAGAAGCAACAAAAGGAAGATTCGCTTTTTATGATTCGCTTCTTCTCATTATACTTCATCTCTGGCCAAACTATGGCAGAGTCATTTTCACTCAACTGTTCTCTAAATTAGAAACAAAACTCATTCTAAAATTCCTCGACGAAAAAACGACTATTTTGGAAGACATTCAAATATTCAGCCGCCTACCCGTTGGGATATTCTTGAAATCACTCTGCGTTCACTTCATCAAAAGCAAAGCGTTCAGACCTTTTGTTATCATTTGTTTTGTTTCATTGTTATTTTCTCTTTCAAACTTTCCTGAAACACGAGATACAATCGGTTATACAGCACTGATCATTGGAATGATTTGCGTTGGTTTGCCTCACGGAGCTGTAGATCATTTAATCGAATCGAAAACGTGGGATTATAAAAAAGCGCCGCGATTCATTGGCCAATACATTTTGCTTATTGTATTTATGGGAATTGTTTGGCTTTTAGCCCCAACTCTCGCGTTAATTGCCTTTCTCGTTTATTCCGCCTGGCACTTTGGACAAGCCGATATTCGACAGTGGTCTATCGATGACTTACTTACATTACCCTGGGGAGCAAGCCTTCTTCTTTATATTTTAGGAACGCACCAAATTGAAACTTCCTCAATATTAAGTTATATAGCAGGAATTGACTTCCCTTTTTCAATTTCACCTTTTGCTATTGCTCCATGGTTATTCTTGGCCATCTGGAAAAGGAACATCCCCATGATCTTCACAATGTGCTGGCTTGCCATTTCAAGTCAACTACCTCTCCTACTCGCCTTTGGAACTTACTTCATTGGTCAACACAGCATAACCAGCTGGGGACATCTTAAGCAGCACATTCAAAATAACAATCGAAAAATCTGGATACATGCTCTACCCTTTCATCTGGGCGCGTGGTTTATTCTCGTTCTCTTTTTCCTAGTGTGGCCTATGATTCAAATTGAAATAAGTTCGACCTATAATGCATGGGGAATTTTCTTTATTTTCATTTCTTGTGTAAGCTTTCCGCATGTGATTTTCATGAATAAATTGTACAAACAAGCTTCTTAATAGGAATTTCAATTTATATTGGTCCATTTCGGATTTTCAACAACGCAGTTCCAACAACGACGTTCCAACAACGCAGTTCATACTTTAACTAAAGTGCTCTGCAATAATTGAATCTTTCTCAAGCTTTAGGTGCTCCAAAAACGACTTTGATACCGGCGTGTGTTGTTTTCCCTTCAACCAAATCAATTCCCATGACGTTGTTATAGGCAATCCCTTTGTAGGGACTATGTGCAAAAGACCACTTGACAATTCATTTCGAATTCCAATCTCCGGCATAATTGAATAACCTAGTCCAGCAAGCACCGCTTGCTTCACCGCTTCATTCGAAGTTAGTTCCAATTTCTTCACAGGTTGTATTTTCTTTTTCTCAATGAAACGCTCCATTGTCTGACGAGTAGACGAACCCTTCTCTCTGTAAATAAATGGAAATTGAGAATAATCAAAAAAATCTTCGGACTTCTTTTTTCTACTCATCGGATTTTTACCAACTAAGTATAAATTATTGGGTAACAGCTCTAAGCTCTCAAAATTTCTTTTGTTAGGTAAAACCGATACCAAAGCTAAATCGATCTCGTTATTCTCCAAACTTTGAATGACACCCGCCCCATTATTAACATCCATGAGCAAAGTAACTTCTTTATTTTCGTTCAGGAAGTTCGATAAAAAGTAAGGCATAACATACTTGCCCGTGGAAACTACAGCAATTCTAAGTTTTCCCGTTAAACGCTTACTTTGCTCTTTATTCAAGTTTGAAATCGATTGAACCTGCGTTAAGATTTGCTCTATTCGTTCGGATACTTCTGCCCCAAAATCAGTAACATAGACTTTCTTGCCTAATACTTCAACCAATGGGCTTCCGAACTGATCTTGGAAGTTTTTCAGCTGAATAGACACCGCAGGCTGAGTCAAATTTAACTCAACCGCAGCTTTTGTAATGCTTCTTAACTGAGTTACTTTCAAGAAAATCTGAAGTTGATTTAAGGTGTAGTTCATAAATATTAGTTATGTTTTGAATAACAAACATAAATAAAAATAGAATTCAAAACACCCCCACTTTTGCAACCTAAAGAAGAAATAATTCATACAATGAAACAAGACGAAACTGTAGAGCTTATTAACGGCGAATTCACGGCAGAGCAAGCAAAAGAGATTCTAACAAATGTTTTCACAACAAAAATTCACTTTCATCAAATGAAAAACTTCAGTTCTCTTGAGCGATTTAGCGTCGAGGATGAAATTGCAATTGAAAGACTTCCTGAATTAAAAAGAGAGCTCAAGCGAACACTTGCTTTTCTTCAGACCCCTGAATTTTCAAATAAGAAAATTCAAATCCATTCAGAAATTAAAATTTCCATTATAAACGACTAATTATAAAATCAAATTTCACGAGTGAAATAGAATCTATGAATCTAAACCTACTCCTTGAAAATTTAACAAACCCCGCCTTACTTTTCTTCGTTCTTGGTATTGTCGCCGTTCAACTTAAAAGCGACCTTGTCATTCCCGAAAATTCCGCCAAGTTCATCTCCCTCTATTTGTTATTTGCCATTGGATTCAAAGGTGGGCAAGAGCTTTCGCATGAACCATTTACATTCGAAGTAGGGATTTCTATGATTTTCGGAATTCTGATTTCATTGCTTATTCCAATCTATACTTTTTTTATATTAAAAACTAAACTTAATGTCTTCGACGCTGGTGCTGTGGCTGCCGCCTACGGATCGGTAAGCGCTGTTACCTTTGTCACCGCTGCCTCTTTTTTAGAAGCACAACAAATGAGCTTCTCAGGACACATGGTTGCTGTCATGGCCCTAATGGAATCTCCGGCAATTATCATGGGACTTGTGCTCATTTCTATTTTCAACACGAAAAACAAAGAACGCATTCAGAAAAGAACTGCAATAAGACACTCCTTCACCAACGGAAGCGTTTTGCTTATACTTGGAAGCTTAATTATTGGATATCTCGCAAGTGCCAAGCAAGCCGAAGGAATAAAACCCTTCACGAACGATCTATTTAAAGGGTTTCTAGCAATTTTCCTTCTGAACCTTGGAATATCAAGCGGTAAAAAACTTAAATCATTCTTTTCACTGGGATGGTTCCCCATTGCATTTGCATTAGTTAGCCCCTTATTCAACGGATGCCTTGTTGCTTTCTTGAGCGAAGGAATAATAACGGATGTCGCCAATCGATTTATTTTCGCAGTCCTGGCCGCTAGCGCATCCTACATTGCCGTGCCTGCGGCAATGAAAATTTCGGTCCCACAATCCAATCCTGGATTGCTACTTCCAATGGCACTCGCCATTACCTTTCCGATAAATATTACTTTAGGAATGCCTCTCTACTTTCTAATCATTCAAAATTCATAAAGACATACAATTTACCACTTGACACTCTCTTTTCCCCATTGATGTAACTGTACATTAATTTTCGAAAAAGGTTTCGACCCGAAAAATCCACGATAGGACGAAAGCGGCGAAGGATGAGCACTTTCAATAATTGCATGCTTCGATAAGTCTATCAAACTCTTTTTCTTTCGCGCATAATCTCCCCACAAAACAAAAACGACATGCTCGTTTTCCTTCGAAATAAATGAAATGACTGCATTCGAAAATTCTTCCCATCCCCATTTCGAATGACTTCCCGCTTTATCCTTTTCTACCGTTAAAACACTATTCAACAAAAAGACGCCTTGCTCTGCCCAAGAAGTTAAATCTGTTGACCGCGTCAAATCGATTTCGTATTCGCTTTCTAATTCTTTAAATATATTCCGAAGAGAAGGCGGCGTCTTTACACCTTGACGAACGCTAAAAGCCAATCCGTGCGCCTCTCCTGCTCCGTGATAGGGATCTTGTCCAAGTATAACAACCTTGACATCCTTTGGACAACACAAAGCAAAAGCTTCAAAGATTTTTTCTTTGGGTGGAAAACAAATCGAGGAAGCATAGGCTTCCTCAATTTTCTTTTCTAATAAAAATAAATATTCCTTTTTCGCCTCCTCACGAAGCAAGTCGCTCCACGCTTTCGGAAAGGATTCAAATAGCATTACAATTTCACAAATTTCTTATTGAAGGAAGAACCATCTTTCTTCACCACTTGAATGAAATACATAGCGCTTGCAAAGTTACTTGCAGAAATAATGGTTGAAGTTGCTGTTAAATTCATGCTCTCAACCAATCTTCCATCTTGTGTATACACTCGAACTTCTTTCAATAAATCGAATCGTGGACAAGTCAAGGTAAAGCTATCCTCAACGCGTGTTGGGAAAATAGTTAACTCTTGAAAAGACACGCTCTCATCTACTCCAACCACACCGAAGCAAGGCTGAACAGCAGCTGTTCCTGGATAAGACCCATCACAAACCAATAATCCAGTTCCTGCAGCATCTAACCAATCCACTAAGTCTTCATTCGCTGGATTCGGATTGCTTGTAAAGTGCTTGTCCATTTTACCGTAATAATCTGGGGCTGTTGGTGCGTCGCAGAAAGAACCTCCACCCGTGAGAGTTCCAATAATTTGGTGGTCCTTGTTAAACAACGGCGAACCAGAAGAACCTCCTTCTGTAACTCCCCAATTGGTCACTGTTTGAATCCAGTTAACTCTCCAGTGATGTCCAGAAGTCTGCCAAGTACCCGATGAAACAGTTCCCGCAGTAGAAATCTTTTTTACATCTCCAGCCGGATGGTGAATACAAATTGCCTTCCAACCGGAAGTCGATGCTGTTGGAGCGGTTGTATTTGCATTCCAGCCAGCATAGTAGACAGACCAAGTTGCAGGTATAGCCTGTGTCATTTCCAACAAACAAAAATCACTTCCTGAAGCACCCCCACCGTCATTAGAATCTGCCAAACGAACAGTACCAGTCTTCTGCTGCGCCGACGCGCTAATGCCCGAACCACATGCGCTTTTCTGATAATTGAAACGCACAACAACACTTCCAAAATTTGCGGTAGTTGAAGTCTCGGTACAGTGCATCGCAGTAAGAATGAACTTTCTGCAATCATAAGAAGTGTTATTCACTAAAGTTCCTGAGCACAACCCAACACCATCCGGAGAAGGAATACTTAATTTGACAACTGCTTTCATATCGTCAGCCCACTCGTCTCCTTCTGGACATTTTACATCTACTTCACAAGGATCGGACGCACGCTCGAAACGATCGTCATGAACAAATCTGAAATAATGTCCAAATCCGCTAATGTTCAATACCGGTTGTTCCATTACCTCAAAAGGCTGGTAATACTCTATAACCAAATCATCGCCAAAAACCTCTGGAGTTCTATACAAACCTGTCTCTGAATTTTCCTCGCTATTGTATGGACCCACAAACCATTCGCGATCTCCGGTGTATGCGAATAATTGTGATCCTTCTGGCAAATACAACTGCTTAAAGAAAACGTCCATGCTTAAAGCACCTGGACTGTAAACACGCAACTGCCACATCTTATCTCCATTCGGAAAATAGGTCCACTCACCAGCTGTAAGTGCATTCATAGGCTGCTCGATGATCTTTCCATAAATAGGTAAAGTTCCGTTTTTGTCAGATTTATCAGCCATGGCCCACAATTCTTCACTGGTCAAGTTCGCCACTTGAATGCGCTCAATGCGAGAATTGAAAGAATCATTAGACTCTCTGAATCCAGCTGGCTCTTGAGCCATGACTTGCAGCGACAACAAGAGTGCTGCTAAAAAGTATAGTTTTTTCATTTTGCAGATTTGAGGTGGCAAGATAGTCAGTATTTTTGCTTCCTTGACTCTATTCCCTAAAATATCACGTCTACTCCTGAAGGCCTACATTGGCCCCTTCATCATCACATTCTTAATTGCAATGTTCATTTTTGAAATGCAATTCATTTGGGTGTACCTAGACGACTTGGTAGGAAAAGGAATTGACCCAGTTACGATTTTACAATTGCTCGTTTATGCAAGTGCGCGAATCGTGAACATGGCTCTGCCACTGGCTATTCTCATGTCTAGTATCATGACTTTCGGAACACTCGCTGAAAACTATGAACTCACAGCAATGAAAAGCGCGGGCATGTCATTGAGCCGAATTCTTCGTCCACTTGTTGTGTTCATGTGTGCCTTATCCATTTTCTCATTCATCTTCGCGAACAACGCTTGGCCCATTGCAAACTTGAAATTCCGAACCTTACTCTACAGCATTGTTCAGCAACGTCCAACCCTCAACCTTGAAAGTGGCGTTTTCTACAATGGCATTGAAGGAATAAGCATTCGTGTAATGGATAAAAACATTGAGACAGGAGTTCTAAGAGATGTCCTTATCTACGACCACCGCAATCAGAATTTAGGAAACCGCACTGTTATTCGGGCACAAGAGGGAAACATGAGCGAAACCGAAGACAAGCGATTCCTCATTCTCACGCTAAAAAACGGAGTTACCTACGAAGAGAAAGAAGAAAGCAATAGACCAAAGAAAGGGGCCATGCAACCGCAAAAGCCCGAAAAGCATATGCCTTTGGTAGCAGGAAACTTTGAAACTATGATCCTTCGTCTTGACTTAAGTTCTTTCATCTTTCAGAAAAACGACGAAGAGATTTTCAAGAATTCTTTCGAGATGATGACCGTGGCCCAGCTAGACCAAACCATTGATAGTCTTGAACTTCAGCGTGATAGCCTTGAAAAGGCCATTCAGTATTTTCAAGCAAACAATCAGAACAAAACTTCCGACGCGAATGCACCTTCCGTCACCAGCGCGAAAAACGTTGCCCTGGACAACAACGCTAAGCAGGCGAAAACGTTAGAGGGCATGAACGAAGAATTACTCAATCGAAACAAATTCATTAATCGACATAAAATTGAATGGCACAGAAAATTCACCCTTGCTTTTTCTTGCATTATCCTCTTTTTCATTGGAGCTCCCCTTGGAGCAATCATTCGCAAAGGCGGTTTAGGCTGGCCAACCATTCTTGCATTAGGAATTTTCATTCTATTTGAAATGCTTACCATTGCTGGGGAAAAGATGACCAAAAGCAATATTCTTGAACCTCAAATTGGTATGTGGCTTGCAACATTTGTTACACTACCAATGGGCATCTTCATTACGTATCTAGCACGAATGGAAGGGAAATGGCAGTGGAACATTTTCAAGAAAAAAGAAAAGAAAACCAAATCTGAAACACCATGAAATTTCTTCAGATTTGTCAGAAACCTCCGCTCCCACTAACCGATGGTGGATGCATTGCTTTTCATGCACTCACGACCGGATTACTTCAGGCAGGACATAGCGTTAAAGTTTTTACACTCTTCACAGACAAGCACGATTTTCTTCCGGAAACCATGCCCGAAGAGTATGTGAAGCAAACAGATATTGAGGGTGTTTATGTTTACACGAACATGAATTTAGTAGATATCTACTGCAACTTCATGACAAGTGACCCCTATAATTTGAGTCGCTTTTTTTCAGTCGATGTAGACATTCGACTCACGCGTTTACTTCAAAAAGAAAAATACGAATGTATTATTCTTGAAAGTATTTTCACGACACCTTATCTGCCCACCATTCGCAAAAATGTGAAGACGAAAGTCATTCTTCGATCGCACAATGTTGAACACCAAATTTGGAATAAGCTAGCGGTCGGAGAAAAGAATTTCTTCAAGCGAGCTTACATGTCATACCTCAGTAAAAAATTATATAAAGCTGAAATAGAAGCTTGGCGAAGTGTTGATGGTATCGCCTGCATTAGTTACAACGACTTGCAGTTTACTCGAGCGCTTTCACAAAAGCCATCCTACCTCTTACCAGTAGCTATGCCCGTTCAAGAGCCTGTTGAAATGAAGGGGAATGATCTTAGAGTTTATCACATTGGCTCTATGGATTGGATGCCAAATTTGGAAGCAATAAATGGATTCATTGAAAACACGCTTCCAACGGTGCTTCAGGAAATTCCTGATTTCGAATTTCACATTGCAGGAAGGAAAATGCCTGCAAGCCTTCACGAAAAAAAAATACGCGGAATTGTTTCTTGGGGTGAAGTTGAAAGTGCTGAATTATTTGCTCGCAACTTCCAAATTATGATTGTCCCATTACAATCAGGGTCTGGTATTCGAATTAAAATTCTAGAAGCATTTACCATGGGTATTGCCGTAATTTCCACGGAACAAGGAATAAGCGGATTAGATGTCGACGACCGAAAAGAATACTACCGCGCAGAAACTCCCGATCAATGGGTCGAGGCTCTTCGCGCCTTGAAAGATCCGGAAGAACGTGCCCGAATTGGAAAGAATGCACAAGAATTCATGGAAGAATCTTACAGCAATTCAAAAATTGTTCAGCCGTTGGTTCAATTCATTAAATCACTTCCGAAAAGATGAAACTCGTAGTGCTAACTTCGCGCATTCCGTATCCATTGGAAAAGGGAGACAAGCTCCGCATCTTTCACCAGATAAAGCATCTTGCAAAATCACATGAAATCTGTCTCATCTGCCTGAACGAAAGTTCAGAGGAAATTGACACATCTGTGCTTAACGAATTAGTTACTGAATTGTACATCATTCCATTAGCAAAATGGAAAATACCCTTCCGCTTATTCTTCGCTATTTTTCACAATCTACCCTTTCAAGTGGAATATTTCCTTGAAAGAAAAAACAAAAAAAAGATTGAAACAATCATTCAAGACTTCAATCCCAATCATATTTATTGTCAGCTCATTCGAACTTCGGAATACGTTAAAAATCTTTTTCAATTCGATAAAACTCTTGACTACATGGATGCCTTCAGTGCTGCGGCTATGCGAAGAGCAAAAACAGAAAAAGGGCTTCGGAAATTATTTTGGAAGATTGAGAACGAACGTGTGAAAAAGTATGAGCGAAGCATCTACGACTATTTCAGTCAGCATTCAATAATAACCGAGCAAGATCGAAATCTCTTAGCAATTCCTTCCAACAAGAAAATTTCAATTGTCCCGAACGGAGTAGATACCGGACATTTCGCAAACTCGCATGTTTCAAAAAAGTACGACATCGTATTTGCTGGAAATATGAATTACCCACCAAACATTGCCGCTGCCATTTTTCTTGTTGAAGAAATACTTCCAAAATTAAAATCGCAATTCCCCAGTGTTACAGTTCTTATAGCGGGGACGAACCCCTCCACTGAAGTGCAGAATTTAGCAAGCGATGGTGTTACTGTTTCCGGTTGGATGAACGACATTAGAGAAGCATATTGCGAATCGCGCGTGTTCGTTGCACCTATGTTTATTGGTGCCGGCATGCAAAACAAAATCCTCGAAGCCATGTCAAGTGAGCTTCCGGTAATTACCACCACCCTCGCCGCTGAAGCCTTTAAAGAAAAAAACCATTCCAATATCATTGAAGCAAATTCAAACTTTGAATTCGCCAAAGCCATTCAATATTATTTGTTGAATGAAGGAGCGCAAGTTTCTGACGGAAAGAAAAATAGAATTTATGTGGAAGAAAAATACAGTTGGAAAATCAGCAATCTAAAATTAGAGCAATGCATTTCAAATCAATAATCGTCTTCTTCATTTGCTTCGCAACGTTGCAAATTTTCGCGCAATCTGAAATCGTCATGATCGGACATGTGGGGCAACGTAACGCTGAAATTTGGGTGCATTGGCCGAGTGAAGGCGAGAACGTTTCACTTCAATATTCAAATCCAAATTGGAATGGCGGTGAGATATCATTTTCTGTTTCGAAAGAAAAACACCTCAGCAATAAGATTATTCTTTCTTCGCTTCAACCGAGCACGACATACACGTTCTTCCTAAAAAGTAAAAGTTTTCAAACGAAGATCTACGAATTCACCACGCAAGAACTGTGGCAATGGCGAAAAGACGCGCCTCATTTTTCAATTGTATTTGGAAGTTGTGCGTACGTAAACGATACTGACTTCGACAGACCTGGCAAAGCCTACGGGCAATCTGACTCTATTTTCAATGTCATTTCCGCGTTGAAGCCTAACGCCATGATTTGGGGTGGAGACAATATTTATTTGCGCGAAGGCGACTTTGAAACACAAACCAACATGGTGAATCGCTACATCAAATCAAGAGAGGTTCCTGCCATTCAAAAATTACTTTCAACCTGTCCGCAATATGCTGTTTGGGACGATCACGATTTTGGTCCGAACGACAGTCACTCTTCCTTTCAATATAAAAAAGAGAGTTTAGCCGCATTCAAAGAAATGTGGGGCAATTCGAATTATGGATTTCCAAAAAACGAAAACAATTGCATTACCGGAAAAGTGACTATAAACGATGTCGATTTATACTTATTGGATAATCGTAGTTTCAGAATTCCACCAGGGACCGAAGGCGTTACCCCACAAATGCTCGGTAAAGAGCAGATTCAATGGCTAATTGAAGATCTTAAATCAAGTAAAGCTTCTTTCAAACTGATTGCAGTTGGCAGTCAAGTTCTATCTTCTGTTGCCGACTTTGAGAATTATGCGAACTACTCAGAAGAAAGAAATTTCTTGCTTGATCTTCTTGCGAAAAATAACATTAAAAATGTAGTTTTCTTGACAGGCGACAGACATTTCTCCGAGCTCTCCGAACTAAAGCTCAGTGGCAACATTCGTGTTTTAGATATCACCGCTTCTCCCTTAACCAGCAAGCCATACAGCAACAGCAAAGAAATTAATTCGAATCGTGTTGAAGGGACATTTCTAGGAGAACAAAACTTTGCGCATATAACTCTCACGGGAACTGCCAAAGAAAGGACAATTGGCATTGCTCTAATTGACAAGAACGGAAAAACGTGTTGGAAAAAATCCTACGCGATAGAGAAGTAAAAAACTTAATTCTTTATTTGCGAATCGTTTAATTGGATTTCGTATCTTTAAAACACATTTACAAGTTTTATATGAGCAAAATTCAATTTGAACTAGAATATCTCGTGCACAGCTCTGCGCATATCTTATACAATTGCATAAGCAATCCAAGTAGCCTTGAAGAATGGTTCGCAGATTCTGTTAACCAAAAAGGGGACTCTTTTCAATTCAAATGGGATGACGAAGAACGAAAGGCCAAGCTTTTATCTTCCAAAAAAAATCAATTCATTCGCTGGCAGTGGGACGAATCGGAATATGCAAACACTTTCTTTGAAATGCGCATTAAGATTGACGAAATGACCAACGAAGTCGCGTTAATCATTACTGATTTCTGTGACAAAGGCGACGAAGAAGATGCTCGTATGCTTTGGGATTTAGCAATTGACGACTTACACCGTGTCATAGGAAGATAATCAATTCAATTTCTTATTATTATTTTCTTCGTTTCGTTCGCATCTTTGCAACCATGAGACTATTACTTCTCTTTATTTCATGTTTGCTGTTCTTTTTGAACGCACACGCTATTCGCGTATTCATTGACCATCAAACTTTTTACAATTCTGAAACCGGCCCGTACATCGAAGTTGTTTTTTCCTTCGAAGGAAAATCAATGAAAACAGTTAAAGGTGCAGATGGCCAATATTCTGCTCAAGCGAATTGCAATGTCTTCTTTTCACAAGGAACCAAAGTAGTTCAATACGCTAAGTTCAATGCGAAAAGTACTCCTGGTATTTTACCGAAAGCTTCCGACTTCATGTCGGTGGAGAGATTTCCACTTGCCGACGGCAGATACGACCTTGAGATAGAAATATACGACGCCAACGATTCACTTGCATCTCCACTCGTTCACAATGAAACCATAGAAATCTCGCATCTGAGCGAAGGCTGTTTCTTTTCCGACATTGCTTTTATCAGTGCGTTTACAAACACCATTCAAGATAACGCATTCAGTAAAGCTGGCTACGATTTAATCCCATATGTGTCGAATTATTATCCCACTTCGTTGAATGGCTTAATACTATACGCGGAACTTTATAACTCACGAAAACTCCTAGGCAAGAAAATAAGTTTTGCATACAGCGTTTGTCTCACTGATGCGTTGCAAAATGAGCTTCCAAATACAAAACGAATTATTCGAGCTGAAGCCGATGAGGTGCTCCCTCTTCTTCAAACCATCGACATCAGTAATCTTACAACAGGGGACTACAAAGTGAAATTGGAAATGCTTGACCGCGAGGGAAAAGTAGTGTGCACACAATTTAGAAAGTTCTCAAGAAATAAAGTTTTGGAAACTGCCTACACACCACCAACTAGCCTCGACATTTCAGGCACTTTCGTGGCGCGCTATTCGAATAGCGATTCACTCTACGCGCATATTCAATCTTGCTTACCTATTGCAGAAAGTGTAGAACGAAATACCATTGATAATATCTTAAAGAATGTAGACCTAAGAACTCGTCAAAGTTTCATGTATACATTTTGGTATCGCAGAAACTCCGCGAATCCAGAAAAGGCTTGGAACGACTATTACAAAGATGTTCTTGCCGTTCAAAAAGAATTCGGTACACGCATCAAAGCTGGTTGGCAAACTGATCGTGGGCGTGTTTATTTACAATACGGAAAGCCAAGCACGCGTGTTGTTCGTAACAATGATCCTGACTATTGGCCATTTGAAATTTGGCATTATTACACCACAAATACCGGGCTTAGAGATCGTAGATTTCTTTTCTACAACACAAGCTTGAATTTAGATATGGAGATTCTTCATACAGACCTTCCGAATGAAACAAAAAATTACGACTGGAAAAATCTGGTGCGTTCAAGACAGATGAATGACCCTGCCTCGACCGGAAGAATTGGAAACAACCAAAATCAAGACCCATACAGTGGTGATGAGTTAGAAGACCTTTGGTACAATCCACATTAATAAAATGACTCGCGCGAAAAACATTGCCGTTGTCATTCTCAATTGGAACGGAGCAAAATATCTTAAACGTTTTTTACCATCTGTAATCTCGAATTCTCCAGAGGCAGATGTAATAGTCATTGACAATTGCTCCTCTGATGAATCTGTTCAACTTTTGAAGGCTGAATTTGAAAATGTTCAAACCATTGTGCTCGACAACAACTACGGTTTTGCGGAAGGCTATAACAGAGGATTACAAAATTTAGATTACGAGCATTTTGTGTTGCTGAATAGCGATGTCGAAGTCCCCGAGAATTGGCTTTCGCCTCAAATCGCCTATCTCAATTCAGATCCGAAGCTTGTCGCATGTGCTCCACTTATTTTAAGTCATGCCGAGCAAGACTACTTTGAATATGCGGGCGCTGCAGGTGGGTACCTCGACAAAGACGGATTTGCTTTTTGTGCAGGGAGAATCTTCTACGCGTTCGAAAAGAATACCGGTCAATACAACACAAATCGCGAAGTATTCTGGGCCAGTGGCGCAGCGCTTACTATTAAATCATCTGCTTGGAAAGAAGTAAACGGATTTGACGGAACCTTCTTCGCACACATGGAAGAAATTGATTTGTGCTGGAGATTGAAAAATCGCGGATACAAAATTGGTGTTTGTGGCGAGGCAAAAGTGTATCACATTGGCGGAGGAACATTGGACCGTCAGAGTTCTTTTAAAACATACCTCAACTTTAGAAACAATCTTTTTCTCTTGTTGAAGAATCACCGCTCTTCTGCTTTGTTACCGTTCATCCTTCGAAGAATGATCTTAGATGGAATAGCAGGCATTCGTTTTTTAACGGAAGGAAATTTCGCCTATTTCTTCGCGGTACTCAAAGCACATTTTCACTTCTATTCGAAATTTTTCTACTACATCAAGCTTCGAAATACAGAGAAAAAATTCTGGAAAACACCAAACTTATGCGGCCAATACCGAGGCAGCATCTTAGTTTCCTTCTTTTTGAAGCATAAGCATAATTTTCAGCAATTAGATTCCAAGCTACTTTCCGAATAAAATCGGAAAATCATGTATGCCTTTCTTCGTAGAGCGCCTCTGGTGCTTATCTGTCTTTTCTTCGTTTCAGGAATATTTCTGTCTTTTGAATTTGACTTTCTTTCAATCGAACTCAGATATCCGTTTTTCCTTTTACTCACAATCGCGATCGGATTAAACTTAAAAAGAAAATTCCCATTCATTCAGACTGCCGTAATTCTAATTCTCTCCTTTCTATTTGGAATTATTACTGTCCTCAATTTTAAAAACAGGTCCTTTGATTTACCCAAAGGAGAAGTTCAAGTTAAATTTTATATTGAAAAAAAACTTCGTGCGAACCAATACATTGGAACCTTTGCTGAACAAGATTTTCTGGTTGAAATTGAAAACAACGACTCGCTTCAAACCAGCGACGAACTCACGGTCATCGGTGAATTTCAGGAAATAGCACCGCCCAAACTTCCTTGGCTTTTCAATCAGAAAAAACAAATGCTATCGAATGGAATAATTCATAAACTTCAAGTCTCAAAGGTCATTTCAACAACTGAACTCAACAAACCTCCAATACAATTTCTTCCACAAAAAATACAATCACGTCTTCAACAAAAAATAACTTCAGCAATTCCAGACTCGTCTGCTGCAGCTATCCTTTCGGCACTCTTACTCGGAGAAACGAGTTTGCTATCAAAGGACATAACAGCAGATTATTCAGTTGCAGGCGTGGTGCACATTCTTGCTGTTTCAGGAATGCATGTCGCACTTATTTACGAACTTATACTTTTTATTTTAAAGTTGTTTTTTCGAAAGAAACGAAAATGGCACACCTTTTTTCTGGCCATGAGTTTATTGTGGGGCTACGGAGCCATAACTGGATTCTCTGCCAGTGTGGTCAGAGCGTGTTGCATGTTTTCATTCTTCGTATTATCTGACTGCTTTCTTCTTTCCAGAAATACCGGCAACACGATTGCAGGATCTACATTGCTTATACTTTATTTCCAACCCTTTCTTATTTTCAATTTAGGATTTCTTCTTTCACTTTCCGCTGTGCTTGGCATTGTAATCATTCACCCGCTAATCATGAGAGTCTGCTACACTGAAAACAGAATCGGCTATTACCTCATTTCTTCGACAAGCATAACGCTATCAGCCACATTAACAACATTGCCAATTACCCTGTACATCTTTCACTCCTTCCCCACCTATTTCATAATAGCGAATCTCATACTCGTCCCCTGGTCAACTTTAATCATGTATTTAGGAATCGCATTTATGTTCCTATCTGAAATTCCAATACTTGGGAATTGCATCATTTTCTTGCTGAATGCAACAACAACTAGCATGAATCAATTCATTCACCTCATTCATCTCCTGCCCAACGCTCAAATTTCAAACATCAATTTCAATCTAGGCCAACTCTTCCTGGCTTATCTGATAATTCTATCCACTACACTGTTTGTGTTTTTCAAATGGAAACACACACTTCATTTAACTGGAATTTCATTGTTATTCTTTATTTTCTCTTGCTATGAACCTCCCCTTAAATCAAGCTATTTGTTCACGTATTACCAATCCAATTTGTTATTGATCGCAAATGAAAAAGAAGTGATTTTGGCTTGCGACAACAACACCATCTCTCAAAAATATTTAAACAAGTTAAGCTTATGGAAATGTCAGCAAAACCGAGCTTCGCAAAACATTCACACTGTTCCTTTCCCCACTTATTTCGAATTAATTGAAAATGGAAAGATCACAACCATGGGCACCATTCATTCAAGTAAAAAGGCCGACATTCTGGTGCTGAATGAAGCGTTAAAAAAGCAAGTGGTGGATTCAACTTTTGTAAATGAATTTCCAACAGAAAAAATCCTCCTTGGAAAAGGTGTTTCAAAAAAGAAGCGAGAAAAAATTCAAACACTTTTAACTGAACGAAACATTTCATTCCAAGATATACAAAGCCATCCGTTCATTCTAAAATAAGAATACCTTTGCACTATGAATCGCGAATTGTATTTAACCGAATGTCCGCGCGATGCCATGCAAGGCATAGCCAATTTCATTCCGACAGAAATGAAAGTTCAATACTTAAATCATCTATTGTCGCTTGGATTTGATCGCTTAGACTTTGGGTCTTTTGTTAGTGAAAAAGCAATTCCGCAATTAAAAGACACGCGTGAAGTATTGGCTCAGCTCAATGATTCATCTACAAAACTTCTAGCAATTGTTGCGAATGAGCGCGGTGCCGATGAAGCATTAACCCATGAGCGAATTGAATTCATTGGTTACCCTTTTTCAATCAACAACACCTTTCAACTTCGAAATACTGGAAAGAGCATTGAAGAAAGTCTTCTTGTTTTGGAAACTATTCAAAAGAAGACTGAAGCAAGAAACAAAAAGCTCGTTGTGTATTTGAGTATGGCCTTCGGAAACCCCTATAATGAAATTTGGAATGAAGAAATTCCTACAGTGCTTTCTCAGCGCTTGGTAAATGACTTTGGAATTTCTGAAATCATGATGTCGGATACCATCGGAAGTGCAACACCAGAAAGTATTTCACAACTATTCAAAGCTTCTCAATCGCTTTCGAATTGCGTTGTTGGAGCACATCTTCATTCTCGTTACGACAATGCTTTGGTTAAAATCCAATCGGCATATAACAACGGATGTCGAAGATTCGACGGAGCTTTCGGCGGTTTTGGCGGATGTCCGATGGCTAAAGATGAATTGGTTGGAAACATGCCTACGGAGTTGTTGCTGCAGTTTTCTGAGACAGTATTGAAGGACAAGCGCGTTTCTGCTGAGCAAATTTCAGAAACTCTTTTGTTGTCGAGTCAAACCATGAATCATTAAGGAACTCTCGTTCCTCTCGCCGCTTCCCACAACTTAAAATAATCTTGCAGTTCTATATCTACATCCAAGGCACGTTGAACTTCTGAGATTCGTTCAAGTCGAGAAGTTCCGATTACACAAGAATTAATTAGAGGGTGTTTCAACACCCAAATCACACACAGAGCCGCTTTGGTGACATTGTACTTCTCCGCTAAAATGTCGAGCACGGAATTCAATTCTTGAGAAGCATTCACCAAATTTAAAATCGGAGAATAGGCTGAAATGTTTAATTCTCGTTTAGCGAATGCCTCCAAATGTCCACTTTCCATGGAAGTATAATCGCTCAAGGAAAACGAGATTTGATTGTGATCAATCTGAACATACTTTCCCAACCAATCTATTTGTTCTGGAAGGAAATTCGAAACGCCAAAAGACTTTATTTTTCCTGAGGAAATCAAATCAGCAAAGGCTTCAGCAACTTCATTTACATCTAGCAGTGGCGAAGGTCTGTGCAATAAAAGAACATCAAGATAATCTGTTTGAAGATCTCGAAGTGACTGTTCTGCGCAGCGGACAATATGTTCTTTCGAATAGTTATAATGCTTCACCGCATTATTGCGATCACTTGAAGGATTCTCTATTCCCATTTTTGTAATTAGGCTCACTGAATCCCTTGGAATATCCAGTTGACCCAATGCTTTTCCAAATTCTTTTTCACAAGAATAATCGCCGTATAAATTGGCTAAATCGAATTCAAATACTCCACAATCTATCCATTTAGAAATAGTCTCTGCGTATTGTTGAGTGGAGAACTTTGCTCCCCAACTACCCCAGCGCATGGTTCCCGCGACAAGTTTTTTCTCCATGTTACAAATTAAGGCAAAAAAAATGGGGTCAACGACCCCATTCTCTTTCAATTCAATTGAATTATTTTTTTCTGAAATAAAGACGAGTGATGAAGATACCTTGTCCGTCTTCTTTTCCAGCATCACTTTCAACACCAGAAGCAACGAAAGCAAGCTCGTATCCTTGAGCATCCATTTCATTCAATTTTGACATGATCAAAGCATCGTTAGATGCAATGTTTTGGAAGTTAATACCAACCATGCTGAAGAAGTTCAACATTTTAGTTTCACGGAATCCACCAATTTTGATATCTCCACGATCGATATCTCCTTGCTTAGAATCTTTACCATCTGTGCGAGTGGTTGTGTAAGAATTGTAATCTAAATCAGTCGTAGCCTCAATCATACGTGAACGTCCAAGACCTCCAGGTAAAATTGACTCAACAAGTGTAACCACTTTGTACTGTGCAGAAGCCATTGAAGCTGCGCAAGCAATCATTAATGTGAAAATAACTTTTTTCATTTTTTTAATTAAATTAATTTGTTGCAAGTTTACGTTTGTTTGGGATGAAATCAAAATATGATATCGGCTTTTTTTTCTTATCATTCTTTGATTGTTAAACGTCTTGAGCGGTTATCACTTGAAAAAGTACTAAACACGAAAAAGCCCCCAGATTTCTCGGGGGGCTTTTTGAAGATCGGCGACGACATACTCTCCCACATGTTACTGTAGTACCATCTGCGCAAGTGAGCTTAACTTCTCTGTTCGGA
>JBILOU010000090.1:0-6067 GCA_044374295.1 Flavobacteriales bacterium | reverse complement strand
CCTTTCAGCCCGTTGTTCACCGACGATGCTTCCGTTGTGGAAGCGAACGGTCATTCGGTTTTTTTGGTGGAAGGAAATTTAGAAAACATTAAAATAACATCGCCCATTGATTTAATCGTGGGCGAATCACTCACTGCAAAATAGAATATCATGAAGACACCCAGTGCAAAGAAAATAGCGAAAGAATTGGTGGAACACGGACATACACGTGTCGACAACTACTACTGGATGCGTCTTTCCGACGAGCAGAAAAACGCTGCTACGCCAGATGAGCAAACGACAGATGTCTTGGCTTATCTGAAAGAAGAGAACGACTACGTAGACGCGGGAATGAAGCACACCGAAGAACTTCAAAAATTATTGTTTGAAGAAATGAAGGGACGTATTAAAGAAGACGATTCTTCTGTTCCGGTGAAGCAAAACGGATATTGGTATTACACGCGCTTTGAAATTGGACAAGACTACGCCTTCAACTGTCGCAAGAAAGACAGTATGGAAACCGGAGAAGAAGAAATTCTCATCAACGGTCCAGAAATGGGGAAGGGAAAAGATTACTGGGCGCTAGGCGGATTGAGCATTTCAGAGAACAACCGTTTCATGGTTTACGGAATAGATGAAGTAAGTAGAAGAGTGTATACGCTGCACGTTCGCGATCTTCAAACCGGAGAAATGTTCAACGAAGTCATTGAAGGAACTCCGGGTTCTGCAACATGGGCTTCAGACAACCTTCATTTTTTTTACACGAAGAAAGATGCGCAAACCCTGCGCGATAGCCAGATCTGGCGTCACGAATTGGGAACGGATCCCGCTTTAGATGTTTTGGTTTACGATGAAAAAGACGAGGAGTTTTCGTGCTTCGTTTTCAAAACGAAAACAAAAGAATTTTTAATAATTGGAAGTTCTCAAACGGTTTCAGACGAATACCGTGTGTTAGAATCAAACAATCCGAAAGGAGAGTTTCGTCTGTTTCAAAAGCGCGAGCGCGACTTGGAATACAGCATCACGCAATACGAAGACAAGTTTTATGTGCTCACGAATTTAGAAGCCAAGAACTTCAGATTAATGTCGTGCCCCATTCATTCAACCGAAAAAGAAAGTTGGGAAGAAGTGATTCCGCATCGCGAAAACACGTTGTTGGAATCGGTTGAAATGTTCAAAGAATATTTGGTGTTGGAAGAGCGCACCGAAGGGTTGGCGCACATTCGCGTGACCCGTTGGGACAAAGCAGAAGAGCACTACCTCGAGTTTCCAGATCCTACATACAGCGCGGGAGTGGGAGCCAATCCTGAATTCGATACCGAGACGCTTCGCTTCGGATATTCATCTATGACTACACCTGGAAGCGTGTTCGATTACAACATGAAATCGCGCACACGCGAATTGAAAAAACAACAGCCGGTGTTAGGCGAATTCAACGCGAGCGATTACAAGAGCGAACGCATTTTTGCAACCGCACAAGACGGCACGCGCGTTCCCATTTCGTTGGTTTACAAAAAAGATTTTGAGCGCAACGGCAGCGCTCCATGTTTGCTTTACGCATACGGCAGCTACGGACACAGCATAGACGCTGGATTCAGCAGCACAAGACTTTCCATGTTAAACAGAGGATTTGTTTTTGCCATTGCGCACATTCGCGGCGGAAGCGACATGGGCCGCAGTTGGTACGAAGACGGTAAATTATTGAAGAAGGTAAACACCTTCACCGACTTCATTGCTTGCGGAGAATTTTTGGTGAAGGAAAACTACACAGCAAGCAAGCACTTGTTCGCCATGGGCGGAAGTGCTGGCGGATTGTTAATGGGTGCTGTTGCCAATATGGCGCCTTCACTGTTCAACGGAATCATAAGCGCAGTGCCGTTTGTAGACGTGGTAACTACCATGCTCGACGAAAGCATTCCGCTTACCACCTTCGAATTCGACGAGTGGGGAAATCCGAAAGACAAAGCCTATTACGACTACATGCTCAGCTATTCGCCCATCGATAACATTGAAGCGAAAGACTATCCGCATACTCTCGTAACTACAGGATATTGGGACAGTCAAGTGCAATATTGGGAGCCTGCGAAATACGTCGCGAAGTTGCGCGAGATGAAGACCGATTCGAATAAATTGTTTTTCAAATGCACCATGGAAGCCGGACACGGCGGCAAGTCTGGAAGGTTTGAAGCCTTGAAGGAAGTGGCCTTGGAGTATGCCTTTTTGTTAGACCTTGCACACAAATCATAAGCGAAGAACATGGCTGTTTTGCAGAACAAACAACGTTGGAAAGTAATCTTATTACTCTTGGCCGCTACCATTGCGGGCGTTACGTTGTGGTACACAAACAGCATTGCGCGACGCATTCGTGAAGAAGAAAAGGCGAAGGTCGAGTTGTGGCACAGCGCCATTCGCAAGAAGGAAGAATTGGTGAAGCTTACGCAGGTCTTGTTCGACAGCTTGCGTTCCGAAGAAACGCGCAAGGCAGAGATCTTGGGAAGAGCCATGAACACCATCTCAAATCCGCAAGGCGACTTGTCTTTCGCGGTAGATGTTTTGGCATTGAACACCTCCATTCCTTTGCTGGTGTGCAACACCGAGAATGAGTTTCAGCTTTCTCGGAATATCGATTCTGTCTACATCAAAGATCCCATTCGTATTGAGGAATTGCGTCTTCAGTACGAGCAAGAATACAAGCCCATAGCCTTTCTAGACGCGGGAATTGTGGTGTATTACAGCAACAGTTACATGTACAAAGAGTTGAAGCAAACCATCGATGATTTGGTTTCTTCCTTTTTCAATGAAACGGTAATCAACACCGCTTCTGTGCCGGTAATTGTCACCGACAGCACGAAGATGAATGTTGTTCAAGTTGGGAAGATAGACACGCTGAAATGCAACGTGAATCAGGTCTTGGCGGAAATGAAGGAAGGGTACGAGCCCATTGAAATTAAAATTCCTGGAAGGCCTACGCAGTATATTTTCTACGACGACTCTGCCACCATTCAGCAGCTGAAGTTGTTTCCGTATTTGCAGTTGTCGCTCATTGGCGTATTCTTGGTGGTGGCTTATGTGTTGTTCTCTACGTTTAGAAGATCCGAGCAGAATTTGGTTTGGGTGGGTATGGCGAAGGAGACTGCGCATCAGTTGGGGACACCCCTTTCAGCACTTATGGCGTGGCGCGATTTGTTCGAGCAGCAGGGCGTTTCGAAGGCACTCATCGACGAGTTCAACAAAGACATTGAGCGTCTTTCAACCATAACAGAGCGATTCTCGAAAATCGGTTCAGAAGCCGCACTCACGCCAGTCGGCGCGAAAGACTTGGTCGAAGAAATCTTAGACTACTTGCGCGTCCGCATATCTTCTGAAGTTGTCATTAACGTTGAATCGGAAGGCAATCCGGAAGTGAAAGTGAACGTCGCCTTATTCAGTTGGGTCATCGAAAACCTCGTGAAGAACAGCGTAGACGCCATGGATGCGAAAGGACATTTAACCGTCTCCATTCACGAAGCCAACGGCAAAGTGTACATCGACGTCAAAGACAGCGGGAAAGGCATCCCCAAGCGCAAATGGAAAACCATCTTCGATCCGGGCTATACAACGAAGTTGCGCGGCTGGGGCCTAGGTCTTTCCCTCGCCAAACGTATTGTGAAGAATTATCATAAGGGGAGCATTTATGTGCTTTCGAGTTCGCCAGCGGAGGGGACGGTTTTTAGGATAGCTCTTAAGCAATAGAATGTTGCGGAGCAACGAATGTTTTCAACGAATGCCTTCGGCGAATGTCTTCGACGATTATTTAACAACGCAGTTCTCACAACGTTAGTTCCAACAACGAAGTTCCAACAACGAAGTTCAAGGTTCCAATAACGTAGTTCATCAAGGATGTTATGCTTAAAAATCTCAACAATAACAAGCCTTTCAGAAGATTCAACGCATAAGCGTTTCTTGACTTCTTAGTTTCCATTTCTTCTTTTTGCGGAATGGAAGGACAAGAAACATACAATTACACGAATAGAAAGAACTCCTACTATTTCAAATGTGAAGGCAGAAAGGGTAATGTCATGAAGTGCGTTAGATTCGATGAATTGGAAATAGAAGATTTGTATAATCTTGCACTTCTAGACTTCACTGAGGAGGACCAATGGTCTGATAAAGCCAGAACTTCACATAAAAATGGGAATGCCGTTCTACAGACGGTGGCTTCAATTGTTGAAGATTTTCTAGCTAAGCACCCTCAATTCACTATATCAATTGAAAGTAACACTCCCGCAAAACAGAGATTGTACAATCAAATAATAACGAATAACATCAAGAAATTTTCAAAAAACTTTCAGATACTCGGTGTTCTTGGAAACAATATTGAGCCATTCAAAAAGAATTCACATTACAATCGTTTCGAAATAAAAAAAATAATTTAAATTAGCAATATGGATAAGGAACTACAAGAACTTCTCGATTTCATCAATCACCCAGATTTCGTTGAACCACCTGAATATTCTCCCAAAACCCTAAGACGCTGTGGTCTTCTGTTGAAAGATGCTGAAGAATCAATTCAATATTGGGAAGCACAAGGCTGCTTCCATCGCAGCGAGCTAGGTCCGAAGGACGAACCCGAGGTTTGATCGCAAAGCGAGCTCGGACTAAGCTAAGAAATATCTAAATTTTTATATAAATCGTCGAAGACATTCGCCGAAGGCATTCGTTGAAAACATTCGCCCTATGGGCATTAGTGCTTGCACATCAGTTCCAATTATGAAATACGCATTACGAAGTAGGAATAAAACCGAAGGTTTTCCTAGTTATGCTTAAAAATCTCAACAATAACAAGCCTTTCAGAAGATTCAACGCATAAGTGTTTCTTGACTTCTTAGTTTCCATTTCTTCTTTTTGCGGAATGGAAGGACAAGAAACATACAATTACACTATTAGAAAGAACTCCTACTATTTCAAATGTGAAGGTAGAAATGGCAATGTCATGAAGTGTGTTAGATTTGATGAAATGAAATTAGAAGG
This sequence comes from Flavobacteriales bacterium, assembly GCA_044374295.1. Lineage (GTDB taxonomy): Bacteria > Bacteroidota > Bacteroidia > Flavobacteriales_D > Sanyastnellaceae > CAIZGX01. The sequence goes on along the minus strand of JBILOU010000090.1, from coordinate 1,078 downwards.
TGTTTTTAATCTTGCACTTATGGACTTTACTGATGAGGACGAATGGTCTGATAAAGCTAGAACGTCACATAAAAATGGGAAGGCCGTTCTTCAGACTGTGGCTTCAATTGTTGAAGATTTTCTGTCTAAACACCCTCATATTACAATCTCGTTTGCCGGTAACACAGCAGTAAAACAGAGGCTTTACAATCGAGTAATAACCAATAATATTCACATCTTCTCTGCGAGCTACGAGATCTATGGAGTTAATGGAGACGTCTCTGAAACATTCATCAAAAATTCTTTTTACAATCGCTTCGAAATAAAAAAAATAATTTAAATTAGCAATATGGATAAGGAACTGCAAGAACTTCACGATTTCATCAATCACCCAGATTTCGTTGAACCACCGGAATACGCTCCAAAGACTTTAGAAAATTGGGATGAAATTTTGGCGGCGCATGAAGCTACTAAAAGATATTTGGCGACGAGAGAAAAGACCGTTTGAACCACGTTATTAATCTTTCCCTCTCTTTTCTTAACTTCTCTTACCTTTAGTCAAGACATTCGCCGAAGGCATTCGTTGAAAACATTCGTTGCATCGCAACATTAGTGCTTGCACATCATCGCCCCGCGATTGATCATCGAAGATGATTGATCACCAACGGTGATTGATCACAAAGTGAGTGTTAACATTTTCTTAACCTTCAACCTCAACTTTTTCCTGCTGTTCTTTAAAAAATCACTATCTTTGCGGTCTATTTAAATAAACATGCGTATTCGCCTCCTTTTTTATACAGTAAGTATACTTTTTCTCGCCTCTTGTGCCTCTCCCGAAGATTTTTATTACCTCCGAAATGCCGGCAACGAAAAAATTGTTGCAAATCCTGCGGACACCCTAACGAGTAATCCTGTTATTCAACCAGGCGATCAATTGAGCATTGTTGTTTCTTCTTCGAGCCCAGAGCTTACGTTGTTGTTGAACAACAACAATTTGGGCGGAATGAACCAAGTTAATCAATCTACCATCTCTGTTTCAGCAGGATATTACGTTGCTAACAACGAAACGATTGAATTTCCGAAGCTCGGTGTAATTGCA
>JBILOU010000089.1:0-6075 GCA_044374295.1 Flavobacteriales bacterium | reverse complement strand
ATACAGCCATTAAACTGAATCGGATGTGTGATATGAAGAGTGAAGCGCTTCGAGGCTCAGGAAGCGGGTATTTAACAACTGCATACACAACGCAAACGAGTGCAGACAATCCTACTGAAGCGAAGAATACCTTCCAAATAACAGCTTCATCCTTTTTCGAAAGAGTAGAAAGATTTTGAAGGAACAGCGGGGCAAGAATCAGCGGTAGAAGGGTTTTGATTTCCTTCAACACCAACGAATTTTCTCCACTTCGGAATAGTCCAAGCGCGACGAGTGCCCACACAAGAAGTAAACTCAGATAAATAGGGTTTCTTAGTACAGGAAGTAATACGAATTTCTTGTTTTGAACAGAAGTGACAACCGCAACGAACAGCAGAAAGAACATGGCAATAGACATACCTAGGTTCCACAGCGGGAGCATAAAAGCCCACAGCGCCAACGCTGCAACTTGTGTTTTAGGATGACTGAAGAATTTCAGCACGGATTATTTTTTTTCAGTGCCTGCTGGTCCAGCAAGAATGGTTGAATAGCTCTTTTGAAAAACATCTTGAGAAGCCGTAATTAAAGGGTCGTTGGTTAACGACTGTTTAATTGCAGCAGAACGGAAGTAATACATCTCTACAATTTTAGCTTCAAGTTTCGGTGTTATTTCGTTTTGAAGTTGGGACAAGGTGCTTTCTAACGCTGCAGAAATACCGTTGTGTAAACTGTTGAGTTGGTCTTTTAATGCTGCGTTAACAGCGGTTTGACTAGCCAACTCCTTTTCTAATTTCTCAACATGTTCGAACCAAGACGGAACAAAGTCTTTCGCGTTTTTCTTCGCGAATTGGACAAACTCGTTGTAGTCATTTTGTGAAATCTTGAAACTTCCAGCAGAATCAATGGAAGCGTGAGTCTTCTTAAACTCAACTCCAAAGCGGAAGTAAGCGAAGTTCTTTTGCAATTGCGCGAGTATTTCTTTCGAAGCGCTTGCAGACATTATAACATCTGGATAAACACCACTTCCGTCTTTCACGGGTCTTCCGTGGGTGGTGTAGAATGTTCTGATTTTAGTTGTGTCTATCTGCGTTGCACGCCCGTCTTTTTTATTGCCGTAGTCGAGCTTTTGAATGCATCTTCCGCTAGGTGTGTAGTACTTTGCGACAGTTACTTTCATCTTCGCGTTGTAGGAGAGATCCAAGGTTTGTTGAACCAAACCCTTTCCAAAAGAAGGCACGCCTACAATAACAGCTCGGTCTAAATCTTGAAGACCTCCACTTACGATTTCAGATGCTGAAGCAGACATTTCATCAACTAAAACAACCAAAGGCATGGTTAAATCAATAGGGTCGTATTGTCCAACATAGATTTGTTTCCAAGACTCTGTCTTTCCCATTGTGCGCGTGATTTCCGTTCCTTTCGGAACAAAAAAGTTCACAATCTTTACAGCTTCATTCAAAAGTCCACCACCGTTTCCACGAAGGTCTAAAATGAGTTTATTCATTCCCTTTCCTTTCAATGTGTTGAAGCTATTTTTTACATCTTCCGAAGCTGTTTGCGTGAACTCATCAAGTTTGATGTATCCAACATTGTTTTCTAGTAGTTGGAAGTGGGGTACATCTGGAGTCTTAATGCTTTCGCGGGTTACAGCAAATTCTGTTGCGTTTGGTTTCCCTAGTTGAAGAACAGTTAAATTCACAACGCTTCCAGGTGTTCCGGTAAGCCCGTCTTCCAGGTTGTCTAGGTCAATTCCATCAATTGATTTTCCGTTGATGTGCGTGATAATATCTCCCGCACGAAGTCCAGATTTGTACGCCGGAAACGATTCGAAAACTTCAAGGACAGTGTTTCTTCCACTTACTAAATCTACACGAGCGCCTATTCCGCCATATCTTCCTGTTTGAAGGTACATTGCATCTTCAATGCGTGATTCTGGATAGTATATTGTGTATGGATCAAGTGAAGCCAACATTCCGCTAAGGGCAGCATTCACAAGGTTTCCAGGCGTAGCCTCTTCCACATACAATTGATTTATTTGACGGAAAACGTCGGTGAATATTTCTAAGTTTTTTACAACTTCGAAATAGTTTGTAGACGGGTTGGGTTGTGCAAAGGAAGAGAGTGAACAAAGGGAGAGCAGAGAGAAAAGAAGGGTGCGCTTAAGTATTTTCATGGTTGGAATGCTCTTGGTTCGTAACGGAAATAAGATGTCGAATAAGGTACTTAATTTTTTGTTCCACATAGTCGTAATCGGGAATACGGTTACCCGTAAAGATAAAGGCTAACGACAATTTTTCACCCTTGTTGTTGAGGTGGTCATAAAGAACTTGTTTTTCTTTTCGGTAGACTTCCTTAATCAATCGCTTGATTCTATTTCTGTCGTGTGCTCGCGCGAAGCGGCGCTTCGGTGCTGTGAATAACGCTTGCACAGGAAATTCAGAGTCATCCTCTGAAGGGTGATACAAGCAAATGATAGCGGGTGTTTTTATGCTTTTTCCATGAGCATACAACGACTCAATGGATTTTTTTTTGTAGAGCCGTTCCTGTTTGGAAAGCGTTTCCATTACGGGTGATAGAAATAAGTGTTGTAGTTTTTGGAAATCTCTACAGCCCTGAACAGTTCTGGATCTTCGCCATTCATAATGCGAATCATAGCGTTTTCGTCGAACAAAGCCCGTGCAATTTGAGCTTTAAATCGAAGCGCACATTGAGAGCGAAGTTTTGCTACTTCAGCCTTACTGTATTTGATGTTTTGTTCTACTGCAGCCTTCAGTGTTTTATCAATTAACGCGTCGTCTGTTTTGTAGGTTTTTTGGTATTGATCGAAAGATTTCCAATTGGAAAGGGCAGCCCTGTTTTGATCAACATAATCGAAGCATTGGTATCTCAATATTCCGAAGTTAACGATGTCGATAAGAGCGAACGATGTTGAAGTAGAATCGAATGGAATGAAGACGTCTGGCGTTATTCCACCGCCACCGTAAACCACTCTTCCCGAAGGTGTGTAGAACCTCAAAGAGTCGGCATGTGATATTTTTTCTTGGTTGAATAACTCCCCGCTTAACCAACGTTGGTGTGTTTCGTTGAAGTACTTAGAAGAATCGCCATAAGGTTTTTGAATACATCTTCCTGTTGGTGTGTAATAGCGAGCAGTAGTCAGGCGAAGCGCGCTTTTATCTGGAAGTTCAATTTCACTTTGAACAAGACCTTTACCAAAGGAGCGCCTTCCCACAACAATGGCCCGGTCCCAGTCTTGCAATGCGCCCGCAACAATTTCACTTGCAGAAGCACTGTATTCATCGATGAGCACCGTAACTTGAACGTCTGCGAACGCACCGCGCTTTTGAGTATTGTAATCATTTCTTCCAGAGTGAGAACCTGCCGTATACACCATTAAGCGGTCTTTTTCTAGAAACTCTTCAGCAATGCTTGTGGCTTGCTCGAGCAGTCCGCCGCCGTTTCCTCGCAAGTCTAAAATGAATTTCGAGCAACCTTGGTTTCGAAGTGAATTTCCTGCAGCTAAGAACTCGTCGTAGGTTGTTTTCGCGAAGCGATCGATCTTGATGTATCCAAGCCCTTCTTCAATTTTGTAATAAGAGGGCACGCTTGGAAGAGGGAGTGAACCTCTTTCAATATTGAAATTTAAATACTCCTTTTTGCGTAGCACGCTAATGTTCACATTACTTCCAGCTTCACCCTTCAACATCTTCATAACACCTTCGTTGTTCAACGATTTGCCAGAGATATCTTTTCCATCTACTTGCACAATGCGGTCTCCAGACTGAATACCAGCGCGGAAGCTAGGGCCGAAAGGGACAACACGACTCACCATAAGTGAGTCACGAAGAATTAAAAATTCTACACCAACACCTTGATAGGACCCAGACATTTCTTCTCGTGCCTTGGCGTATTCTTCAGGGTTTAGGTAGTAGCTATGTGGATCTAAATTTTTAAGAATCGATGCTATTGCATCGTCGATAATCTTCTTTTTATCTACACTGTCGACGTAATTGTCTTCAATAAAATCGATGAGGCTAACAAGCTTATTCGGATTGTCTTCTTTACCTGTTTTAATGGTAAGTAAGTTTTTATCGGCAAGGACGGTTCCAATGAGAATTCCCGCGATTAAAACAAACGCGTAATACAAGGGCTGTAGAGGAGACTTGCCAGATTTTTCGTTTTGTATTTCTTCAGACATGGTGTGATTCGAAGTGGAAAAGATAGCGTTATTCTGGAAGTTCTCGTTGAACAACTTCAACTCCTGAATTTTTCAAGAAGTCTATTGCGGTTGTGTCTTTGTATGCGTCGAGATAAACCATGCGTGTAATGCCCGATTGAAGAATAAGTTTACAGCAGTCTTTACAAGGACTTAGTGTAATGTATAGCGTTGAGCCTTGCGCGTTATTGGTAGATTTCGCGACTTTTAAAATTGCATTTGCTTCTGCGTGTAAGACGTACCAATGGGTTTCTCCAATTTCGTTTTCACATGTATTGGGAAATCCGCTCGGTGTTCCGTTGTAACCATCGGAAATAATAACGCCGTTTTTCACAAGAAGTGCACCCACTTGTTTTCGGGTACAATGCGAAAGCTTCGCCCATTCTTTAGCCATGCGCAAGTATGCGAGGTCATACCTCAGTTGTTTAAGTTCCTCAGTTGTTGGCATGGAAAAAGACTACGAAAGAGAAATTAATATTCGTCTTCGTTGAAGAAAAAATCTTCTTTCGTTGGGTAGTCTGGCCAAATGTCTTCAATGCTCTCGAATACTTCTTCTTCGTCTTCTAATTGTTGAAGGTTTTCAACTACTTCCAACGGTGCTCCAGCACGCATTGCATAATCGATTAATTCTTCTTTTGTTGCAGGCCAAGGTGCGTCTTCGAGATATGAGGCCAATTCTAAAGTCCAGTACATAGTATTAACGCTTAAGGTTTTTTTACGTTACGCGAATATAACATTTTTGAGCACGTGTGCAAGAAATGATTATTTCGTGAGCTTCGGCATTCGTCCTTTCTTATACACGTTGCGAACTACAGGCGTTTTCTTACGCAGTTCTTTTTGCTCTTCTTCGCTCAAGTGAGTGATGCTTTGACACTCTTCAGAGCAACAATTCTCGTATTTCTCCTTGCATTTGTCGCATTGGATGAACAAGATGTGACAACCGAGATTCATACAATTCGTGTGGTGATCGAAGGGTTCTCCGCATTGATGACACGATGCAATTACTTCATCGGAGATGCGCTCTGCAAGACGTTCATCGAAAACGAAATTCACACCTTTGAATTTAATATCCAGGTTATTCGCTTTGGCATCGCGAGCATATTTGATAATTCCACCCTCGAGGTGATAGACATTTTCGAATCCTTTGTGTTTCATGTAAGCCGAAGCTTTTTCACAACGAATACCACCGGTGCAATACATGAGCACTTTTTTGTCTTTGTCGTTTTGAAGAATATTTTCCACCACCTGAAGTTCTTCGCGGAAGGTGTCTACGTCGGGACAAATAGCGCCTTCGAAGTGGCCCACCTCACTTTCGTAGTGGTTGCGCATGTCAACAACCACGGTATTTGGATCAGAGAGTTGTTGATTCCACTCGTCAGCGGTCAAGTATTTTCCGGTGTTCGATGGATCGAAATTAGGATCTTCAATTCCGTCTGCAACAATTTTGTTTCGAAGTTTTACTTTCAAGGCGTAGAACGATTTTCCTTCGTCTACTGCGGTGTTCAGACGAATTCCGTTTAGAAAATCTATTGTGAAAAGATCTTTTACAAAGGCCTCGAAGTTTTCTGTTGGAACGGAAATCTGGGCGTTAATTCCTTCAGATGCAATGTAGGTTCTACCGAGAACACCAAGGTCGTTCCAACGTGCGAAAAGCGCGTCGCGAAAGCCTTGCGGATCTTCAATCTGATGGTATTTGTAAAATGAAACTGTTGTTCGCGGAGTGTTATCCGCGAGCATACGTTGGCGCAAGACGCGCTTGTCTTCTGTGTTGTATAATTTCTTCATCTGAACAAGTATAGATTATTCTAGACGGCGCAAAGATACGAATGTATTAGAGTTCAATAAGAGACACTTCGTCGAGTTTACGACGAATAAAATCA
>JBILOU010000036.1:0-21164 GCA_044374295.1 Flavobacteriales bacterium | reverse complement strand
GCACCATTGCATGTGTATGTTGAATTTGAAAATGCCTCTGGACCAACCGGACAGTTATCTCGTTTCCTGAAACGACACATTGCACATTCACATTATAAACAACTTCACCACCAACACAACCGTCTCCGGTTGTCTCAACAACTGAAACACTTCCAACTCCTTCTGCACCCCATAGGATGGTAACCGAATTCGTTCCTTGTCCGCTTACAATAACACCATTGTTAACCGCCCAACTGTATGTGCTACCTGCGTTGTTGTTGCATGTGTATATTGAATTTGAAAATGCACCCGGAGTTGTATTTCCTGAAACGAGTTGAGGTGTAACGTTACATCCATTGTAAAGCGCCAATACTTCATCCGCGGTTAATGCGCGGTTCCACATTCCGATGTCGTCGAGTTTATCATTCCAAAGGTATCCTCCGTCATTATTGCAGCCCCCAATTCTAAAAAAATTAAAATCGTTCTGAACATCATTGAAGTTGTTACTATTCGTAAGTATCCCATTCTGGTACCATTTCCAATCTCCATTCGAATTTTGAGTATAAACAACATGAAGCCAAGTATTCAATGGGGGAATTGAAGCCGAATAGGCTGGCTGGCCAGAGTTACCTCCACCGCGCCACATAAGAAATGAGTTATCATATGCCCCGCCCGCAACGTTATTATCAGCATAGAACCCAATCACACCATTTTCAGCAATAAAGGTGGTATTTCTTCCTATTATCGATCTGAATTTATGTCCGAAACTTGAAGGAAAATAAGAATTAATAATTACCCATGCCGAGTAAGTGATAGGTGTGTAGGTAAGAGAATTTAATGAGGGTACATCAACATACCCATCTATACCATTGAATAAATATGCAGCGTTTGCTTCTCCAAATCTATCAGATGTATTTGATACTCCTCCTGTCACTGTCCCGTTATTCCCATTCCCACTTTCGTCGTTCGCGTTTCCGTTGAAAGGCCAGTAGCCGACTAGTCCGTTTGTGGGGACGTAGGAAGGAACCTGTGCATTAGCGGAAAGAACAGTTAATAAGGTAAGAGAGGTTAAGAAAAGGGTAAGAGAAGGGAAGATTGAAAGTTTAGTTGTTTTCATATCGTTTGGGTTTATTCTTCAAGAAAGAATTGCTTTAATTTTTTAAGGTTAGACAAACATAAATCAAAAATTAGTAGTTATGTATATACATAACATTAAATTTTGGTAATGCAAGTTCCTTCGCTGCATGCCGAAGAACGACAAAGAATACCTTGAAGAACTTGGAAAGAACATACGAGCCAAGCGCAAGAAACTGAAGATGTCGCAGGCAGATCTGGCCTACAAAGTGGGTATGGATGTTCCAAATTTATCGGTGATTGAAAACGGCAAATCCAACCCGCAAATCCTTACCCTCGCCAAACTTGCTGCCGCCATGGACGCACAAGTCTATACCGTCCTTCCAGAAATAGAAAAACCCTCGCAGTTTTTAGAAGAGACTGGGGTTTATTCGCCGAGAAAACACTCCTAATCGTTCCCATCAATCACTTCGTGATCAATCGCTTCGCAATCAATCACCTTTGGTGATTAATCCTGCGGAGTAATCGGAACGTAGATCGCAGCGCGATTTAAAGATTATCAACTTTGTCGGAAATTTCCTTCAATTTATTCTGTAAAATTCTTTTTTCGGGTAACTGTGTTTTATACTCCGAAACCATAGTAGTAGATAAGTTGCGGCTCAAAGAATATTCAACTACTTCGTTGTCTTTGTCTTTACAAAGTAAAATACCGATGCTAGGATTTTCATTCGGTTTTTTAACATCTCTATCTAAAGCTTCTAGGTAGAAATTCAGTTGCCCAATATGCTCAGGCCTGAACTTGTCGGCCTTTAGTTCAATAGCAATCAAACACTGTAGACCTCTATGGAAGAACAGTAAATCAATGTAAAAGTCGCTCGCACCAACCTGAAGCTTAAATTCTTCACCAATAAAGATGAAGTCTTTACCTAATTCAATAATAAAATTTTTCATTTGTCTTAACAGACCCTTCTGTAAATCCGCCTCACTATGTGGTTCTGGCAAACTTAAAAATTCAAATACATAGCTATCTTTAAAGACGTTTTTTTCGGCATCCAGAATTTCTCTCACCGGTGGTGAGAGTTTTGAATTCCCAATCATCGTCCGCTCGAACAAAGAAGATGAGATTTGCCTTTCTAACTCCCTAAAACTGTAGTTTTCATTTATGCATTTTTCTAAGTAAAACAGTCTTTCATCGGAGTTTTTACATCTAGAGAAAATTGCTAAATTATGTGACCAACTAATTTCTCTCAACAGTGTTGAGAGTTTTAGATCTCCCTTATAAGCCTCATAAAACTGCTTCATCCTCCAAATATTCTTGTCCGAGAATCCCTTTAAATTCGGCTCAATTTTCTTAATGTAATTGGCTAATTCCGTCACAACAGAATCACCCCATTCAGCACTATTCAATTTTTTGGAAATATTTTCTCCTATTAGCCAATAGAGATTTATCAATTCTGTATTAACAGCTCTAATCGCCTTCGACCTCGATTGTTCTATTAGTTTTATAATTTCTGTAAAGCGGTTATCCATTGTACTTTTTTTGCAAAGTTCAATAGGGTATTTGGCATAAACACTAATTTTTATATGCAGTTTATATGCTGTTTATTCAACCGCAGAGCGGATAACGGTGAAGCCGATGACACATTTCATGTGATGCCCTTCTTCGAAGGATGACACTTCGTGATGACCACTGCGTGGATGACACATTTCATGTGATGACAATCTACGATTGATGACGAACAAGTTCGATGACCGCTTCGCGGAGCGTCATCACGAAGTGTCATCCGGTACGGTCATCACCGAAGGTGTCATCGCATAGCGTCATCCGCGCAGTGGTCATCACCGAAGGTGTCATCGCATAGCGTCATCCACGCAGTGGTCATCACCGAAGGTGTATTAACTTTGAACCTTTCCTCACAATCGATGTTATTCCTTAAATTCCTTTTGCATGCAAAAGTCTGGTTATGTTTTTAAGCCGTTTGAAGAACCCAATCTTTCTCCGTTCGAGAGACTGTTCGATGTGTTCAGTGAACTCATTACGCATACCTCCGGAGATGTAGACGAGGCGCTGGAATGGTTAAAAGAAATTGATAAGGAATACAAGCTTACCACCGATGATTACGGAATGGAAGATTTTATTGAAGACCTGAAGAAGAAAGGGTATTTGAAGGAAGAAATTCTACCAGACGGACAAGGACAGATGGCCATTACAGCCAAGACTGAACGCGTGCTGCGGAAGAATGCCATGGATCAAATCTTCGGGAAGATTCGGAAGAGCGGTGCTGGAAATCACAAGAGCAAGAAAAGCGGACAAGGCGATGAAGCAACAGGAGAGTTCCGAAGTTTTCAATTCGGAGATTCATTCGAAAATATCTCGGTGACCGAAAGTTTGAAGAACGCGCAAATCAACAACGGCGTTGGCGACTTCAAACTAACTGAACAAGATTTGGTGGTGGAAGACACCCATCATAAATCGCAAATGAGCACCGTGCTTATGATTGACATTAGCCACAGCATGATTCTATACGGAGAAGATCGAATCACTCCGGCAAAGAAAGTGGCTATGGCATTGGCAGAGCTCATCACGACTTCCTACCCGAAAGACACCCTCGATGTGATTGTCTTCGGCGACGATGCCTGGCCTATAAAGATTGCAGACTTACCTTATTTGAACGTAGGTCCGTATCACACGAACACTGTTGCCGGTCTCGAGTTGGCTATGGATATTCTTCGAAGAAAGAAGAACACGAACAAACAAATATTTATGATCACCGATGGAAAGCCAAGTTGCCTTCGCTTGCCAGATGGACAATACTACAAGAACAGCAACGGGCTCGACGAGCACATTGTGGAACGCTGCTACACCATGGCGGCGCAGGCTCGCAAGATGCACATTCCAATTACCACATTCATGATTGCGCAAGATCCTTATCTGCAATCGTTCGTGGAACAGTTCACACAGTCGAACAAAGGCAAAGCATTTTATACAGGGTTAAAAGGATTGGGTGAAATGATCTTTCACGATTACGAAACGAATAGAAAAAAACGAATTAACTAAACGAATGAATACTTCGATCAACTCATTTGGCGCATTGAAAGCGTCGGGATATATTTCAAAAAGCATTAAGAACGAGTTGCGCGACAATCTGATTGTTTCCATTCAAGAAGGAAAAAATACATTTCCTGGAATGCACGGATACGAGCAAACGGTGATTCCGCAATTGGAACGCGCCATTTTGTCGAAGCACAACATTAACTTGTTGGGTCTTCGTGGACAAGGTAAGACGCGCATTGCGCGATTAATGATCAACTTGCTCGACGAGTACATTCCTGTCGTAGCTGGAAGCGAAATGAACGACGATCCTTTTCATCCAATCAGCCGCTATGCGCGTGATCTCATGGAAGAGAAGGGAGATGAAACGCCGATCACCTGGCTTCATCGCTCAGATCGCTTCTTTGAAAAATTAGCAACACCCGATGTGACTATCGCCGATTTAATCGGAGACATTGATCCGATTAAAGCTGCTAATTTGAAATTGAGTTATGCCGACGAGCGCGTGATTCATTTCGGAATGATACCTAGAGCGAACCGTTGTCTTTTCGTGATTAACGAATTGCCCGATTTGCAAGCGCGTATTCAAGTGGCGCTTTTCAATATTCTGGAAGAAGGAGATGTGCAGATTCGCGGATTTAAATTGAGACTTCCGTTGGATTTGCAATTTGTCTTTACTGCGAATCCGGAAGACTATACCAATCGCGGAAGCATTGTCACTCCGCTGAAAGACCGTATTGGCTCTCAGATTTTGACACACTATTCAGCCGACATTCAAACTGCTAAGAAGATTACGAAGCAAGAATCAGAAAAGTTGGAAGATCGTTTGTGCGCTGTTCACGTTCCGGAATTGGCTCGTGATATTCTCGAGCAAATTGCTTTCGAAGCAAGACAAAGTGAATACATTGATCACAAGAGCGGTGTGAGTGCACGTATGAGTATTACGGCGTTTGAAAATTTAATCAGCACTGCTGAACGTCGTGCGCTCATGAACGGAGAAACGAAAACCTCTGTTCGATTCAGCGACCTCATGGGTATGATTCCTTCCATAACAGGAAAGGTTGAGTTGGTTTACGAAGGCGAACAAGAAGGAACAGCGTTTGTGGCGAATCACTTGATAGCAGAGGCCACCAAAACCTTGTTCGTTCAATACTTCCCGAAGATTGAAAAACTGAAAAAGCAAAATCAAGAGACTCCGTACGATGAAATCATCAACTGGTTTTTCGAAGCCGACGCATTTGAACTCACCGACGAATCGAACGAAGAGACCTATGTAAAAGCACTTCTTTCCGTTGAACCGCTTGTGATTTTGTTAAACAAGTACCAACCGAAGGTTGCAACCATCGACGTTCCATTCCTTATGGAATTTGTGTTGTGGGCGTTGGTGGAATTCAAACAACTGTCTAAACACCGCACAGCGGGAGGGACGGCGTTTAATGATTCGTTTAATAACTATATCAAAGGGCTTTAATCACTGCGTGATCAATTTGTCTTCGCCAAATCAATTGCTTCGCAATCAATCCTTCGGAATACTCGCAAGGCGATTGATCACGCAGTGATTGATTCGCAGAATTGATCTGATGAAATCAGATTGATCATCGAAGATGATGGGAAATGAGATTAAAGTTTTTTCTTCATCGCCCTGATTACCGCATAAAGAGCCCCACCGACTTTTCGAAGGTGTCTTCTGATAATTTCATAATCAGCAAGTGATAATATTTCAGCGCGGTGAAGAAGTTTAATCCAACCTTCACTTTCTCTGCATTCTTTTAAAGCAATTGAAAGTTTGTGGACATAATCTCTCTTCGATTGAGATGATTTAGCTTCGTTCATATTGGCAAAAACAGATGTTGCACTTCGTCGAAGTTGGTCAACCATTGTTGACCTTTTTTGATAATCTGGAAGTTTGCTAATTATGTCTAGGACATTTGTTGCAAGTTCTTCGCTGTATTGATACATGGGTAGCATAATTGAGATTTTTGGCAAATCTCCTCATGTAAATGTGAGTGTTTTATCAATTAGTATGTCTTACTTTTTAAGTTTTGAAAGACTTGTAAAAGCCCATGAATATTGATTTGTAGCAAAGAAGCTTGGGTTGATTTGTTGAAATTTCGGAATAAATAGGCATAACTCAACTTCGTTGATCAATTTATCTTCGATAAATCAATTGCTTTGCAATCAATCCTGCGGATTTATCGTAACTCTTCATCGCATCGAGATTGATCACGCAGTGATTGATTCGCAGAATTGATCACCATAGGTGATTGATCAAAGCTTGCTTCGATTGTTACTTCGAAAGGTATAAGTTGCGCTCGGAAAAAATCTGTCTGAAAAACGGATCCTTCAAGTCTTTAATGAATCGAATGGCTTCGCCAGTTGATTTCATTTCCGGACCGAGTTCCTTGTTTACTTCAGGGAATTTCTCGTAACTGAATACAGGTATCTTAATTGCGTAGCCGTTGCGTTTCGGTTGGAAGTTGATGTCCTTCACTTTTACTTCACCCAACATAACTTTCGTAGCGTAGTTCACATACGGTTCGTCGTAGGCTTTCGCAATGAATGGAACCGTGCGCGATGCACGCGGATTCGCTTCAATGATGTATACAACGTCGTCTTTAATGGCGAACTGAATATTGATCAATCCTACTGTTCCAAGTGCGACAGCAATCTTCTTCGTGTGCTCTTCAATCTGCGTCATTACAAGGTCGCCCAAGTTGTACGGAGGAAGAACACCGTACGAGTCGCCGCTATGAATTCCAGCAGGCTCAATGTGTTGCATAATACCAATGATGTAAACATCTTCTCCGTCGCAAATAGCATCGGCTTCCGCTTCAATAGCGCCTTCCAAGAAGTGGTCTAACAAAATCTGATTGTCGGGAATGTCACGAAGAATGTTCACCACATGCTGCTCCAATTCGTGCTCGTTAATGACGATTTTCATCTTTTGTCCACCCAAAACATAGCTCGGACGAACCAATAACGGAAAGCCTAAGTTTTTCGAAAGCTCAATGGCTTGCTCTGCGTTTTCAACCACCCCGAATTTCGGATACGGGATGTTGTTTTCCTTCAAACAATTTGAAAAACGACCTCTGTCTTCCGCCAAGTCTAAGGCGTCGAAAGAGGTTCCTAATATTTTAATTCCGTAACGTTGTAATTTTTCCGCAAGCTTCAAAGCTGTTTGTCCGCCAAGCTGAACAATTACTCCCACGGGGTTTTCATGACGAATGATGTCGTAAATGTGTTCCCAGAAAACGGGTTCGAAATACAACTTGTCTGCTGTGTCGAAATCGGTTGATACGGTTTCCGGATTGCAGTTGATCATGATGGTTTCGTATCCGCATTCCTTCGCTGCAAGAACACCATGTACGCACGAGTAGTCGAACTCGATACCTTGACCAATACGGTTAGGGCCGCTTCCCAATACAATTACTTTTTTGTTTTCGGAACGAACACTTTCATTCTCGTATTCGAAGGTGCTGTAGTAATACGGAGTCTTCGCTTCGAACTCTGCCGCGCAGGTATCTACCAATTTGTACACACGCTGAATGCCCATCTCGTCGCGCTTCGTGTAGACTTCGCTTTCCAAGCATTTCAAGAGATGTGCAATCTGTCTGTCTGCATATCCTTTTTGTTTAGCTTCGAACAACAATTCTTTCGGAATGGAAGCGAGCGTGTGCTTTTCAATCACCCGTTCCAACTGAAGTAACTCTTCAATTTGTTTCAAGAACCACAAGTCGATGCGTGTTTTTTCTTGAATGGTTTTGAAGGGTATTCCCAATTTAATGGCGTCGTATATGTGGAAAATACGGTTCCAACTTGGGTGCTCCAACGAGTCTAATATTTCTTGCTGATCACGAAGTTCTTTTCCATCTGCACCCAATCCGTTTCTGTTGATTTCTAAGGATTGACAAGCCTTTTGAAGGGCTTCTTGGAATGTTCTTCCAATACCCATTACTTCACCCACACTCTTCATTTGTAAACCTAACTCGCGGTTGCATCCGGGGAATTTATCGAAATTCCAACGTGGGATTTTTACGATAACGTAATCCAAGGTAGGTTCGAACAACGCCGAAGTGCTCTTGGTAATTTGGTTTTGAAGTTCGTCGAGGTGGTAACCGATGGCTAACTTCGAGGCAATTTTCGCAATTGGATATCCTGTTGCTTTCGATGCTAATGCTGAAGAGCGCGAAACGCGTGGATTAATTTCAATGGCAATAATGTCTTCGTTGGCATCTGGAGAAACCGCGAATTGAACGTTACATCCGCCTGCGAAATTTCCTATTGCGCGCATCATCATAATGGCCATGTCGCGCATTTTTTGGAAGGTCGTATCACTTAAAGTCATGGCCGGAGCAACAGTAATGCTATCTCCGGTATGAATTCCAATTGGGTCGAAGTTTTCAATGCTACAGATAATTACCACGTTGTCGTTAGCATCGCGAAGTAATTCCAATTCGTATTCTTTCCAACCCATCAACGCTTTGTCAATCATGACCTCGTGAATAGGAGAGAGGTGCAGTCCGCGTGTAAGCAAACGATCGAAGTCTGACTGGTTGTAAACCAGGCTAGCGCCCGATCCGCCTAACGTATATGAAGGACGAATACAAAGAGGGAATCCGAATTCCTGAGCAATTTCTTTTCCTTCAAGGAAAGACTTGGCAGTTAATTGTGGCGCCATAGGCACTCCAATTTCAATCATTAAATCGCGAAACGCCTCGCGGTTTTCAGTGATCTCAATTGCCTTGGTGTCTACTCCCACCATGCGAACGCCGTATTGTTCCCACATGCCGCTTTCTTCGCACTGAATGGCGAGGTTCAAGGCAGTTTGTCCACCCATGGTTGGAAGAACAACGTCGATCTTATGATTTTTGAGAATGGTCTCAATGCTAGCCGGTTCGAGGGGAAGGAGGTAAACATTGTCTGCAACCACCTTGTCTGTCATGATGGTTGCTGGGTTGCTATTGATGAGGGTTACCTCAATGCCTTCTTCACGCAACGAACGCGCAGCTTGGCTTCCAGAGTAATCAAATTCACATGCTTGTCCGATAACGATGGGTCCTGAACCGATAATAAGGACCGACTTAATGCTTTTGTCTTTGGGCATTTTTTTTTTATCTCACTTCGTAGGATGAAGTAAGAGGCGTTTTTCTAATACGACGGCGAAATTACAACTAACAACGGTAATAGTGCAAGTAGAGATTTTAACAGTTGTTGACAACGTCACATTAACCGATGCCCCTTATCCACAACTTTCCATTCAACATAATTTATCTGTGAAGTTAGCGCCCGAAGTTTATCCCCATGCTTCCACGGTATAACCACATCATATTTCCCGAAAATAAATTCGGCTGGAATAATATTCTGCTCAATCGAATGTGCAATTAACTTCATTTTCGGATAGCACTTCCGATAGCCCATCCATACATCGAAAACCTGCTCGCGCATTGCACTTTCGTGCATGTAGAATTCAACGAAACGAAACAACTTCACGGGAAGCAATTTCAAATTTTTCAATAGACGCGCTAAGTGAATAACGATGCTTCCGTTTTTCTTCAATCCATTTGCTATACTTCTTCCCAATAAAGTTCCAACGGTAAAGGCGTAGAGCTTGTTTCGTGTTAGTCCGTCGCTGGCTAAAAATTTTGCTGATGAAATATTACGGCCGCTTTTCTGAACAAGCATAAGCCCCAATCTGCCGCCCATGCTGTAACAAAGAAGCCTGCATTTTTCAACCCCGTAATGATTCAAAATAAAATGAAATTGCGCCACCCACTCATCTACAGAAAGCCCTTCTTTTAATTCTTTCGGGGTGAAGGAATCACTTCCTTCATGAGACCAAAATCCAATGGCAACCATGCGCTCATTGTCTTTCAATTCATGTGCAAAGGCTTCGAAATCTTCCGGGTTGCGTCCGAAGCCATGAAGGCAAAGTACCAATTCATTCGGTTCTTCCGACTTCGACCATTCAACAACTTTGAACGATTTGTTTTGAAAGGAAAGAGAATGCGTCTTTTTCTTCATGATTGTTTCGAATCACGAAGGTATTTCATTCAATAGATATTAGCGAACAATTTCAATCACTACCTCATTGCGTCTGCCCACGAGTTGGTATGGAGGATTGTATCCCAAGAACTTAAAATTACCCTTTGTTTTTATTCCTTTTGAATTCAAGTAATTCAGAAGTTCTTGTTTGTGTTTCTCACGATCGGTATCATCTGCAAACCCACCGAAGCGAATAGCAGCCATAACCTGTTCTTCCGTCTTCGATAGAATAACTTGACTGTTATTCGGCTTTGGAAGGTTATTTATGTCATAACCTTCAGGCATAACAAAACTCATGGAAGAAATACTGTCGTTAATGTCCATCAGAACCGGTGCGGTCATGGCGATTTGTGTTTCGCTTTCATTTCCACCAAAAATATATCCGGCCAATGCACGAAAGCCAGGACTTGCCATTTCGTCGTACGAATTGGCCTTCGACTTCACTGTTGCTAACGTAGCAGAAGGATACAAGCGAATTTCAATGTCTCCGTCTTTTTCAAGAACCGTGTACGGTTGCTCTTTGGTTTTAGTTGAGGACATGTAGACAAAGGATTGGAATAAGATAAAAACTACCGCAATTGCAAGCAGGAGGTAGGCCATTATTTTTTTGCGTTTCATACCATTAAAACCATTGAAAGGTTTTATTGTTCAGGCTAATTAATTGAGGTAATTCAGGACCCAAAGGGCGCTTTGGTCGATCTTCACTTGTTGAACTTTTTGATCGAGATCCAAGGCTTTAATAGCATTTTCGAAGTACGTGTTTTCCCGCTGGTTAACGATGAAAAGAGTGCTTTCTCCGTTAAAAAGCCGCGTGTTTTCCGCTTGCAACAGGCGTTGGTAAAGAATGGAGTTGTTATCGGCAAGCAGCTGCTGTTGAAGTGTGTTGGAATAGGCAATATCAATAGCCAAGGTCTTTTGTTCCAGCTGTTTTCTTTTCCATTCCGCATTCAAATTGTTCTCTTCAATTTTAAGCCGCTGAACTTTTAAATCTCCACGTGCTTCGCGAAGTAAAAGCGGCATCGAGAATTCAGCGCCCCATTTGTAGTTGTTGGTTGAAAAGTAGGAGGGAAGATCTTCACTGAAATCTTTGTTCAGGAAATGATATTCGACATTTAACTTGGGTTTTAATTTTTCTGTTTTCCACTTTTCTTCAATGCGTAAGGATTCTCCTTTGTTTGCGTAAAGAGCTAATTCAGGGTGTGAGTCGAGTAATAAAAACAATTCGCTTGCAGATCGAAATGGCGCTAACTCATCTTTGAAACGAGCTGATGGACTTATTGTTTCATTCAGAATGGCTGTTCTATTTTCATCTATGTTTTCTAAGAATGCAACAAGAGCAATGCGTTTTTTTATGACATCGAGTTTTGACTCTTGAAATTGCAGCATTCGATTTTGATATTGTGCAAATCCCTCTAACGTGTCAATGGCAGATCGGTCACCTCCCAAGTATCTTTCTCGTACGGCCAAGAATCTTCGTTCGCTAGTTTCAACTAAGGAATCGATAATGATGTTTTTTTGAACGGAGTAATACCAATCTGAATACAGCTGAACACTTTGCGCAAGAAGTTCGTTAAGTGCCAGTTGTTGCTCCAAATTACCTGCCTCAAGGAGAACCTCTGCACGTTTTTTTGCCATTCGTCTTTCATCAATGACCAAACCTTTAAGCAAAGGAACAGCCACCCCTAAAGAGAGCAGTCCGCCTCCAGAAGTGTAGTCAGAAGGGTCCACGTAACTTCCCGTATTCACATCAAAATGTCCAACTAGACCAATGGCGTATGGCGTGTTGTAGGAAAGAGATGTTTTTGAAATAGAATAGTACTGAGTACCTGAAAAGAATTTATCCTTGAATTTGCTTTCTAAAACAGGGTCGAAAAGACCTTTGACTTGCAAATATTGAGCGTTTCGGAATTTTGGATTAAGCTTCGCTTTTTGTGCGAGCGGATGTTCTTCCAACACCCAATTCAAATACTCTGTAAGTGTTAACTCCTGCGAAGAAACACCCGATGAAAGAAGAGCAAAAAAGAGTAATGGGAAGATTAGCTTTTTCATTTCGACTTTTCTTCTGATTTCTTTTTCGATTGATCTGGCGAGTAAAAGTCAGGAGGGAATCCGTTAAACTTCCGCCACAATTCATATCCAACAGGAACATCGTTCAATAGCATTATGGCCTGAACCCCTGCTCCTTGCTTCAATGCGCTTGGCCATTGTTCACCTTCTTGCGGTCTTACTAGCACTCGGAACTTCCCAGATTCGTGCAATGCAGGATCAACAGTTAAAATAGTTCCGTTATATACTCCTTTCGAAATGTGCTGCCATCCGGAAATCACAAATGCAGGAAAACCATCAAAAATCAGACGCACCTGCTCACCTGCATGAACGAGTGGCATATCCATTGGATCTATGAATATCTCAATGGCATGCGCGAATTGATAAGGGCTTATGCGAGCGATCTCTTCACCTTCTTTCACCGTTTCTCCAATTCCAGATTTCGATGTCTTACTTATGAATCCATCTTGAGGTGCCAAGATGTAGTATAAACCATTTCTGCGATCGTAATTGTTGAACTGGTTTTGAAGTTTAGTCAGTTCCGCCTCGGCAGTGTAGAGGGTGGACATAGAAGCGAATTTTTCACTTTCTGCTTTCGAGATTTTATCGCTGTATTCTGCATCAATTGCCCGAAGTTCACGTCTTAAATTCATGAGTTCGTTTCGAGCTATGGAGAGTTTGTTTCGATGCTCAATAACCTTGGTAGCAGCATTTTGCGTGCTCATTCTTCGTGTCTCAAGCTCAGTTCGAGAAATTAAATCTTCCTTGTAGAGCTGCTCATAACGGACAAATTGCTCTTCGATGATTTGCGCATTTCTCTCGGCGTTGGCCAAATCTGTGCTGTCAGTTCTAATTTTGAATTGCGCTTGTTCAATCTTAGCTCGGGTTTGATCTTTTTTCACGTCTTTTCCGCTGATCATTGCGTTGATCTGTAGGTCGAGTGATACAATTTTCGACATGTAACCTTCTAGGGCGCTCTCTTTAGAATTTAACTGAGACTCTGTATTCTGAACTAAATTCGGGTCGAAGTAATCTACCTTGACTTCGGAAAGAAAAAGAATGGTATCACCTTTTTTTACGCTGTCTCCCTCTTGTACAAACCATTTCTCAACCCGTCCTCCAATAATAGTCTCGATCGATTGTGGTCTCGAGTTCGGTTCTAGTGAAATTATCTTTCCGGTACTAGTAATGTTCTGTGTCCAAGGAATACACAGCACTCCAATGATTATGGCTAGCGCAATGAGTAAGATTCGAGCTGTTCGAATATTCTTCGCACGTTGTTCAATCTTGTTCCAAGAAACAAACTGATTGGAAGAATTTACTTCGTCGAGGAGAGGTAGGTTATTCTTTTCCATCAATTAATTAATTTGAATTTTCTTCACGTCGTTCAAAGGCAACTCAGTAATGTTATGAATGAGAATAATCGAAGATTTAAATTCCGATTGAATAATTTCCAGGCCTTTCGGATGTTGCAGAATGTACTGATTTCTTAGTACAAGTAAATCTGGCTTTGCAACTATTGCGCGGGCTAATTCAAGCAATGCACGACGCTCCAATGTCCAAATAGAATCTCGGTGGTGAGTGGTTTTATAAATTCCTTCAGTGGAATTTTTATAGAACTCGTTGAGCCCAACAAGTTCGCCTGCTGAAGTAATTTCATCATTGCTCGCGTCGGTGTTCCATTTGATATTGGCAAAGAATGAATCTTCAAGTATAACAGGAAGATGATCGCACCAAGCCGTTTTACCTTTAAAACTATTTACTGAAATGTGCTTGAGGTCGTGTCCGTTACACTTCAGGCCAAAGGAGTTTTCATTGCGTAAGTCAAGCGCTTGCAAAAACTTCTTGCAAGAAATAGAATCTCCTGTTAAAGCGTATGTGTTTCCTCGCTCAAGCATAAATACAGATGGAAACAGACACTCAATGCGGTCAATGGAATGAATGGGGATTCGACTTTCTTCATTTGAAGTGAACTCGCTTTGTTTGTTCCCTTGATATGACAAAGCTTTTTGCATACTCGTAAGCGTATCGAAAATTGTGCTCAGTGAGAATAATATTTTTTCAATACTGGAAATTACAAGAACGATTACAATTTCAGCTCCAAGGAATTGGCCAATGCTAATTTTTTGCGACACAGCCAAAAGGCTACCAAGCAAAAGCATGCTTCCAACAATTATTATTTTGAATGCGAGGAATGCATTTTGTTTTTGAAGAAGAAGCTTGAAGTGAAAACGCTTCGATGCGAGATATTCTTCAGAAATCTTGTCAGCTTCGCTGAATGCGAATTTTGAATTAGGACGATTGAACTTTTTGCGAAATAATTCTGCAAGAGAAAGCCAATTCACCATTTCATATTTCGCGCAAGATTCTTCGTAACTCGACTGGACAGCGGCATTGAATTTCCATCGAAGAAGAAATATAAACGAGATTACAAAGGAAAGTCCGAATAGAAAGAAAATGGGATGGTAGAATGAAATAAGCAACAGTCCGAATGTAAGTTGAAGCGAGGCAAACAGTAAATCAATAAACAACTTGCTGAATCCTTTTTGCAGGTAACTGATTTCTATAAAATATTTCGCAAAACTGCGATCGTTCGCTTGCGGGTTCTGATTCAGAATTCGACCTAAATAAGTATATGCGAGTTGCGCGAAAAGTCTTTGTTCAACGTCTTCCCCTTCTTTCATTAGTCGTATTTGCAATGCACCGTTCAGCCAAACAAAGAAAATGATGAGTAGGAGTATCGCGTACATGCCAGGTCTTACCTCTTGTGCAGTGACGAAGGTTAGCAACAGTTGCACCCCAACAGGAATAGCCAATGAGAAAAGACCGGCAAGAGAAGAGAGGAGAATAACTTTTCGAATAAAATACTTCTCAAGTTTAAGCAACTCGCTTAGTGACTTGTAGATAGAGCTTGTGGATTCAGCCATAATTTTGAAAACATGACTTTTGTCATATTGTTCAAAGCACGAAGGTAAGCGAAGATTTTAAATCAACTACTATCCCTTCATACTATTTTCCGAGTAGTTCTCCCATTTGTCGAGCACTGCTTGCATGTCATCAGGAAGATTACTTTCGAAACTCATCCATTCTCCAGTAGTCGGATGGGTGAATGAGAGTGTTCGCGCATGTAGCGCTTGTCTTGGCAATAAGTCAAGACAGTTCTGAACGAATTGCTTGTATTTGTTGAAAGTGGTTCCTTTCAAAACTTTATCTCCACCGTATTCGTAGTCGCCAAAAAGCGTGTGCCCAATGTGCTTCATGTGAACACGAATCTGATGTGTCCTTCCTGTTTCCAATTTGCATTCTACCAAAGTCACATAGCCGTATCGCTTCAGAACCTTGTAGTGAGTAACGGCATGCTTTCCATGATCGCCTTCCGGAAATACGGTGAACACTTTTCGGTCTTTCAAACTGCGTCCTGTATTTCCAATCACAGTTCCGTCTTCTTTCACATCTCCCCATACCAAAGCCACATACCTTCTGTCAATGGTGCGATCGAAGAACTGCTTTCCCAAATGAGTCAACGCTTCTTCGGTCTTGGCAATAACCATTAATCCAGTTGTGTTTTTGTCGAGTCTATGAACCAATCCCGGACGTGCATCGCTATTAATCGGAAGGTTCTGAAAATGAAACAGCATGGCATTCAACAAAGTACCCGAGAAATTTCCAAATCCCGGATGAACAACCATGTTCTTCGGTTTCATTAGAATTACCAAATCATTGTCTTCGTAAACAATTTCAATGGGAATGTCTTCAGCAATAAGTTCCATATCCCGCACGGGATAAGGCATTTCAATGGTTATTACGTCGTTGGGCTTAACCTTGTAACTGCTTTTTACAGGAACACCATTCACTTTTACATAACCGTCGTCGGCTGCGTTTTGAATGCGGTTACGCGAAGTGCGTTCGAGGCGATCAACCAAGAACTTGTCTAAGCGCATTAACTTTTGGCCTTTGTCTGATACAATTCGATGATGCTCGAAAAACCCTTCTTCCTGTTCGTCTAGAATCTCGTTTTCTTCCATCTTATTGTTTCATTGCTTTTAAGCGAATGATTTCTTGTGTTGAATTGTTAGTGATTTGAATGAAATATATTCCAACAGGAAGAGAATTGTTTTCCATCTCAATGTTGCTCACATGTGAATGGAAAGAAGTCTCAATAAGCTGCCCGGTTGAAGAAAGAATAGATACTTTATACGAATGGTTTTCATTCAATCCCTGAATGGTAAAGTTGCTGTTAAACGGATTCGGGAAAAGGGAAGGAGTTTCTGCAGAAAGTTCTGTAACAGAATTCCAAACCGAAGATTTTCCAGATTTGAATACGGGACGAATCATAAGTGATCCGTTGATACTCGATTGTTGCCAAGGCTGTTGGAATCCATTGTTGTAAAAGACTTTCGTAGCGTTCGTGATTCCGCTCTTGTCATTTCCTATGGGAAGCCCTACACTGCCGCTTTGCACCCAACCAACATAGAAGTTTCCAGTTACTGCAATTGGATTGTCGTATGCGTAATAAGAGAAGTAGTTTTCGCCGTGTTGGTAGAAAGCAGGATGGTGGTAATTGAAGTTTTCTCCAAGCTCCGCTCCAGGTTGCGTTCCTCCGTCGGCCCAAGCACGTAACAAAAATGTTTCTGCGCTTACGTTTACCCCAGAGGGTAACCAAAAGATGAACAAGCCCAATAACGAGTCAGTCACTTCCGCACGAAACTTCGTCGCAATCATTCCACCTGCTGCCGAATTAGAATATCCACGTTCTGCCGTGCCGTCGTCGTATGCGTAGTAGTTGTAAAAATACTGACGCAATGTTGCAGTGTCGTTTTGAAGACGGGCGTCTGTTGGATTGATATATGTTTTTACATCGAAGTAAGAACACGTGTCATCAGGTGTAACGTTGTAGGTAAATCCGTTTAGGTTAATCGTTCTTGTGAAAGAAGAATTCGCATTTAGCGCCGTATTGAAATCAACCGCATTGAAAACCTGTGAGGTTCCATCTTGCTTCGTAATGCTATAACTGGTTACAATGTTCTCGTCGTTGCCCAAGTTGCGTTCTTGAACAGCAATGCTTGCAGCCATGTTACTGCTTGAATTCGCTGCGAAGTGCGTCAAAGGCATAGCAGTGTATTCATTGAGTAAGGTGCGCAAAGGATATTGCATGCACACTTCGTCGAATATGACATTGCTCGAATCTACTCCAGCATCAAGCTGAACATAGTCAATGTGCCAATGGTCAAATGCACCACTTAGCGTTCCGAAATTTCTGAATCTAAATTGAAATCCATCGAGCAAATATTCCGGAGCATTCACCGCAATAAATATTTGTTCGAAGGTGTCTGTTGGAAAAACTTCGGGACTGGTCCATACTTGCGTCCATTGTCCGGCGCCGAAAGGCGAGAAGAATTCGACAATTAAACTGTCACCGACATCAGGATTGTTTCCCATTCCACCACCTTGATAGAAGAATGAAAGAAAAACTTGATCTGCTGCGTTTAATGTTGAAAGGTCAATTGGAAGAGAGGTTAGCGTGTCGGCACTTCCGTAGGAAAACTCATCGGCGAAGTTATATGGGTAACCATCTGCGCGCAATCCGTCTAACGTTGCTACACCTATTGAAGGAGGAGCAATTGGAAATCCTGAATTTATAAAGGCACACGTGTCTGACCAGCGTTGCCATGCATTGGGAACGGCAGGGTCATTCGTGGGCAAAGAATATCTTGAAAAATCATCGAAGAAAGGAAGCGTTAAACTAGCCGTCCCGCCGCGGGTTTGGCCTTGCTGCTTCCAAATAAATTCTTTTTTAGATTGTGCATTGCGATGTGCATCGAAACGAATAACAGTCTCCGTTTCTTGTGAGAAGCTCGACAAAAACGCAAACAAGAAAACGATAGAAAGAAGTTTTTTCATTAAGGTACGAATAGGTCTTGTTGCTGCTCAAACGGATTGATTAACGTATCTATTGTGCAGGGTTCTTTGCTTAACCAGAAATCCATAAATCGTCCTGCGGCCATCGGGATAGCCTGAGAGGAATACTTTGGGTCTTGTCTGCAAACGTGATACTGCGCAGAGTCAGCAGAACTGTATGCAGCAGGTTCGAAGAATCCTTGTCCAGATAAATTCAAACTGTTCAGCATGTTAATCGCTTCGTTGTAAGACAATCCGAAAAGGTTCGGAACAGGCACTGTTGTTTTCGCTCCTTCACCTACCGTAAGCACCACTGTTTGGCCATGTTCCAACAATTCGCCATATTTCAGGGAACGTCCGTTGTATTCCACTTTCATGACAACACCAATCATGCTGTTGTTTGGAGCATACTTAATTTGAAACTTGATTCCCTTGTTGGTCAAGCGAAGTGAAGCGATCTGAATGTGGTCACCTTCCTTCACATTAATAGGCACCATCGGTGGCGTTCTTTTGAAAATGCTAATGAAGACAACACGTCCGTCTTTCACCATGCTTCCGGGCTTCGGACTTTGATCTCGCACTGTGCCTGGCGCAGCAGTGGCAACGAACAAACTGTCTGTTACCACCATCTCCAAATCGAGTTCATCTAAAATCGTGCGCGCCTCTGCTTCAGATTTTCCTTTTAGATCTGGAATCTGAATGGCCTCGTCGTGACGCGTGTAAAACTTCAAAAAGAAAATAACACCAAGAAACAAAAATAAGTTCACGCCCAAAATGATGAGCATCTGCTTCTTTCCGTATTTCGATTTTAAAAATTTTACAAACGACATAGTTTCAATTCAAAGAATTAGTTCGCCATTTCTTTTCCAATTGCATTGTCATAAAGTTCTTTATAATCTGCAATCATTCCAAAATTTTGTTCGTCAACCGTGCATCTTCCTTTGGTAACGTGACCTAAAAGCAAGCAAGGGATATTCATTTCAGCAACGAAGTCTAAGAATTTGTCTTCGTCTTCTTCCACCACTGAAACAACTACTCGGCTTTGTGATTCGCCAAACAAGAATGCATCTTTACGAATTTCACTGTCAGTTACAATGTCGAATCCAAGATCATTCGGCAAGCACATTTCAACCAACGTAGTAAACAATCCACCGTCGCTCACGTCATGTGCCGCGTTAATGAAACTGTTTTTAATAAGTCCTTTAATGCACTGTTGAAGTTGATATTCTTCTTCCAAGTTGAACGAAGGTGCCGGAGAACCAAGGGTTCCGACAATGTTCGCTAAGTATTCGCTCGAATTAATTTCGTTTTGAGTAGTTCCCAAAAGGAAAATTAAATCGCCTTTGTATTTGAAGTCCAACGTCATTTGCAAGCTCTTGTCTTTCATTACCCCCAACATACCAATGGTTGGAGTAGGGAAGACCGGCGCAGCAGATCCGTCTGCTTTTGCTGTTTGATTGTAGAAGCTCACGTTTCCGCCTGTAACAGGAGTTTGGAACTTCGTGCAAGCAGCACCCATTCCTTTGATTGCTCCTACGAACTGCCAGTATACTTCTGGGTTGTACGGATTGCCAAAGTTCAAGCAGTTCGTAATTGCCGAAGGCTCACCCCCTGAACACACAATGTTACGCGCTGCTTCCGCAACCGCGATTTGTGTTCCAATTTCTGGATCGTTGTTCACGTAACGCGCGTTACAGTCAACAGTTAAAACAACCGCTTTGTTGGTTCCTTTTACGTTCACTACAGCCGCGTCGCTCTTGCGATTCGTGCTCATGTTCACGGTACCTACCATGCTGTCGTATTGCTCATACACCCAACGCTTGCTCGCAATGTTCGGTAAAGCAATCAACTGTCTTGCAGTCACAACATAGTCTTTCGGTTCAGCCACGTTATCCATGTTGAACTTCTTGTTCTCTGCATAATAAGCAGGCTCGCTGTATTCTCTTTCATAAACAGGAGCCCCACCGCCAAGAACCAAGCTCTCTGCAGGAATTTCGCTCACAATTACACCATTCATGAAATAGCGAACCATGGGTCCGTCTGTTACAACTCCAATTTCAGCAGCGTGTAAATCCCACTTTTCGAAAATCTTTTCTACTTCCTCTTCGTGTCCTTTTTTAATCACAATAAGCATACGCTCTTGCGATTCGGAAAGTAAAATCTCAAAAGGCTGCATACCTTCTTGTCTGGTTGGAACCTTGTCTAACTGAATGTCCATTCCAACACCGCCACCCGCGCTCATTTCAGAGGTAGAGCAGGTGATACCTGCAGCACCCATGTCTTGCATTCCTGCAATCGCATCGGTTTCCGCCAATTCCATGGTTGCTTCCAACAATAATTTTTCTTGAAACGGATCGCCCACCTGAACAGAAGGAAGATCCTTCGCAGATTCAGCCGTAATATCTTTCGAAGCGAATGACGCTCCTTTGATTCCATCTTTTCCTGTGGCAGAACCAACAATGTAAACCGGATTTCCAACGCCTCTTGCTTTCGCGCTAATCATCTTTCCGTTTTCAACCAAGCCCACAGACATGGCGTTTACCAGCGGGTTCACTTGGTAGCTCTCGTCGAAAAATACTTCACCACCAACAGTAGGAATACCGAAGGCGTTTCCATAATTACCAATTCCTTTCACCACACCTTCCAACAACCATTTGGTTTTCGGATTGTCTAGTTTTCCGAAACGCAATGAATTCAATTGCGCAATCGGACGCGCACCCATGGTGAAGATGTCGCGATTAATTCCACCAACACCGGTAGCTGCGCCTTGATAAGGCTCAAGCGCACTCGGGTGGTTATGTGATTCTATTTTGAAGGCGCAGCCCAAGCCGTCGCCAATATCAACTAGACCAGCGTTCTCTTCTCCGGCCTTTACCAACATATGTGGTCCGTCCTTCGGAAGGGTTTTCAACCATTTGATACTGTTTTTGTAAGAGCAGTGTTCGCTCCACATCACAGAATACACGCACATTTCCGTGAAATTCGGCGTGCGGCCTAAGATGGTTTTGATTTGATCAAATTCTTCGGGACGAAGTCCCATTTCTTGTGCTTGTTCAAGCGTTGCAATTTGCGT
>JBILOU010000088.1:0-6238 GCA_044374295.1 Flavobacteriales bacterium | reverse complement strand
GTATCAACCCTTTTTTAGATCGAAGTACAAAGAAGTTTAATGTTTAACTAAATACTTTTTTGTATGGAAAAGCAACTCATTGTTCGCTTAAAGTCGGGACTCGAGCTAACGTTCGTCCCGAACGAGGTCTGCCTCGAAAAATCATTCGTCGATGTGAGCGCTCTGCTCAACGACAATCCCTTTCCGCTGCTCATTCATTTCACGCATGAGCTGCTGGTCTCTAATATGTTCCTTTCGAAAGTGCCCGACTGCGTTCTGCTGCACTTGAAAGACAACTTCGAACCGAAGAGCGCTTCGTTTTGCGTCAACAGAGATGAAGGCGACTTCACGCTGCAATCGCAATGCAAATTCGTGCTCCTCATTCCCTTCCCCATTCCCTTTCAATTAGAGGAAATTCAGACCATTTATTCAAAATTAAAAAAAATAAAATCATGAGTCATAATAATAAAAACGACATTGGAATATCGCTTTCCGCAGAAGACATAGCACAAGGGCACGGACAATTCCCATACGTAATTGTGCGAATGTATTATGCGTTTTACATGCAAATGCCCATTCATTTCGTTTCCGAAAAAAAGAAAGGTTTGAAAGGAATTAAGGTGCTAACAGATGCAGAAAACTTCATCGAAAACTTCCCTTACCTCATCGAAGTGGCTTCCAATTACAAAAGAGATCTCGACGCTAAAAACAATTTAAATCACAGGTTGTGTTTGGTGGTTGGAAAAGACCAAGCCTATTACTTCGAAGAAGATGAGATTCGTTTCAACACCTCTATTCCGACTGGCGGGACATTGGTGAATAGCGATCAACAGGTGATAGCCATGGGACAATCACACTTTATTCAATAATTAAAATTTAAATAAAATGAAAGACATTCAAAATAACGCTTGGATAAAAGACAGATTGAACACTGAATTCTTGCAATTGCAGCACGAATTCAATCCCATTGAATGGGTAGAAACGTATTTCCTTTTTGAAGGCCCGGAAGGATTGGGCATCTATTCGAAATGCATTGAATTGGAGGGGGCGCCTCACAAAGACAACAAGTTGAACTTGCGCAAGTTGCTCACGGAAGAAGATTTGGCTAATCCGAATTTGCTTCAAGACTTCTGCGCCCACTGGGCCGAGAATTGCGGAGGATTCAACGGGCAAATTTCCTTCATCAGTAGCTCCGTTATTTCACGCGAAGCCTTTCAATTCTTCATTGAAGAAAAGAAACGCAAAGAGGCGCAGATTCGATTGGAAGCGCAGCGCAAGAACGCGCCCATTGTGCAGGAACTCGTTCGCCTTGGGTATACACCTTCCCCTTCAAGTCACAATTCCGATACCTGGACAGCCTCTTGTCTTTTCCATAAAGGCAGACACATCATGTGGGTCGACACGAAGAAGAATGAATGTCGCTGCGCTTATGGTTCGGGGATTATTAATTACGACGAATTGAAGAATAAAATTTAAACATTATGAGCGCAATGAACCATCACGACTTCCCCATTGACCAGCCCATTGAAGTCATTGTGAAAAATTACGCGGGCATAGACCTTCATCAGGAGACGCTTGAAAGCGCTTTGCACTTGCTGAATCAGAGTTACGAGGTTGCTCGTTCCAGGCTTAGCCCTACAACGGCACCGTTAGGCAACCTAAAACTACAAGTAAAATACAGCTACCTCCGCAAGGAGGTGGTTGCATTTTTTGGAACTTCGTAATTCCAACTATAAACCTTCTGCTCTGCCCCGAAGAACATCGATTCTGCTAGGCGAAAGCCGACATCTGGAAGGCGCTTCTTGTTCTTGAGGTATTCGACATGAACAAAATTGAAGTTGGAATTTTTGGTGTAAATGGAATTGTCGACGATGTATAATTTGTCTTGATCTGGATTACGGTCGGAGAACGAATTACCTTTTATAATTTGGTAAATTCCATGAGGATAGTAATATACTTCATAGAATTCTTCAAAGACTAAATTGAACTTACTGTCTTTGTCCATGGTGTATTCAGCCACATTTCCAGCCATGTCATATAAGCCCAATTCATTCGGAAACAACTGCCCTACTTCATGCGTGACCCTACCTGAATTCGAAGCGTTCCATGCCACACTATCAAGACAATACCCTCCGGGAAAAGTATAATGCCTACTTAAATTTCCTCCCTTCGCAGCGTATTCCCATTCTGACATGCTAGGCAGACGATAATTGTGTCCCGTTAACTTATTCAGTTCTCTCAAAAAATCGAGTGCTTCGTAATAAGTAATGTTTTCAACTGGACATTCAGGGCATTTGTGTTTGCTCGGATTGGTCTTCATTACCGACTCATACAAAGACTGCGTGACTTCGTATTTCGAAATAGCAAAATCGAACAATTCGATTGGCGTATCTGTCGGATCATACTTGATTGCGTGTCCCCAATTCTCGCCAAGCTTGAAAGTCGCGTCAGATAACGGAACCATTTCAATATTTATTTTTTTCTCTTGTCCGAAAACATCTCCCATGATCGAACAAGCAAGCGCAATTGCGCATGTCCACTTGATTTCCATAAGTTTAAGATTTAACGAACGAACGGAGAATGTGATTGGAAAATTGTACATTCGCCTTCAATCGAACAGCCATGCAAAAATCTATTCCCGCTTCAGTCTTTTCATTCTTGGAAGAGCTTAGCGAAAACAACAACCGCGAGTGGTTCAATGAGAATAAAGAGCGCTACCAAGAACAACACGGTTTGGTGGTGCAATTTGCAGATGAGCTGCTTGCGAAGATGAAGCAAGTAGACAACATTGAAACAACAAGCGGAAAGAAATCGATTTTCAGAATTTATAAGGACGTTCGATTTTCAAAAGATAAGTCACCGTATAAAACCAACATTGGCGGAGCATTCACGCGCGCTACAAAAGAACTGCGTGGCGGATATTACTTCCACATTGAACCGGGAAATTGTTTTCTAGGCGGTGGATTCTGGGGACCTTCTCCGGAAGATTTGAAACACATTCGCATGCAAATAGCCGCCGATCCAGAACCGCTTCAAGAAATACTTTCATCGAAAGAGTTTATTTCAACCTTCGGTAAACTCGAAGGCGAACAACTGAAGACCGCTCCGAAAGGATTCGATAAAGATCATCCTGCTATTCACCTCATCAATTACAAACAGTTCTTGTTGGTGAAGCGCTTCACCGACAAACAAGCGCAATCAGAAAAATACCTCGAGAACGTCTTCACCACTTTCCAATCCATGCGTCCGTTCTTCGATTATATGAGCGAGATTCTTACGACGGATTTGAATGGAGAGCCGTTGTGAACTGCGTAATTGGAACCTTGTTATTAAAGGACAGAAAGAATTTTCCCTTCTTGAAGATTCCAACGGAAAGCTTCTCCTACTTTCTTCCCAAATAGTGCTTGTCCAATTGGAGAGGCAGCACTTATGATGAAACAATCTCCGAATGGTGTTGTGAGTTTTCCGAAAGATGTTATGATATAAAACCAGCCCTCGCTGGTTTCAACCAACGAGCCACCTCGAACGTGGTTGTTCGATTCTAGTTTAGACGGATTGAATCGCTCTAACTCTTCGCATTTGCGATTGTGCTCTTGTATTTGCTTTCCCATCTTCTCCAATTCCAAATGCACTTGCGCCGCAGCAGTCTCGTGCTTATCTCCAGCGGAACTCTTCCCCTCTTGCTTATTCGATTCCATGAGTTCATTCCACGCCAATTGCATCTCAGCCCCTCGCTCCTGAATAACCTTCACCAACGCTTCGTACACTTCTTTCTTGTTCATATCACATAATATAAATCCCCCTTAAAATCGTCGAAGACATTCGTGTTTACACATTCTTACCCAAATTTCACCACTCTATTTTAAGACCAAAACAATTCTGCATACTCGGATAAACATATGTCTTTGTTTCAGGAATGCTTAATACCGATACAGTCGGACGCAATTCAAAAAACAGATGCATCTTTTTCATGACCTCGTTATTCTTTCCCAGACGAAAATCAACCCCGACAGGAACATACAAAGCAGCCATATAACCCATCTTATTCTGATAAACCTGACGATTAAAATTCAGCGCATTGTATACAGACTGAGTTGAAATGTAATTGTCGTTGGTATCTGTTATTTGCTCTGAATCCCAAGAATGCGAGTGAATCTCTGTGCGCGGTGCAATCGTGAGACCGAAGTTCAATCCAACTCCTGAATAAAACGAAAAACGTTTTGTAATATCAGTGGATGCCAAGTAGGAAAAATCCAATTTCACTGCAGTAGCCAAATAAGAACTGTAAGTAAAATCGCGATGAACAGAATCTACAAATCCGTAGATGCTTCCATTCGCTGATGACACCAACGTATCTATTCGTGTCGTAAACGAATTAGAAGTATTGTAGATGAAAGCACTTATTCCCTGCGCCGATATCCCTGCGCGGAAACTGCGGTTCTTGTTGTACTCACCTGCTAATCCGTTTCTCTTTAACGGATGAAAGGCCACGTTCATATTTAACGTTGGTGCATCCCAACCAAACTGAGTGGTGTAAGGCGTTGAATTCGCAGGTATCTGAGCGCCGGGGGCAAGAACATTGAATTCATTCTGGTTAATGTTTAAAGGCGCCAACGAGCGATCACCTCCGAATGAAAGTTGAAATTGTGAAATCTTGTATTTCGGATGTTTCACTTCTTGAGCGGAAACGATTCCAAAATACAGAATTGAAAGTGGTAAAAGGAAAAATGCTTTTTTCATAAAATAAATTATTCGCGAAGGGCAAACGAAGTTATTTCGAAATATTGTAATCGACAGGTTATTTCGACTAGCTTCGGCAAAATTCAAACAAAAAATTTGCAAATCATGAGTCACATCCTAGCCATCCTAACCATAAACACCGACAACCTTCCTGAAAACTTTCAAGAAATAATCAAACACGAACGTGAAGTCATTGCTGCTTGGAAAGCAGAGGGATTTTTAGAACAACTGTTCCTTCGTCCAACCAGAAACGGCGCAATCCTAATCTTCAAAAATCTAACGGAAGAAGAAGTGAAAGAAAAGATGAAGACCTTGCCTTTGTATCCTTTGATGAAATC
Source organism: Flavobacteriales bacterium (assembly GCA_044374295.1). Lineage (GTDB taxonomy): Bacteria > Bacteroidota > Bacteroidia > Flavobacteriales_D > Sanyastnellaceae > CAIZGX01. Next base: position 1,181 of record JBILOU010000088.1, on the reverse strand, counting down.
TTTGGAGGTACTGCCTTTAATTGCGGACACCATCTAATAAAAAAGCCCCGTCTTAATTACCTCTCAGTTTCGCTGTTGTTTCCGGAAAGCGAATAGCTATCGTTGTCCAAATAACAACTTGAATAACTAGCAAAACAATTACTGGCTGATGCGATACAACGTGAACTGCCGTTGCGCCACCCATGTAAGCAACTGCAGCGAATCCGCCTAACAAACTTGTACGTGGAATAAACCACAACAATACAATAAGCAATTCGATACAACCTAACATTGTAACATTGGTTGCACCACCTAAATGCGTTGCCATTTCATTTGCTGCATCTCCAGGAATTAATTTTCCAGATGCACTTCCAATAAACACAAGAGCTACAAGCCCTGTCAAAATCATTTTTACAATCTTCATTTCTCTATTTTTTTTTGTAATTAATAAGCCGAAGGCATTCGTCGCAGACATTCGTGCCTCGCACATTCTTCCCACCTATTCCCCTCTCTTAACTTCTCTTAACTTGATTAACGTCGCACCATTTTCGGACTGGCATTCAACATCTTCTTCACTTGCTTGATGTCATTTTTCAAATAGCCTTTTGAATCCAACGCTTCTGCTTTTTTCAAATGCATGGTCGCTGTCATCTTATCGTTCTTGTTTCCGGACAAAACAGCTAAATTTAAATAAACTGCTGCTTTGTCAACGTCCTTCTTCAAACCAAGACGTAACGCTTCTTTGAATAAACGCTCGCTTTCAGAGAACTTGTTGGTTTGAACATCCATAGACCCTTTGATGAAGAAGTAGTATCCGCGTTGATTCTTCCACAACTGATTCACTTTAATGCGATCTAACCACTTGCGAGCCTTTTCAATCTTTTGAACTTGCATGTAATAGAAAACCAATATCATGCGAACACTGCGTGTGCACATGAAAACCAGTATTGCCGTAGGAATAATCATGGCAATACCTCTTCCCCAATAGCCTTCGCTAAACAAAAGAACGGTCATAAACACGCTCGATAGCGCTAACAAAAACTTCACTGCATGATTCATAATTCAATATTTGAAGTGCAAATGTACGAAACACATTGAAGTATCTTTGCACCACTGATTTTTATTCGGTACTATGAAAACAAAACATCTCCTGTTAACTGCCTTCGCGGCCTCAGCAGCATTGAGTTCTTGGGCTCAACCTG
>JBILOU010000087.1:0-6336 GCA_044374295.1 Flavobacteriales bacterium | reverse complement strand
TATGAGGAAAATTCACATTTTTGATTATTTTCGCAATTACTAACTTTTAACTGGACTAAAACATTACGTATGAGATTTTTCAAATCTATCTTGGTTTTGTTTGTTTGTTTGTCAACGGCTTCGTTGGTGAGCGCTCAAAATAAAAAGATTCAACAGGCAGATATCGAGTTTGCTGGACAGGGGTATAACCAAGCCGCGACTCTTTACATTGGAGAAGTTACTAAAATCAAGAACATCGATGAAAAAGCGCGTGTTCTTTACAACATTGCAGAATGTTATAGAAATACAAAGCGTTATGGGATGAGTTTAGATTATTATGACAAAGCCATCAATGCTAAGTACGACAAGAAAACAGCAGACGTTTATTTGAACTACGGTATTGCTTTGCAAGAAATGGATCGCCTTGAAGATGCGATTGTTCAATACAACAAATACAAGGAACGTGGCGGAAACGCGGCTCTTGCTGACATGCGCATTCAAACATGTACAAACGCAGCTACAGCAAAGAAAACCAGCGCTAAATCTCGTTATGTAGCAGAGAACGTAGAGTTCTTGAATTCTTCTGAAGAGGATTTTGGTTTGGCTTATGCTTCGAAGAAATGGGATGAGTTCGTATTTACCTCTGCTCGTAAAGAGGCTGTAGGTAGTGGACTAAGCCCTATCAACGGAGATGAGTTCAAGGACGTTTTCGTAGCCAAATTAGACAAGAAGTTCAAATTTCAAGGCGCTCCAATGCCAGCTAGTATTACTGTTAATACAGAATCTCATGAAGCTGCAGGGGCATTCGACAAAGATTACAAGACCATGTTCTTCACACGTTGTGGTTTCGATAAGAAAGGAAGAATGGGTTGCGATATTTACACTGCTAACAAGCAAGGAGACAATTTCGCTACAGCAGAGATTATCGACATCATTAATAGAGAGTCTGATGACTCTTCTCGTGTTGGACAACCATGTCTTTCTTTTGATGAGCAAACATTAATCTTCGCTTCAAATATGCCAGGTGGTAAAGGCGGAAGAGATTTGTGGTATATGACTTTCGACAAGAAAGCAAAGAAATGGTCTAACCTAACAAACCTTGCTTCTTTAAATACCGCAGGTGACGAGTATTATCCATACATGACAGAAGACGGGACATTGTACTTCGCTTCTAACGGTTACCCTGGTTTAGGTGGATTGGATATTTTCAAAGCAAAGAAAACAGGAGAGATGGTTTTTGGCGACGTTACAGCAATGCCAGCTCCAATTAACTCAGCATCTGATGACTTCGCTTTTATCTTAGATAAGAAGCCTGTATTAGACAACGTATTGATGGAAGGTGTTTTCGCATGTTACTTCTCTTCTAACCGCCCAGGTGGAAAAGGAAAAGACGATATTTGGCATGCATATGAGCGTCCTTTGGAATTCACAATGACGGGTACTGCTTACAATAAGAAAACAGGAAGCACGCTTTCTGGTTGTAAAGTAACCATTGTTGGTTCAGACGGATCTACCTACAACGTTGTGACAGATGCAAACGGAAGCTTCTTCTTAGACAAGACGAAGGTTAAGCCTGAAACAAAGTACACCGTAGATATTCAAAAAGAAAATTTCATTGGTACTGCAGATAAGTTTTCTACCAAAGGAGCAAAAGAGTCTACAAACTACCAGCAAGACTACTTCTTAATTCCGGTAGAGATTGGAAAGGAATACCCAATGCCAACCGTATTGTATCCTTTCAACAAAACAGAATTGTTAATCACAGAAGATGTGAATAGTGCTGACTCATTGAACTACTTGTTGAACATCTTAACAGAAAACCCGACGTTCGTTGTTCAGTTAGAGTCTCACACAGATGCTCGTGGAGATGTTCCTAGCAATGACAAACTATCTCAAGGTCGTGCAGAGACTTGTGTAACTTACCTTACTTCAAAAGGAATTGCTGCTGATCGTTTAGTTGCAAAAGGAAAAGGTGAAAGCGAGCCACGCACAATCAAGGAAGGAGATCGTCTTTCTTCTGAAACATTCGCTGAATTCCCAATCGGAACATTGTTAGATGAAGCATTTATCAATTCATTGAAAGAAAACGAATCACGTGAGCGCGCTCATCAGTTGAATCGTCGCACGACATTCAGAATTTTAAGAACGGACTACGTCCCAAAGAAATAGCATTAAACTAAAGAAAGGGCTGACACTCGCTGTCAGCCCTTTTTATTTATATATGAGTCAAGCCGAAAACAGATACAACAGCAGAGGTGTAAGCGCTTCCAAAGAAGATGTGCATGCTGCAATTAAAAACATTGACAAAGGTCTTTTTCCAAAAGCCTTTTGCAAGATTGTTCCAGACTACTTAACAGGAAGCGAAGAGCATTGCATAGTTATGCATGCAGATGGAGCCGGAACAAAGTCTTCATTAGCATACATCTACTGGAAGGAAACAGGTGATCTTTCTGTATGGAAAGGTATTGCCCAAGATGCCATTGTCATGAATATCGATGACCTTCTTTGCGTGGGTGCCATTGACAATATTCTTTTGAGCAGCACCATTGGAAGAAACAAGAATTTAGTTCCGGGGGAAGTAATTTCAGCAATTATATCTGGAACGGAAGAACTTTGCAACGAGCTTGAAAAGCACGGAGTGAAGATTCATACAACAGGCGGAGAAACCGCGGATGTGGGTGATTTGGTTCGAACCATTATCGTGGACTCTACCGTGGTTTGCCGCATGCGCAGAGACGAGGTCATCGACAATGCGAACATTGCTCCTGGACAAGTCATTGTTGGTTTGGCGTCATACGGACAAACATCTTACGAGACAGAATACAATGGAGGAATGGGAAGTAACGGACTTACTTCTGCACGTCACGATGTGTTCTACAACGATTTAATTGCGAAGTATCCCGAGTCTTTCGATAGTGCCATTCCAAAGGAATTGGTTTATTCAGGATCTTATACTTTAACCGATTACGTTCACGATGCGGAACTGAATGCAGGGAAACTTGTTCTTTCACCAACAAGAACCTACGCTCCAATTGTAAAACGAATTCTTGCAAATCGTCGTAGCAAAATCAAAGGAATGGTTCATTGCAGTGGAGGTGGACAAACGAAAGTTCTTCACTTCACCAACAATGTGCACATTGTGAAAGACAACTTGTTCGCGATTCCGCCACTGTTTAAAATGATTCAAGAAGAATCGAAAACACCTTGGCAGGAAATGTACAAAGTCTTCAACATGGGACACCGTATGGAGTTTTATACCGATGAAGAAACCGCTTTGGAAATTATTAATTACGCCGATCAGGTTGGTTGCACAGCGCAAATCATTGGTCGCGTAGAAGCCGGTGAAGGAAACACATTAGAAATTCGTTCCGAACACGGGACCTTTCAATATTAATTAAGAAGGTATGGAGTTAATCGATCGTTTGTCGGCTATTTCCGATAGATATACCGAGGTTGGAAAGAGCATCACAGACCCAACGGTAATTGCCGATATGAAAAAGTATCCAGCCCTCATGCGTGAATACCGCGAGCTTGAGAAAATCAACGACGTTTATCTTGAATATAAAAAGGCACTTGACGACTTGAAGGGTGCCAAAGAAATTTTATACAGTAACGAAAGCGCCGACCTAAAGGAAATGGCGCAAGAAGAATACAACGAATTGTCTCCGAAAATTGTTGAAATGGAAGAGGCCATTAAGTTTCTTCTTATTCCAAAAGATCCGGAAGACACCAAAAACGTTATTGTCGAAATCCGCGCTGGAACAGGCGGAGACGAGGCTTCTATTTTTGCCGGAGACCTTTACAAAATGTATACACGTTACATTCAAGACAAAGGTTGGAGAATGGAAGTGTTGAATTTGAGTGAAGGAACCATGGGCGGATTCAAAGAGGTTTCGTTCAAGGTGGAAGGAGATGAGGTGTACGGTACAATGAAGTTTGAAAGTGGCGTGCACCGCGTGCAGCGTGTCCCCGCAACTGAAACACAAGGACGTGTGCATACCTCTGCTGCAACTGTTGCAATTATGCCTGAGGCCGAAGAGTTCGACGTAGTTGTTAACATGTCAGACATTCGCAGAGATACTTACCGCGCAAGTGGTGCGGGCGGACAGCACGTAAACAAAACAGAATCTGCTGTTCGTTTGACCCACCTTCCAACCGGAGTCATTGTGGCTTGTCAGGAAGGTAGAAGTCAGCATGAAAACATGGACAAGGCCATGACCATGCTTCGTTCACGAATCTTCGAAGCGGAAGTGAATCGCAGACACGAAGAGCGTTCAAGAATGCGTAAATCATTGGTGAGCACAGGAGATAGAAGCGCGAAGATTCGCACATACAACTATCCGCAAGGACGTGTGACCGATCACCGCATTAATCTAACCTTGTACAATTTAGATGCTGCCATGAATGGCGAGATATCCGAAGTCATTGAAGCACTGAAATTAGCAGAGAACACAGAAAAACTTAAGGAAGGAAATTCATAAGATGAATAAAGCAAAATTGGTAGAGCTCATTCGTTCAAGAAAAAGTTTCTTGTGCGTTGGATTGGATACAGACCCTACAAAGCTTCCAGCGGGCGTTGGGGTGCTTGAATTCAATAAGGCAATAATAGATGCAACTAGAGAGTTTGCAGTAGCCTATAAGCCGAATTTGGCTTTTTATGAAGCCATGGGGAGAGAGGGATGGGATATCTTGGAAGAAACCTTAGCCTATATTGGACATGAGCACTTCACCATAGCAGACGCGAAGCGCGGCGACATTGGAAATACTTCAAGTTATTACGCGAAAGCATTTTTCGAAACGTACGGATTCGATAGCATTACGGTTGCTCCTTATATGGGCAAAGACAGTGTTTCTCCGTTCTTGCAATTTAAAGACAAGTGGGCAATTGTGTTGGCCCTTACTTCAAACGAAGGGTCGAAAGATTTTCAAACACAGAAAATAGGAGAGGAATATCTTTTTGAAAAAGTATTGCGCGATGTTGCTTCATGGGGAACCGACGAGAACACCATGTTCGTAGTTGGCGCAACCAAGGCGGAAAGCCTTGCGCAGATTCGTCAAATTATTCCTAACCACTTCTTGCTTGTTCCCGGCGTTGGCGCACAAGGCGGAAGCCTTAAAGACGTTGTGAAATACGGAATGAATAGCGAAGTTGGATTGTTAGTGAATGCTAGTCGTTCAATCTTGTACGCTTCATCGGGCGCAGATTACGCAAGTGCTGCTGCTGCAGAAGCGAAGAAGATGCGGGAAGAAATGGCGGTTTATTTATAATCCCTCACCATACAAAACGTCTTAAACCCACTAACCACACGTTCATCATACACACGAAAGCCAATGCGCTCGTAGATGCGTGTGTTCTTCTCTACGGTTGTTTCAACCAGAATTGGTAATTGTTTTTCTTGTTGAAATTGAAACAAGGCATTGCGTAATTCGAAAATGGCACCGTGGCCACGTGCAGATTTGCGGACCGCTAAATAACTGCAATAAATGTAGTTCGGCCACAACGAATGGAAGGCTGCAACTTCTTGCTTCCGGCGCCATACGCGAGGCAATCGGAACGGTCCAATGGCAAAGAGAATGACAAGCAGTTGAATAAATACGGAAGCCGATTTTTTATTCTTCTCTTCGAAAAACAAAATCACACCTTCTCCAGATTGATCAACGTATGCACCTTGGTTCTTCCTTGCTTCTGAATGAAGCAGCTTTGCGATAAGCTTCACCTTAAAACGAAAGAAGCCCTTATCGCCAACCGTAAATAACACAGACGGATTGTCGACAAGGGTTTCTTTTATAATTTCAAATGCATCCACAAGCCTTATTGTTTAGGCATTCCAAGGGTACGTGTAATGTGCTGGTGTTACAAAAGTTTCTTTAATGGTGCGCGGAGAAACCCAACGCAACAAGTTCAAATAAGATCCAGCTTTGTCGTTGGTTCCACTTCCACGAGCACCACCAAACGGCTGCTGTCCTACAACAGCGCCTGTTGGCTTATCGTTAATGTAGAAGTTACCGGCTGCGTTTTCCAATACGCGCATTGCTTGATCAATAGCATAACGATCTTTAGAAATAACGGCTCCTGTTAACGCATAGTCGCTGGTTTCATTCACCAAATGCAAAGTGTCTGCCCACAACTCATCTTCATAAACATAAAGCGTTACAACTGGACCGAAGATTTCTTCTTCCATCGTGCGGAACTTCGGATTGGTAGTCACCACAACCGTTGGATCAACGAAGTATCCAACAGAATCGTCGTAGGTTCCACCTGCGATAATTTCAGCGTCGCTTTGCGTCTTGATATATTCGATGTATCCTTTGATTTTATCAAACGATCTGCGATCAATAACAGCGTTCACGAAGTTG
>JBILOU010000034.1:0-21934 GCA_044374295.1 Flavobacteriales bacterium | reverse complement strand
CATGTTGTGAAAGAGTGGAAGAATAAATTCTTCAACATGAAAACACGGAATGACTACAGATACTTTCTTCATGAAACAAATGCATTTAAAGCATCCCAATTTACGGAATTTAGCGCTAATGTGTAAACAGGCTGAACGCTAGTGCGTGCGCCAAAACCTTCTTTCTGTTGCGAAATACCCAAGGCTAATGAGGCACCTTGATTGTTGGTACTCGTTCCAAAATCTATGTAATTCTTTTTAGAAAACGTCTCTTGAATAAGTGTTGCGAAAAGCAAATCCAAAGCGCCTTTCTCTTTCCCTTCTAACGTGGAAGCAATGTATTGAAAACGCACACAATTCGGTGTATTGAAGCACAAAATTCCCGCGCACATTTCTTCTCCATGGAAGGCAGCATGCAATTCAATTTCATTTGGAAATCTTTTTTGCAAATCAAGTATCTCACTTCTTGAATGCGCCGGTGTTGAAGAATATGCCGCGAGCAAATCCTCCACAATGGTGTAATACGAATCGAAATCTTCTGACAGGCGAATGACTATTTCTTCCTTCACCGCTTTCTTCATTCCACGAACTCTTCGTTCTTGAAATTTCGGAACATTGGAAGGAATAATAACCGGATTCACTTGTTGCCCTGTGCATTTCGCGCCAGCGAGAAAAAGCATATGAACGTCTTCCTGCGCAGGCACCTGATGGTACATGAACGGAATGGTTTTATAATGCAATTGTTCTATTCCATTCCCTTCCAGATATCGAAGGAAGTGTACAAATAATCTATGAAATTCGTCGAGTCGAATGTTGCGCGAAAGCACCCATCCGCCGTATGTTAACCCTTGATGTGCGAAGGCATCCCTTCCACTTTCATTCATCGGCAACACACCCACCAATTCGTCTTCATCGAAAGCTAGCAGCGAATGATCGTTGAACTTCGTTCCGTGATAGTCTATAAAATTTCGCGAGAGATGAAAGGTTCCATTTTTACTTTTGGAAACAAATTCCTCCCATTGCTTGCGATGGTCTTCTGAGTATCGAATTATTTTCATTGATTGTCCTCCAATACGGCAACGCCGAAACCAGTTTTTCCATTTTGATTTCCGTTGTAAAACAGAAATCGTTTTCCATTCACATCAACCACACACGGATAGCAAACCGATTCGTTTTCCCACGATTCACTTCCAACTGAAAAATTTAATTCACTGTCCTGTCTTACCCATGAATAGCCGTCTTCAGAGGTGGCGTATCCTAAACGGTAGCCCATTGATTTCGTCCGAACACTATAAAACATTTCAAATCCGTTATCCATTTTCATCACCCACGGTCTTCCAAAACCGAACTCATCTTCGTTTTGAAATTGAATGCAATCGTGTTGATCGACTTCCCAATTTAATCCGTCTGCTGAAACAGCATGATGAATGCGATACGTTGGAACTTCCTTTCCGTTTACGTCTATCCATGCGAATGCTCCGACATACCACATGCGCATTTTTTCTCCTTCTTGAAGAATAGAAACCGCGCTTCGAATATCGGGTTCTGATACTGTTGGAAGTAAAACCGGATTGGCTTGAAAGCGCTGAAACGTGCCATCGGCTTGCTCTTTCGCTACCCCGGCAAAATATCTATAAGGCACCTCTGTCGTGCGTTGCACACCTAAGTAGTACAACCAATTTTCATTTTCATGTTGAAGGAATTGCAACGGACAAACGCCGCCGTCGTCGAATGAGCCTTCGTATCCAATATCGAGCAACACGTCTTCACTTCGAAAAATAATTTCAGAAGGATGGTGTGCTGAAACATCTACGTAACTGATTCTTCCATTGAAGTCTTCATCCATGGAATAATAATAAACACGAAGAACATCTACGTTTAAAATGCGCACGGTAGGAATAGCAGCGTATTGCTGCGACCACTCCAAGTTCGGATTGGCTTCGACTATTCTACCGAGTCGCTTCCAATTCATCGCGGCGTGAGTTTATGATAAGCGCGACAAGAAATCGGAGAGATGTCTTTTCCTTTGACAATGGAGTCTTCCGGAATGTTCTTCACCACCAATGCGCCTGATGAAAGCAGACAATCGTCGCCAATGCTCACGGCATTGTTTACGGTGCTATTCACGCCAAGGAAACAATTTTTCCCGATGGTTACTCCACCGCTAATCACCACATGCGAAGATATGAAACAGTTGTCGTCAACTTTCGAATGGTGTCCAATGTGGTTACCACTCCACAGCACAACGTTGTTTCCAATTTCAGTAAAAGGTTGAAGAGTATTGTCTTCAAAAATGAAAACATGTTCTCCCAATTTCACATTTCTCCAAACGAAAGCGTATGAGCTCACGTAAGAAGCGATCTCATAACCCAAGGCTTTTGCTTCCAAATAAACTTGCGTGCGCAGCCTGTTTAGTTTGGTGTAGACAGATGCTCCGAAGAACGCATGATCATTGGGATTGTAGAGCGAAGGCAAATCTTCGAAAGCCACCAATGGCAATCCGAAAATTTCTTCTTTGTTTATGTATTCGCGATGAACGCAAAACGCTACCACTTCGTAATTGCTGTCGTGTGTGAAATATTCATAGGCGATTTCCGCAAACTCTGTATTTCCAAAAATGATTAATTTGTTCTTCATGTTATTTGTGCTTTACAAACAAGATATCCTCTCTTCTATTCGCCATGGGCAAGTCGTTGTTTTGCGGAAGCACGAATGCCTCTACTCCATTTTCTCTGGCCATTTTCAAGATTGAAAAAATATCTTCGTCGTTAAACTCACCTGGCTTTTTATCATTCCAATTTATTTCTGGTAATGAATTCGAACCGTAGTTGTTTTGGTGGAATTGAATGCCTTCTTCTGAACTGAAGAAACGGTTTCTTTTCGACACATTCGGAATATCGCCAATTAGCGCCATTCCGCCTGGGGCAAGCAGTTCGCAGATGGATTCAACAAACAATTCAACACTTGATTCTACGGCTATGTAATGCAAAACGCTGTAGCAGATGATGGCATGAAAAGCGTTCTTGTTTTCCTTCGACCATTGTTTTGTCTCGTTGGGAAACATAGCCGAGAACTTTTCGCAAAACGAAAAATCTGGGAGTTGATTCAGCATTTCTTGCGAATCAATGAGCACTACATTTTGACCTTTTTCTTCTGCATGCTTTAACAACATAAAAGGCAGATCGCTGCACCCTGGACCTATGTCCAAGACGCGCACGTTGTACATTGCAATCGTTGAAACCTTCGATTGAATATCGTCCCAAATCTGCGCTTCCTTCCCTTCACGAAAGTGATTGAAGAATCCGATTTTCTCATAGCGCGAAAGACTCTCGTCGTTCGCCAATGCTTTGAATTTATTGAAATCCAAATCGGAGAGTTTTTCGATCTTGTTCTCTTCGCTCATAGTCTACAGGTATTGGGCAAGTTCGAAATTATTGTAATGCGCTTCATTCGTTTTCATGAGCTCTGCCACTTTCAAACTTCCGGCTTGCAGACGAATGATGGGATCCCAACCAATGGCGGAAGGCAGAATGCCCATGTGTCCGGCTGGTACATTTTCCGGATGGAAATTTATTTCATGTTGAAATAAATCGGCTTCGCGCACGTCACCTGCGAAGCGCAGGAGAAGTGGGGAACTTAGCGTCTTCCAGATATTGAAATTCAACAGAGGAAAAGTTCCCCAAAGATCTTCAGAAAAAGGAGAACCCGTGTAGATCACGGCTGAAGCCGATTTCCAATCGTTTGGAATTTCTGTAATATTCCAATTTCCGAGATAGGTTGCGCCTAAATTTTCAATTTCACTTTTGTATTCATACGGACAATATACGCCCACTCCGGCTGAGATGCTTACCAGAGATTTGCAGAGGTAGGGCGTGAAGTCGTTGTTCGAAACAACGATGAATTTATTTCGATAAGGGGTTTGTTTCGCGTCTTGAATGAGTCGAACAACCATATCTCCGAGGTAGCCGAATACATCGACTTGCGGATGTCTTTCGTTGGTTCCCGCAACGCGTATTCCCTTCGACTTACAAAATTCTAAATCGAGATCTTGTGCGCGAAACTCCCAGGATTCAAACATGAGGGGGATTCGACATGAAGCAGAAACTCGATCGAGCAGAGAACTATCCAATGGACGAAGTGCGCCGCTATTTGTCACAACGGTAGCTCTTTCCCAAGGCATTTCATTTTTTTCTGTGTGGAAGTGAATGCGGTTTGAAACTCCACATTGTCCGGCTAACGCTTGAACTTCGTTTATACAATCGCTTGCAGATCCATATTTCGAGTCGCGCGCGAAGGCGTGAACCTCTGCTACTGCAAGCGCTGCTAATACTGGCGTGCAGGCATAGGCGCCCGAGGCGGCTTCAGTAAGCACACATTCATTTTGCAACTGAATGTTTAAGTCTTGAATGATATGTTGAAGTTTTTCTTTCAACTTAAATTTCAATTTTAACTTCTTTTCCGTTTTGCTTAATGCTGTACTGAGCTGCTTCTAAAATTCGAATGGTGTTTAATCCGCCTATTGCAGATGCACGAGGCTCGGAATTATTTTCGATAGAAGAAATAAAATCTTGCGCCAATTTTTTAAGAGGCTCGGCCAATTCAATTTTCGGAACATACACATCTCCAACACGATAGTCGATCATGACCTTCTGTTTTTCTTCAAGGCTACTTACGCTGTGAGCGGTATCGTAGACCTTGATTTTTTCGGTGGGTTCCATGTCGTTGAACACGACCATCTTTTCACTTCCTCCCAACAACATCAATCTAATCTTCACTGGCGAAGACCAAGAACAATTGAAGTGCGCGATGAAATTGTTCTGGTAGTTAACGGTGAGGTAAGCCACGTTTTCGATTCCGTTGTGAATGTGGCTAACGCCTGTGGCATTCACGCTCATGGGTAATTCGTCTGATAAGTAATCGAGCACAGAAATATCGTGTGGGGCAAGATCCCAAAGCACATTCACATCTTGCTGAATAAGTCCGAGGTTGATTCGTGTTGAATCGAAATATTTCAAATCGCCCAATGCGCCTTCTTCCTTCAACGCCTTCATTTTTTCAACCGCGCCTGTATATAGGAAAGTATGGTCTACCATGAGCAGCCTTCCTTTTTGAGCAGCCAGATCTATCAATTCCTTGGCTTGTGCAACGGTGGCAGTCATGGGCTTTTCGATAAGCACGTGTTTTCCGGCGAGCAGAGCGCGCTTCGCTAAATCGTAATGCGTAAAAACAGGAGTCGCTATTACCACAGCATCTACCGCTGTGCTGTTAAAAGCATCATCGGCCAAAGTAGAGGTTTTCAGCGTTGGAAATAGGCTTGTCGCTTGTTCGAGTCTGTTCAATTGCGAATCGATCAGCATTTCTACTTTTGCATTTCCAAGCGACATGAAGTTACGAAGCAGGTTTGGTCCCCAATATCCGTAGCCTATTTGCGCAATTCGTATCATGATTAAGGTTTGGCCTCGAAGTTATTGAAAATTGAAAGGACTACCAATTATTTGAAAGAGTAAAGCTAAGTAGAGAACAAAAAACAACGTAAGGGAAAACTTTTGATTAAAAATGAACCTTTTGGAAAAGGTGGTGTTTCATCTTCAAATCCTACAATTATGCGCCCTCAAGAGTTCACCATCAAGGACCTGGAGAATTTCTCGGGAATCAAAGCTCACACCATTCGTATATGGGAGCAACGCTATGGAATTCTCTCTCCAGACCGCACTGACACTAACATTCGCAAATACAACGACAGAGATTTAAAGTCTCTGTTGAATATAAGCTTACTGAATAGCCTTGGCTATAAGATTTCGAATATCGCGAAACTTTCAGACGACCAGATTCGCGAAATCATTAACAAACACGCTCACGGAAACAATACAGAAGAGCATTTCTTGCACATGCTCAAGATTTCAATGTTGAATTATGACGAAGAGTTGTTTTCGAACGTTATTGATCCGCATGTTGCTGAGCACGGTCTTGAGCAGACTTTTCGTGTTGTGATCATGCCTTTCCTCATGCAAATTGGGTTGCTTTGGCAATCAGATTCTATTTGTCCAGCTCAAGAACACTTCATTAGCGCGCTAATTCGTCAGAAGTTACTCTTTCATATTGAATCGGTTAAAGTTCCGTTAGAGCAAAATAAGCGTCCGGTTGTTCTTTTCCTTCCAGACTTAGAAATTCACGAACTCTCGTTGTTGATGCTTCATTACATTTTGAAGTTGCGTGGCCTTCGCAGTATTCTTTTGAGTCAGTCTGTCCCTGCCGAAGATTTGAAGCAGGTGGCTCAACGCTTGGGTGATGTTGATTTTGTTTCAATATTTACCACTCATCCTTCAACAGTTATGGTTCCAGACTATCTAAAAAGACTGACCAGAATGTTTATGGACACGGACTGTCACTTCCACTTTACGGGTTATAATCTGAAGGGAATCAAGTCTCCTGACACACTTTACATTACCCTTTACGGAGGAATCGATGATTTACTTGAAGGGCTAAAAAACTAGAATTCAGCCGCTTAAGTATTTTGTTTAAGAATTAATAAAAATAATTAAACAAAAATTTGGAACGAGCTCAGTTCTGTTTAATATTTGCCTCAGAATATTAAACAAAACAAAAAAATGAGCACGCTTGAATTCAACTACCTTATCGGTAATCATTCTGGATCGCTAAAGAGCTTCGCATATAATTTCACTAAAAACACAGAGGACGCTGAAGATCTTCTTCAAGATACTTTGTTAAAAGCCATTCGTTACAAGGACAACTTCCAGGACGGAACAAACTTCAAGGGATGGTTATTTACAATTATGCGCAATATCTTCATCAACAACTACAAGCGCAAGAAACTTCAAAAGACTATTAACGACTCTACCGACAATCAGTTCTATTTAAACTACGGTAAGATTTCTGAAGACACTGTCTCTTCGAGAATCAACGAAAAAGACATCAATAAGGCAATAACCCAACTTCCTTACGAATTCAGAACTCCCTTTCAGTTGTTTGTAGATGGTTATCACTACGATGAGATAGCAGATTCAATGGGAATTCCAATGGGAACCGTAAAGTCTAGAATTTTCCACGCGAGAAAAAAACTGAGCGAGGATTTAGCTCATTTTGCTTAATCTCAGAAGGAAGTGCCCGTTACGGGCTCTTTCCAAAACTTCAACATGCAGTCTTATAGACTTCGCAGTTTGAATAGCTGTCTCGAAGTCGATAAACAACCAGGGAAAACATTGCGTTTTCCCTTTGTATTTCAGTTCAAACTGAACCTTACCAAAATATTCTGAATCGAGCATGGGCCAATCGGCTTTGGCATAGGTAACATCGGTGCTGTCTATAAGAATAGAGCCAGACTTACTCAAAAAACCCTTCAATTTCCGAAACATAATCTTCAGTTCGGCCGGTGATTCAGCAAGACCCATTCCGTTCATTAGAACCAAGACGGTGTCAAAATTCTTCAAACTCAAATTTCTCCAATCTTCGTTGATTACCTTCTCAACTCCTCTTTTCTGAGCAACCTTGGCGCTTTTCTTTGAAATTTCCACCGCAGTAACATCGAGTCCCTTGCCTTGAAGATAGAGAGCATGGCATCCTGCACCACAGCCCAGATCGAGAACTTTACCCTGACTTTCCTTCAATGCAATTTTCTCGTATTTCAACATGTTTCTGTAATGACGAAAAAAAATACTCGGGTGCATTTCTGGTTCCTCATTTCTATTGATAAAAACGCGAACAGGCGTGTCGTCTTTGCTGAGAAAATAGGATTCAATTGCTGAACCGAGAATATCATGCGCCATTCAACAAATATAGACTCATTAAAAATAAAATGTGCGGCAACCAATTGCTTAACTTTGCAGTCTTGTAGATGTCAAAAACCTATTATGACTAAAAAGTTATTCTTCATACTTTCACTTTTGTGCTCGGCAAGTGCCGCTAGTGCTCAACTTCAGCTTCAAACATTAACGATTCAGGAATACGTTCAAGACGTTTTGTTGGGAAGCGGTGTGGCTGCCACGAATATTTCATTTACTGGCTGCCCTCAACAAATTGGGTACATCACCGGAGGAAACTCGATTGGATTATCGATTGATGGTGGTATTGCCCTTTCTTCTGAGGCTGTGGCTACGATTGTCGATCAAAATTCGACTGCATTCTTAGATGGAACTTGTGAAGTTTCTGGAGACGCAGCCCTTTTGTCTATTGCAAACTCAGTTCCGCCGCTTATCGGACAATCATTTTCAGTGGGAAGTGTGAACGACGTGGCCATTCTTGAATTCGATTTCGTGCCTACAGGTGACACCTTGCGTTTCAATTATATTTTCGGAAGTGATGAATACTTGACTTGGGTGAATTCCTCATACAACGACATCTTCGCATTCTTACTTTCTGGACCCGGGCTTACCGGTCCTTATGCTGCACCAGCCGGATTTCCTGGAGGAGCGGTGAACATTGCTCAATTACCAAATACGACTCCACCACTGCCAATTACCATTAGCTCTGTAAACAACGTGTTGAATAGTGCTTACTACATTGACAATCAACCTAACGTTGGAATATATCTGAATGGATATACGGTTACCTTGGAAGCATGGGCTTTGGTTCAATGCGGTGAGACCTATCACATTAAGTTGGCTATTGCAGACGGAACCGACACCGCGCTTGAATCTGCGGTAATTCTAGAAGAAGGATCTTTTTCGAGTAATGCCGTTGTTGACGTTAATTTGACTTTGAATGCGGGTGGTCCGAATGAAGAGACTTTATTTGAGGACTGCGGAGAAGCGACTTTGACATTTACACGTCCAGAAGTAAGTGACCTTTCTATCCAAGACATGTGTATCATTACTTGGACCGGCACTGCTGTTAACGGTGTAGACTTCACCTTAATGCCTGACACCATAATCTTCCCTCCGGGAGTTGCTTCTGTTTCGTTCGAGATTGATGCTTTTTCAGATGGACTAACTGAAGGTATTGAAACCGTTAATATGGATATATTGAATTTGGCTGCTTGTAACGGCTCTGGTTTGGTAAGTAATTTCGATTTCTTCGTGGCCGATGTACCAGATCCTATTGTAGTAACCGGATATCCGCAAGATTTATGTCAGGGCGTGTCCGCAACTCTTGTACCCACAATAACTGGTGGATATGGCAATTACGTATACGACTGGAGCACTGGTGAATCTGCCTCGACAATCGATGTTTCCCCACTAAACTCAACAACCTATTTCTTAACGGTTACAGACACCTGCGGATGGCCTGGTGGAAACACCAACTTCCCAGTTAACATTCTTGTTTTCCCTCAATTGGTTACGAATATTGACAACGGAGATATTACTATCGGTTGTAACGAGAGTGTAAACATTACCGCCACAACAACAGGAGGCGACGGTGCTTATACTTATATGTGGACCGATGAGAACGGTGCGAATCTCTTTGGATGGGGCAATTCGTTGTTCTTCGGCTCTTGGAATGGACCTGGAACGGTAAATGTTGAAGTGGTAGATGGTTGCGGACTTGTGGCTACTGACCAAATACAAGTTTCTCTAAATATTCCACCACTAGTTATCACTGTTCCTGACACGGTTAACGCTCCTTGTTTGACTTTCTTCACCATTCCTGCAACAGTAACGGGTGGCGATGGATTCTATTCATACAGTTGGTATACAAACAATGTTTATGAATGGGATGAATGGGACAATATCTATGACAATACGGGAATTATTTCTCAAGCCACTGTCCTTGTCGAGGTGAGCGACGGGTGCGGACAATTCGCATCTGAAGACATTATTATTACTGTTGAAGCGCCACCATTGGCTGTAACCCTTCCTGCTACTTTGGCTGGAAACTGTATTACTCCATTTACTATTCAGCCTACTGTTACAGGTGGCGGTGGAGCAATGTCGTATGCCTGGAACAACAACGGAACTCCAACAGCAACAAGTGTAAACTACACTTTAACTCCAGGAACTTCAACAACAGTTGGACTTACCGTAACAGACGGATGCGGATCTACAGCGAATGCCTCAGTTCCGATTACGATTACGAATCCTCCTGTTTTCATTGATCTGGGCAACGATATCACCGCAGGATGTTTAGATAACAACGTACTTACTCCAATCATTTCGGGTGGTTCTGGAGGTAACAGTTTCGATTGGCTGGTAGACAATGCCGTAACAGGAAATGGAACTACCTTTTCTATTGTCACTCCGGTTGACGAGCAAGTTATTGCAATAATCACTGATGCTTGTAATCAGACCGATTCAGACACCTTAATGATTTTCATTCCGAACCTACCGCTTATTTTAACAGCTTCACCAGACACCGCAGTTTGCGTTTTAGGAACAGCAAACTTATTTGCTCAAGCGACTGGCGGTGGGGGTGGATTTACATACACTTGGACAAACAACAGCAACGGCAACACGGCTACCTATGCTGATCTTACCTCACCTTCTACCTACACTGTAACAGCCAGTGACATGTGTGGTCAATTTATTTCAGAAGACATTTTTGTTGATGTTATTCCGGTTGACGCACAGTTCACTGCAGACAATCCTTCAGGATACACCTACGATTTCATTAATGTAGACACCCCGCCATGTATTAACTGTTCGTACGAATGGATTTTCCCAGGCGGAGAAGTTCTAACCAATCCGAGCGTTAACTACACCTTTGACGGATTCGGTGAAACAACTGTGTACTTCAATGTTACTAACTCAATCGGTTGCACAGCAAGCAATAGCTTCACCATTACCTTCCCTCCTTTGCTTTATATTCCAAATTCATTCACGCCGAATAACGACGGTTTGAACGATGTATTTATGGTTCAAGCGAGCAGTGTTCTTTCATTCGAAATTAGAATCTTTGACCGTTGGGGAGATCAAGTATATTACTCCACCAACATTGAAGACGCTTGGATCGGTGATCACCGCGGAAACAACGATACGTATTGTCAGAATGACGTATACAGTTATGTCGCTACCATTAAAGGTTTCAACGGTGAGGCTGAGGAATACAAAGGGACGGTTACGTTAGTGAGATAACACAACACGTTGTGATGACCGTTACACGGATGACACTGCGTGATGACAATCTTCGATTGATGACGCGAGGTCTATTCGTTTATGATAAGCGTGTCTATTGAGCGGAGGATGTCGTTGAATAGAATTTTCTCTTCTCTTGTGAAGTTCTCCTGAGGAGTGCTGCGAAGGAAACTCATGGCACCGAGTTGTTCCTCTTCAGAATAAACGCCCTCTTCTACTTCGAGTATACTTAGGAGTTCTAACATGCCCTGAAGCCCGTTCTTAACAGCCACTTCAACCAACGTATGCAATTGTCCAGCTGCGGAGAAACCGTTGCTCCATAAAAACTGAAGAATTTCTACTTGAATGTTTTTGTACTTAACATCGAAAAGTGCTTGCACCAATTCCTCTTCTGCGTTTTTAACACGCATGGCTGAAAGCATTTCGCGTGCCTCTCTCTTCACCGAATCATACTCCGAAGAAGCCAATGCTTCAAGCAACGAAGCTATGGCACTGGACTTACCATTTGATTTCAATTGCTCAATTGCAGCTAGTGCAATAGACTCGTCTGAAGACATAAGCTGAATGCGCAATTCGGAAGAAGACAATTTTTGGCTCACTTTTCGTTAGGATTATGATGAGCGGCGAAAATAGTTCATAAATCGAATAGAATATTTTTCATTTCGCTCATCATTAAATAAAAACTATTTGTATAATTGTGTAAAGATTTAAACCTATGAAAACTCTTCGTTCTCTTTTAGTTGTTGCAGCGCTTACAATAGGCACTTCTGTTATGGCACAAAACATTGTTTCAAGCAATGAAGTGAACCTTACCCTTTCAACAAGCACCACTCGTGAGCAATTGTTTCAATTGCGAAATGAAATGATTGCACAAGGTTTAGATTTTCAATACACTCCTCAGTTCGATGCAAACAGAACTTTAATTGGAATTTCCTACAGTGTCCGCACAACAACTGGTGGATTGGTTCTTTGTCAATCGAACAACAATGTGAATCTTACAGCAACTGCTGCTCATATTCACTTGGTAAAACAAAACGGAAAATTCGTAGAACAGAAATAAGAATATTTCATCGCATAGAAAAAGCCGCTTCAATGAAGCGGCTTTTTTATTGGGGTATAATTAATCTTAGTTAAACTCTACTTTCCATGCGGCAATGCCAGCGGTTACTTCCTTCACATAAGTACCTGTTGAACTGTATACTCTCACTGTTGAAGGTGATGCATAATTCGTTTCTCCGCATACCCACACCTCTTGTGTTGCAGGATTTACTGAAATACCCTGTGACGCTTGCGTCAAGAAGTCGGTGATGATAGACGTTTGCATGTCGAACGACAACAATGTGGTATTCGAAATATAAATCTTATGATTGACTTCATCTTTCGCCATATGAAGTGGATGATCTCCTATAATTCCAACGTCAAATGTTGAAACTGAATTATCAACTGAATTGATTTGTGCCAATGCAGCAGGTGTATGTCCAATTATCTGCGTCCAGTTCTCGTCGTACTGCGTCTCGCCGCTACACAACACCCAAAGCATGCCGTTTGCATCTGCTTGTATTTCAACTGGTCTATCACCTACTTGAACAGATGTTAGAACGGATTGTGATGAAATATCAATTACTGAAACTCTGTTGTCTATGTCCCATCCACCGCTATTACACACATACAGTCTGTCGCCATATACGCACATGCCTTCAGGTCCTAGTCCAACTGACGTTGATGACGTAATAGTATTGGTTGAAAGATCTACCCACTTAACACTTCCATCTAACGAACCATCGGTTACTGCAGCCATTCCATTTCCCACATATTGAAATGATCGTGGGTATGCAAATCCTGTA
This sequence comes from Flavobacteriales bacterium, assembly GCA_044374295.1. GTDB lineage: Bacteria > Bacteroidota > Bacteroidia > Flavobacteriales_D > Sanyastnellaceae > CAIZGX01. The sequence continues at coordinate 9,087 of JBILOU010000034.1, read as the reverse complement.
ATTTCTGCTTCCACTTTAAACGTTGTTGCATTCATTACGATAACTTTCGCGGTCGAATTCGACACCGCATAGAACTTACCATTCAACACATCGAAATCTGAAATAACATCGCCTAAGGCAGTGCCATTGGCATCTGCAAAGGGGTTTGCGACCAAGACATTATTCAAGGTCCATGTGACGCTTCCATTTAAATTACCAAATGAACCTTCATTGATAATATAGGCACCACTTGAATAATCAGCCACCTCTGGTTCATCGGTCTTGCATTTATCGCAAGACACTAGAATGAGTGAGAATAAAAAAACAGACAAAAATTTCAACTTCATAATTTTATGTATTTAGTGAATAAAAAATTTAAAACTTAAAGAGTATACCCTTCCAGGCATTGCGTATCCTCGTAACCACTGATATTCGGTATTGAAAACATTTTGAATTTCAAATTGCGTAGAGAATGTGTTCTCTTTCATTTTCCAATCTCTATTCAAACAAACATTGAATACATTGAAAAAAGGCAATGCATAAAAATCTGTATTCCCCTCATCGGTGAATCGTTTCGAAACAAATGAATTCGAAAACATAAACGACCATCCGCGGTGCGTGTATTGAGCATTGGCAGAGGCACGCACTTGAGGGGTGTAAACAATATTAAAAACGCCCGGACTTCCGATGTTAGAGGCGGTAGTTCTGGTGAACTCTGTTCGAACAGAGAAAATAAAATTATCGTTAGCCACAGGCAACTTCAATGCAGAGACTGCCTCAATTTGTTTCATTGAAACAGATTTAAAATTGCTTGCCAACCAAATATCTTCCGGCGTGGGTAGCCACTGAATCCAATTCTCAACATTACCGGCCTTTGCGTTTATCTGGAATTGAATCGATTTTCTCTCTTGGAAATCAATTTTATTGTCCCATTTGAACTGAATCCACTTCGCCTTTTCAGAGAGCAGTTCCGGGTTTCCACCTTGTACCCAATACAAATCATTTGCGGAAGGCATGCGCGATTTCACGCTACCCGAAAGAGAGAATTGTGAACTCACACCTTTCATTTTATATGGAAGTTCCAAGCCGACTTCCCCGCTCACAATTGGACTTCGATCTGAACGCCATTCCGGCTTGATCCAAGACACTAATTTGAATTTTCCTTTCGCTAAATCTTGAATATAGGACGCCCAAAGCGAACCTCCTTTCCAATTTACTTCTTGATTCCAATCTCGGTATTGCAATGACGTTAAGCCAACAGTGGGATTCAACTGAAACAAGGCTCGGCGCATTTGCAAAGATCCGTTTACAAATGCATTGACTTGGTTTGTTTGAATTTGACTTGAAACTATGTTGCTTGAATATTCTTGATTCGAAAGAGTGATTGAAACACCTTGTTTCGATTGAAAATGCATGGATGAAAAAACATCTTTGCTCTTTCCTTCACAATAAAAAGTAGACTGAAACAGATCATCTCGTTGATTGGCGTTTGTGCCACTTACTCCGCCCATAACAGAAGGCAACAATGCGTATCGATTAACCGCCATGGTGTTGAAGTAATGGGTTCGCTTCTTTCCTGAATAGACAAGATTACTCTGAACACCTTGCGAAATATTGTTGTTATTCGTTTGAAGAACTAGCGGAGCTTCCCATTGCTGAACATCTCTGTACGAGAATTTATTTTCATTGCGGGATTGAAATGCGCGGATGTTCCATTTCCATTGATCACGTTTCCTTGAAACCGACATTCCATAAAAGATATTCTGTAAGGAAGTCACCGTGCTTTCGAAGGAAACTTCATTTTTTGTAGCGGTGCTCGACTCCAAACGAAGGTTTGCGGCAAGACCTAGGTTCCGCTGAAAGCCGCTGAAGTTCCGTTCTCCAAGCGATGCCGATTGAATGAAGAAGGAAGGAATAAGCGAAAGGTCTGCCATGCCCAGTGTTGGAGAGTTCAAGACGGCTCCGTTTAATTCAACAGTTACATAGTTCGAACTCATTCCGCCCAAACGGAACGATGCAATGGATCCAGGCGCTCCATAACTGTTCACCATTCCTATACCCGACCGTTGCAGTGCAGCGGCTATGTCTAAAGATGAGGAACGGAGCAAAAGAGTAGAGTCTACTGCGTGCAGTTCATCTGCTTTCAAACTGCGCTCGGAAATAATCTCCAAAGGCATTATGGAAACATGCGGCAGTGAGTCTTGCGCAAGCAAAACAAAAGGCACGAACAACAATAAGACAGCACAAAGTTTTTTATTCATAGTCCTGTTCTCGCTTGGCCCCGAGCGATGATGGGGTTAATACACTTGGCAGGTCTTCTGACTTATCTCCCGGTTGCGCGCCTTCCCGTTTTAACAGTGGCTTTGAGTGGCAATCGTTTTCATTCTTTCGAATGAGAGCTTTACAGCTGCGGGCACAGTTCGCGATTTTCGCGCGATTCCCTTTTCACAATGAACTTCTTCATTGACCAAATGCATTGCAAATGTAGTACATCTTTGCTTCTGTCCTATTTTTGAAATATGATTCGATTCATTTGCGCGCTTTCGTTCTGTTTCCTTTCTCTATTCTCATGGGCACAACCCATGCAAAGAGATTCGGTTGACATTAGCATGCTGTCTGCGCAAGATCAAGCGCGCATTAAATCAATTGAGTCGAAACTAAATCTTTCTGAACAGCAACAACTTTTGATCCCCTCCATCTTCGTTCATTATCACGGCCTAATTGAAGAGCAGAAAAAAATCATGAGCATCGTTGCGGAACAACCGAGTGTGAATGAAGAAGAGCGCTTGAAAGATTTGAACATGCGCTCTGAATTTGTAAAAAAACTTCGCGAAGAACGTGATTTGAATATTGAACTCGCGTTCACTCCGGAACAAAAAGATATTTATCTCACTCAAATAAAAATAGCGAAACCACAAGTACTTCATTTCGGCGTTCACGACCGAATGAATTGTCCCGTTTGCGTTTCACCCACTACTGCACCATGAAAAAAATACATTTCTACCTGTCAGCATTTTTTCTTTCCAGCCTAATGCTAGGATCATGCGTCATAGCGCGCATCCCGCCAAATGAAGATGTAGAAGTACATGACGTTGCTCCATTCTCGAATAACCCGACAAGTCATTCAGTAAAGGTTCAGAATGTTGCAGTAAATGATGGCGTAAGTGAAAAATTCAATGTTAATGTTTTCACCGGAACGGGCGGACACGGTCATACTTTTCCAGGAGCAACTGCTCCGTTCGGCATGGTGCAATTGAGTCCGGATACTCGTCTCGACGGTTGGGACGGATGCGGTGGTTACCATTACAGCGATAACATTATTTACGGATTTACACACACGCATCTTCAAGGAACAGGTGTTTCCGATTACGGCGATATTTTGTTCATGCCAACGAACGGTCACACGAAAGAAAAACCTCTTTGGCGCGATGCCATTGCCTCTCGATTTGCACACAACTTGGAAGTTGGAAGTCCAGGATTTTATGGTGTTCGATTAAGCGATTACGGCATTGACGCGCGCATGACAGCCTCTACCCATGCAGGCATGCATGAGTACAAAATGCAACCGGGCGATTCGTGTTTGCTGTTTTTGGATTTCATGCATCGCGATAAGTTGTTGTATTACGATTTGCATTTTTACGGAGACACTGCGATTAGCGGATACCGTGTTTCTGAGGCTTGGGCAACAGAGCAACACACTTATTTTTACGCGGTGTTCTCTCAACCTTTCGTTGCGAACGATCAACTGATGCAACGCAACAAGTCGGTTAATGAGAAAGGAGAAACTAAAATTGAATATGAAATGATTCAAGCGTTTCAGTTTCTTTTCCTTCCAACCGAAAAAAATGTATTGACCATTCGAGTTGGTATTTCAGGTGTTGATGAAGAAGGAGCGAAAAAGAATTTGTATGCTGAAATGCCGAAAAACGATTTCAACTTCAACAAACAAAAAGTGGAAGACGCGTGGCAGAAAGTTTTTGAAAAAGTGCCTGCTCCAAGTTTATTTCCAACCGGACAAGGACTTGAGAATTACAACACTTCTTTGTATCACTGTTACACTGTTCCGAATGTGTGGAGCGATGTTGATGGAAGATACAGAGGTATGGACAATAAGATTCATACGGCTGAAGGATATACGCGCTACACGGTTTTTTCTCTTTGGGACACTTTCCGTGCGTACCATCCGATGATGTGCAAACTTGAACCAGAGCGAACTCAAGATTGGATGAAGACCTTCCTTGAAATGCATAAGGAGCGTGGCGAATTACCTGTGTGGGAATTGGCGGGAAATGAAACGTATTGCATGATCGGATATCACAGTGTACCGGTAGTTGCTGAAGCCTACCAGCAAGGTATTCGTTTCAAAAACCGTGAAGACGAATTGAAAATGTTGGAAGCCATGATTGCGACAAGTAACGGTCCGCAAGATGAAAAGAAAGCTTATGTAAAATATGGATATGTTCCTGGCGATGAGTTCAGCGAAAGCGTGAGTAAGACATTGGAGTTTGCGTATGACGATTTCTGCATTTCACGTTACGCTGAAATGATAGGGGATAAAGCGGTTGCGCAACAATATGCTATACGTTCTCAAAACTGGAAAAACGTTTTCGATCCGGAAACGAAGTTCATGCGTGCTCGTGTCAATGGCGGTTTCGCAACACCTTTCGATCCTTTTCAAGTGAACTTTCATTACACCGAAGCAAATGCATGGCAGTATCGCTTCTTCACGCCACATGCCATTCCTGAGTTGATGGAATTGATGGGTGGGAAGAAAGAATTCGAAGCGGAGTTGGACAAACTCTTCAATGCGCCTACGCAAACAACCGGAAGAGAGCAAGCCGATATTACGGGACTCATTGGACAATACGCGCACGGCAACGAACCGAGTCATCACATGGCGTATTTGTATGCTTATGTAAACAGAGATAAAGTTCACATGTATCGCGATAGCATTATGAAGACGCTCTACTCTCCCACTCCCGATGGACTTTGCGGAAACGAAGACTGCGGACAAATGTCGGCGTGGTATGTTGTGAGCGCTTGGAATACCTATCCAATTTGTCCGGGTGAATACAACGGCTGGTGGCAAGATTACGATCCAATGCCGGAGTTTAACACGCAAGGGCAAGGCTACACAAGTCCATTTCCAATTAATTACAATCTAAGAAACATTGTCCCTGCGCCAATCATCACCGCGCCCAATCGCGCGTTCGTGGGCGAGCAAATGATTTCCATTTCATGTTTGAATAAGAATGCGAAACTTCAAGTCATGATTATGGAAGAGGGAAATGCTAAGGCGAAAGAATTCACCTACACCGCTCCATTCAAGGTAACCAAAACCTGCACGGTGAAAGTAAAAGGAATTGCGAGCAACGGCGACGAAATTGACAGTCCTTGGATTGAAGCAACCTTCTATAAGCGCTCAGGAAATTTAGTGATGAAGGAAGTGGGCAACTACGACGCGCAATACACTGCTGGTGGAAATGATGCGCTTATCGATGGCATTCGTGGAAAACTCGATTTCAGAACGGGTGTATGGCAAGGATACAATGGCAAAATGGAATGTGTGATTGAATTGAAAAATCCAACCAACATCAAAAAGATTTCGCTTTCTGCTTATCAAGATATTCGCCCGTGGATCTGGTTCCCTTCTAACGTGAAATACTTCGTTAGTAAAGATGGAAAGTCTTACGACGAAGTGTATTCGCAAGATTACACTTCGCAGCAACGCGTTGAAGGTCCGCAAATGCATGAGTACACTGCTACCTTCGACAAGAATTACAAAGGCGATGTGAGTGCGGTGAGGTATGTGAAATGCGTTGCGGTTCCAGCGTTCGATATAATTCCTGAATGGCATTTGGGTGTTGGCGGGAAGCCGTGGGTTTTCCTTGATGAGATTGTTATTGAATAACAAAGAATGTGGCGGAGCCACGAATGTCCGAAGGACGAATGTGGCAGAGCCACGAATGTCTGAAGACGAGAGTAAGAGAAGTTAAGAAAGGGTAAGAATGTGCAAGCACTAATGTTGCAAGGCAACGAATGCCCATGGCGAATGTGGCGAAGCCACGAATGTCTGAAGACGAGAGTAAGAGAAGTTAAGAAAGGGTAAGAATGTGCAATCACTAATGTTGCAAGGCAACGAATGCCCATGGCGAATGTGGCGAAGCCACGAATGTCTGAAGACGAGAGTAAGAGAAGTTAAGAAAGGGTAAGAAAAGGGAAGATAAAATATGAGTGAATCGAATATTTTTTTTGAGAAGGGGTTAGCGCAGACGACGCCGTTTCCGTTAGGAATTGAGGTGGAGTGTGCAGAGGGGTTGTATGTGTATAAGAAAGATGGTTCGCGGATTATGGATTTTGTGAGTGGTGTTGGGGTGAGTAATCTGGGTCATGGGAATGCGCGCATTCGCGAGGCCATACATGCGCAGGTAGATAAGCACTTGCACACGATGGTGTATGGTGAATTTATTCAAGAGGCGCAGGACAATGCTGCGCAGAGTTTATTGAAATTGCTTCCTCCCGAATTGAACTGCTGCTACTTCGTGAACAGCGGAACGGAAGCAAATGAAGCGGCCATTAAGTTGGTGAAGCGCGTTACCGGAAGAAAAGAAATTGTTGCGTTCGTCGCATCGTATCACGGAAGCACTACGGGTGCTATGGCCGTTAGTGCGAATGAAGTGAAAAAGCAAAACTTCCGTCCGCTTATGCCTGGTGTGAACTTCATTCGATTGAACAACTGGGAAGACCTCGATTTCATTACAGAAAAAACTGCGGGTGTTATTCTTGAAACCATTCAAGGAGACGCAGGCGTGCGTATTCCGAATGAACTGTATTTGCATGCGTTGAAGAAGAAATGCGAAGAAGTGGGTGCGCTGCTCGTGTTCGATGAAATTCAATGCGGCATGGGGCGCACCGGTAAGGTGTTCGCATTCGAACACTTCGGCGTGGTTCCTCACGCTATTACGCTCGGAAAAGCGCTAGGCGGAGGAATGCCTATCGGTTGTTTGGTTTCCTCGCGAGAGAACATGCGCGAGCTCTCGCACAATCCGTTTCTCGGACACATTAGGACCTTTGCTGGACATCCAGTTGCTTGCGCAGCAGCGCATGCATTCCTAGAACAAATTCACAATGAAGAGTTGTTGAATCAAGCAGAAACGATTGGACAATTCATTGAAGAAAAATTAAGCGCTCATCCAAACGTAATCGAAATTCGAAGAAAGGGATTGTTCTTCGCCATTGACATGGAGAGTGCTGAAATGGTTCAGCAAGTGGTGGAAGAAAATTTGAGAAACGGACTCTTGAGTTTTTGGTTCTTGTCTTGTCCTTGGAGTTTCCGTATTGCGCCTCCGTTGACGATTACCATGGAGGAAGCTGAACAAGGTATTGCCATTATTTTAAAGTCCATGGATGACACAACTTTGTTGTGATGACACAACACGTTGTGATGACCTTCTGCGAAGGATGACACACTGCGTGTGATGACACCTTCGGTGATGACCGCTTAGCGGATGACGCTTCGCGAGGGGAGAATTAAAGAATCGCTTTTATTGTTTGAAGAATAATCTTCATGTCGGTGAGAAAGCTTTGCTCGCGGAGGTACTTGAGGTTGAGTTCTAGTTTGGCGGGCATGATTTCTTCGATGTAAGTTTTCTCGGGATCTGAGGAGGCGCTGAGGAGTTCGTTTTCACGAACGTATTCAATGCTTGCGAAGTCTGTTATGCCTGGCTTAATGCTGAGGACGTTTTGTTGTTCTTCGTTGTACAACAAAACGTATTTCGGAACTTCCGGACGTGGACCAACGACGCTCATTTCACCCAGAAAAACATTTATCAATTGTGGAAGCTCGTCGATCTTGTATTTCCGAATAAAATAACCGCTGCGCGTAATGCGATTGTCTTTCATTCCAACCGTTAATTGTCCTTTTGATTCAGCATTTTTCTTCATAGAACGAAACTTCAACAAGCCGAAGTTCTTTCCACCCAAACCAACACGCTGTTGAACAAAGAACGGTGATCCAAAATCATCCAGAACAATCCAAATGGAAACGACAATCCCAACTGGCAATAGCACAACAATCAGTGCTAGCGAGAAGACCATGTCGAATAAGCGTTTCATTATACTTCCTCAATGGCTTTCAATATGGCATTCGCTACTCGCTCTGCGTCTTCGTTCGACAAGTCGTAGTAGACAGGAAGCGAAATCTCGTTCTTGTAGAAGTTGAATGCATTCGGAAAATCGTGAATGTCATACCCTTCACTTTTGTAAAACGTAAACAACGGCAAGGGTTGAAAATGCACGTTCAATGAAATACCCTGCTCAGCAACCTCGCGAATCACAGCGTCGCGCTGATCTTCTGTGAATTTGTTAATGCGAAGCATGTACAAGTGGTGGTTTGAATCTGACCAAGCTGTTTTGAAAGTTGGTAGAATGCACTTCTTATTGGTTGCTAGAATGCGATTGTAAATTTCACAAATCTCTTTTCTTCTGTCTAAACTCTCTTGAAAGCGCTCCAACTCCACTCTACCAATAGCCGCATGAATGTCAGTCATGTTGCATTTGTATCCCGCTTCAACAATGTCGTAACGCCAGTTGCCCGGTTGCATTTTTGAAATCGCATCTTTCGATTGTCCGTGAAGTGACTTCACGTAAATCTCTTGACGAATCTTTTCCGAAATAATATCGGTTTGAAAATTCAATGTAATTGCCCCGCCCTCCGCAGTGGTTAAATTCTTTACGGCATGAAAAGAGAATCCTGTTACATCCGTTTGGTTGCCCACTCTTTTACCTTTGTAAAGAGATCCGAACGAGTGTGCTGCATCTGAGACAACCAATGGCCTTCCCATCTTCTCTTGCGCTCGATTGGTTGGCTTCCATTCGAAACGCTTCGTGAAATTTTTCACGAGTTCCATGTATGCGTCATAATCGACTGGCAGTCCTCCAACATCGACAGGCATAATAGCCTTTGTTCTTTCGGTCATAGCCGCAGCTACTTTCTCAATATCCATGTGCGCTGAATTCGGCGCGCAATCGACCATTACAGGGGTTGCTCCCAAATGCACAACCACATTCGCTGTAGCCGCGTAGGTATAAGCTGGAACGATTACTTCA
>JBILOU010000035.1:0-21900 GCA_044374295.1 Flavobacteriales bacterium | reverse complement strand
TAAGCTATACTCCACCTGCTTTGAATACAGCAGGTAGTTTTTATTATTATGGCGTAGCCACCTTAAGTGGAAGCGGTTGCGGTGTTGCAACATCTTCTGTAGCCACTGCAGTTGTGGTGGCTGATCCATCGATTTCAGTTCAACCTTTGGCTACCCAAACCAATTGTCAAAATGGAATTTCAACCCCACTCACAGTAACAGTAACGGGAGGAGTTGGGACTACAACGTATCAATGGTACACTAACATTGTTAACTCAACAGTGGGTGGCGTAGCTTCTGGAAATTCGGCAACACTGATGCCATTGACGAACGTTGTTGGAACGGCTTATGTGTATTGTGTTATTAGCACCAGTGGAGCGGGATGTTCACCGTCCACATCTGCTACGGCTGAAGTAATTGTATTACCAATTCCTTCAATTACAACTCAACCCTTGTCTACTCAAACGATATGTCAAAATGGAATTCCAACTACCTTAACATTTACATATTCAAACGGTTCCGGATCCACAACATATCAGTGGTATTCAAACACAACAGATAGCACAACGGGAGGCACTGCTATTGCAGGAGCAACAAACGCGACTTTCACCCCAAGCGCGGCGGCAGTGGGAACAACGTATTATTACTGTATATCTGCAGTAAGTTTAGCTGGAAGCGGTTGCGGAACAGTAACCACTCAAACAGCGGCGGTAGTCGTTGTTGGTCCTCCAACAATTTCAACCCAGCCGACAGCCACACAGACTATTTGTGTAGGTGGAGATCCGAGTTCTTTATCCATGGCTTATACCGGTGGAACTGGAGCTGCTTCATATCAATGGTATAGTAATGTCTCCAATGCAACAACTGGTGGTGCTGCAATTGTGGGTGCAACAGCTGCTTCATTTACTCCTCCGACATTAAACACCTCAGGAAGTTATTTCTATTACGGAACAGTTACCCTAAATGGTTCAGGTTGCGGGTCAGCTGCGTCTGCATCTTCTGAAGTTGTTGTGGTTGGTGATCCAACGATTTCAGTTCAACCGCTACCAACTCAAACTGTTTGTCAGAATGGAACTTCAACTCCGCTAACAGTCACTGTTACTGGAGGCACTGGAACAACAACATATCAGTGGTTCACCAATCCAATTAACTCAAACGTTGGTGGAATTGCTTCTGGCAATGTTGCAACGCTAACGCCAATCACAGCGGTAGTTGGAACGGCTTATGTTTATTGCGTGATTAACACAACAGGAGTAGGGTGTAGCTCAAGCGCATCAACTACTGCTGAAGTTATTGTGGTTCCAATTCCAACCGTTACCACACAACCGTTGAATACACAGACCGTGTGTTTAAATGGTGCGACAACACCGCTGTCTTTCGTTTATTCAAACGGAACAGGTACGGCAACTTACCAATGGTATAGCAACGCAGCGAACAGCACAGTAGGTGGCACTGCTATTGCTGGCGAGACGAACGCTACGTATACTGCACCAAGTGCAGCAGCGGGAACGACGTATTATTATTGCATTGCAACCTTAAGCGGAAGCGGATGCGGAACAGTAACTACAGCGACTGCTGCGGTAGTTGTAGTTGACCTTCCAATCATAACTGGCCAACCTACTGTTACACAAAATATTTGTGATGGTGGAACAGCGAATCCAATAGCTGTGGCTTACTCTGGTGGAGTTGGAACTGCCTCATACCAATGGTTCAGTAATAACACAAATGCATCTACAGGTGGAGTTTTAATCGCAGGAGAAACAGCAAATCAATACACGCTGCCGACATTAACGACGCCTGGGAATTACTTCTATTATGTTGAAGTAACATTAAGCGGAAGTGGTTGCGGAACAATTGCTTCAGATGCATCTGAAGTTGTGGTATTCCCAGATCCGGCAATTGCAACTCAGCCACTGACAACCCAGAGTTTGTGTGTAAATGGCGCGCCTACTGATTTGCAAGTTACATTTATTGATGGTGCTGGCACAGCGTCTTATCAATGGTATTCGAATAACACAAGCGCGACATCAGGTGGAACCCTTATTCCTTCTGGAACCAATTCCACATATACACCAAGTACCGTGAATCCAGGCACACAATATTTTTATTGTGAAATAGCATTTACTGGATCAGGTTGTGCTCCGGTAACAAGCGCTTCAGGGGAGGTTGAGGTTGTTGGATTACCAACAATTTCTCTTCAACCTATACCGAACGAAACAGTATGTTTGGACGGAATTCCAAGCACATTGTCTCCGGGAATTCAAGGTGGAACAGGCGCAGTTTCTTATCAATGGTATTCAAACACAACCAATGATACTGCGACAGGCACTGCCATCGCAGGAGAAACCAATGCAACTTATTCTCCGGGTGCTACTGCCGTAGGAGCAACCTATTATTATCTATTTACAACTTTCGCTGGAACCAACTGCGGAAGCGTTACAACAGATGCATCGCAGATTATTGTTGTTGCCGATCCTACAATAACTACTCAACCGATAGCAACAGATTCGCTTTGCGTAGGAGGAACTCCTGCAACCTTGAGTGTGGTCTCTGCAGGTGGAGTGGGAACACCAACTTATCAATGGTATAGCAATACGACGAATTCAAATGCGGGTGGAACGGCAATTTCGGGTGCTACAGCTAGTGCTTATTCCCCAGCTTCAACAGCTGTTGTCGGAAGTGAATATTTTTATGCGGAAATCACGCTTTCAGGCTCTGGTTGTGATGCCATTAATTCAGCTGTAAGTGAAGTTGTGAATGCAGCGGACCCTATAATTTCCACGCAACCTTTAACAACACAGAATGAATGCTTAGATGCTCCGACAACAGCCCTTTCTTCTGCTGTTTCGGGTGGACTCGGATCGGTTTCATATGCATGGTTTTCTAACTCGAACCCAGTAGCTCCGGGCACTTTCATTCCTGGTGCTAACACAACCTCAACTCTTCCGGCGAACACTCCGGTGGGAATCACATACTACTACATGGTTGCGACTTTAACTGGAAACGGATGTGATCCTGCTGTTTCGAACTTCGCGGAAGTAATAGTAAACGCATTGCCGAACATTACGGTTACGCCTGTTCAAGATTCAATTTGCTTTGGAACAACAACAGATGTCTTGGCAAGTGGCGCAGTTGATTATTTGTGGACTGCTGACCCTTCAATAACATCAGCAACGAATGTTGCAATGATAACAGTAACTCCAGTCGGAAATGTGACTTACACTGTTCAAGGTACAGATGCGTTGGGTTGCGTGAATACAGCCACTGGGAGTGTTTTTGCAGCAACACCTTTAAACGTTCAAGAAACGATAGTTTCTAACTTGTGCTTCGGTACATGTACGGGTGAAATTTTGCTTACACCTTCAGGCAGCGCGCCGGATTATACTGTTGATTGGACAGATCCGACAATCCTCGGATTGAATCCTCAGAATCTTTGTCCGGGTACATATGACTACACCGTAACCGATAATTTGGGATGTACTATCCAAAATACAGTTGATATTCTTGAACTTCCAAATAATCCATTGGACAACGTTATTGTTACACAACCTACATGCTTCGGATTTACAAACGGTAGTATAGAGTTTGTTGATGCAAGCTCAGTCTCTTTTGATTTGATAGATGCGTCGACAAATACAACTATAGCGACCCAAGCAACAGGTTTATTTAGTGGCCTAGGTGCGGGAGATTACAATGTTATCTATGAAGACGCTTTGGGTTGTTTCTACGACAGTTTGAACTTCTCTGTAGTTGAATTGTCAGCTCAAGTGACCATGACATTAACAGCTCAAAATCCAGTGTTGTGTTTCAACGAAATTGTCCCACTTACGGCCAATGCAGGCGGCGGAGACGGCGGAGCATTGACCATTACCTGGGGTAACTGTCCAACCGTAACGAATTGTGTTGAAGGAATAGGAAATCCTTTCGATTACACGTTAACAAATGACATAACGCTTTATGCACAAGCAAGTGATGCGAACGGTTGCACGAGCAGTATTCAATCCATTGATCTGAACCTAAGCGATCCTATTTCCGTTCAAATGCAGAACGGTATTTCTTCGGTTTCGATTTGTGACGGAGAGTGCGTGAATATGACGGCCGCAGCTTCTGGTGGAAACGCTCCAATTGTTATTGAGTGGTACGAAGTGCCAACGGCTATCGGCGGAACAACCATTGGTCCGAATGGAACGAGCAATACTTATTGTCCAACAAACACGACTTCAGTATACGTTTACGCGAACGACGGATGCGCGGTGCCAGCATATGATACATTGGACATCACGGTCTTCCAATTGCCTAACGTCGGATTTACAGTAAGTGATCAAGAGGGTTGCGCGCCAGTGACTGTTTCATTTACAAATACAACTTCTCCAGCGTTATCTGCAAACTGCATTTGGACAATGGATGACGGAACTACGATACCCGCTTGTGGAAATCAGGTATACACATTCGCAGAAGTTGGAAGTTATACGCCGTCATTGTATGTCATCTCATCTGACGGATGTTCGGCAACTTATACGCTTCCTGCGGCAATTAATGTCTATGGATATCCTACAGCTGAATTCTCGTGGGCGCCAGAACCAGCAAGCGTTTTAAATCCGATTGTAAACTTCGCGAATGAATCCGTTGATGCTGTTGGTTACTATTGGGATTTTGGACCTTACGGTGCGAGCATCGACGAAAACCCAACCTTCACATTCCCAGATGAAGATTTGGCTGAATTCCCTGTTTGCTTAACTGTTTCAAATGAATTCGGTTGCACAGACACGATGTGCCATACTGTGACAATGGACAGTCAATTACAAGTTTGGGTTCCGAATGCCTTCACACCAGAACAAGACGGATTGAATGAGGTCTTCTTGCCGGTAATTAACGGTGCGAATCCTTCTTCTTATCATTTCATCATTTTCGATCGTTGGGGCACGCTCATCTTCGAATCGTGGGATATTGGAGAACCTTGGATTGGCGATATTCGCGGAGGGAAAGGCTTTGCACAAAACGATACCTATGTTTGGAGATTGGAGGTTCAGCCTTTAGCTGATCGAAGTCTCAAGGTGTTCACTGGATTTGTCACTGTTATAAGATAATTTATTTCTTGAGGCAACTTTCTGAAACCAATTGTTATCAATCAAACGATGAAGTATGAGCGATAGCGAATTGGTTTCAGAATGTCTCAAGGGAAAATCGTCCGCACAAAGGACCCTCTTTCAATTGCATTCTGGAAAAATGTTCGCAATCTGTCTGCGCTACATGGGCAATACCATGGAAGCAGAAGAAGTATTGCAAGAGAGCTTCATTAAAGTTTTTGAAAAGCTAAATCAATGGAAGGGCGACGGTCCTTTAGGCGGGTGGATTAGAACCATTGTTGTGAATACGTCGTTAACACGAATAAAAAACAACAAGAAGTTTCGACCCGATAAAGACATTGATGAAGCAGTATCCCTTTCCGACAACGGTGAAGATCAATTGGAAGCCTTGCAGGCAGCCGATCTGATGAAGTTAATTGCGCAAATGCCCGATGGGTATAAGACGGTATTTAACTTATTTGTTGTGGAAGGATACGGACACAAGGAAATTGCCGACTTAATGGGAATTTCCGAAAGCACTTCAAAAACACAATTTTTAAAAGGTAAGAACTGGTTAGTGAAAAGAATAAATGAGCAATAAGTGGAACAATATCATTCGTGAAAAGCTTGAATCCCATGAGGTTCCAGCGGATCACCTATGGAATAACATTTCGCAGAATATTCCTCAGACATCTTCTTCTTTTTGGAAGCCTTGGATGACCACTGCCGCCATCGGAACTGCAGCAATTGCAACTTCCGCAATCATTTATTTCAACTCACCGAAATCACTTCAACCAATTGCTCAGACAACTGAGCAGAAGAGCGAAGATGTAAAAGTAGATACAACTTCATCCACGGTAAACAGTGTTGAGTCTTCTGAAAGTACTTTAATTCCTCAAACCATTACAGGTGGCATTCCTGATGATATAATATCTGGTTATGTCTGGGAATTTCCTAAACCGGATTCGACTAAGGCAGCTGAAGCCTCAATAAAGAGGAATTCAGAGATTGTTGCAACTATTGACGATACTCCCATTTCAAACCCTTCGGAAAACAGGCAAGTAACAGCTATTGCAGAAAGTGAACCCCTTACAAATTCATTTACTGCTGTTGTTTCGAATGCCCAGAATCTGAGGTATTTTTTCTTCGGAGCTGCTGAAAAAGCAGACTCGTATGTATGGAATTTCGGCGATGGCTTTGACGGACAAGGACAATCCATTGCACACGAATTCACGGAAGAAGGAACCTACACAGTGAAGTATATGGTTTCAAGAGGAGAGGAGGTATTGGTTGGAGAAAAAACCATTGAGGTTTATCGTCCAGCAAAACTTTCTCCTGTGACTGCATTCGCTCCGGGCTTCGATGGTAAGAACGATGTCTTCGATGTGTTGTACAACGCGAGAAACATCAGCGAAGTTGTCAATTTTGAAATCACAGATTCTAACGGGAGAAAAGTTTATCAATCAGGTGGACAATCAGTCTGGGATGGAAAGAACATGAATGGCGAATTATGTCAGCCGGCTTATTACTACTGGCTCATCGAATTCAAAGACCGTCAAGGCAACTTGAAATCTCAAACAGGCGCTGTTCGCATATTTGCCGAATAAGAGACTTATAAACATCGGCCCTTGTTGTCAATTCTTCTTCGCATTTTTGGGGAATGGCAAAGACTAAAACTTCATTTTTCTGTCAAAGTTGTGGTGCACAAAGCCCCAAGTGGTTGGGTAAATGTCCTTCATGTAACGAATGGAATTCATTCGTGGAAGAGGTCGTGAACCGCGAATCGAACACGTCGAAAATTCGCATCAAACCCAACGCACAACCGAAATCCATTTCAGACATTGAAATTGAAGAACGCAAGCGTTTTCCGCTTATCGACGGAGAATTGAATCGCGTGTTAGGTGGAGGAATAGTTCCGGGTTCGTTGATCCTCTTTGGCGGTGAGCCGGGTATTGGAAAGTCTACCTTGCTTTTGCAAATGGCCCTTCAGCAATTAAACTTCACGGTCTTGTATGTTTCGGGTGAAGAAAGCGAAGAGCAAATTCAAATGCGCGCACAACGATTAGGGTTCGATAATCCGCGCTGCATGGTGCTTATGGAAACTTCAGTAGATCAGATTCTACATCATTTGAATGAAGTTAAGCCGAATCTTGTTGTGATCGATTCCATTCAAACGTTACAAAGTGAAAGTGTGGAAAGTGCGCCAGGCAGCGTTTCTCAAGTGCGAGAGTGTACGTTGCAATTGATGAAGTACGCGAAGGAAACACACACACCCATTTTCTTAATCGGACACATTACCAAGGAAGGAAGTCTTGCCGGACCAAAGGTCTTGGAACACATGGTCGATACCGTTTTGCAATTTGAAGGCGATCGACATCACATTTACCGCATTCTTCGAAGTCACAAGAACCGCTTCGGTTCAACGCATGAATTGGGTATCTATGAAATGTTGGGTTCAGGATTGAAGGCCGTTGAAAATCCGAGCGATATTCTTATTGATTCAAGTACTGAACACCTCAGCGGTTCGGCCATTGCAGCCGCTATGGAAGGCGCACGCCCCATGATGATGGAAATACAAGCGCTCGTGAGTACAGCGGTGTATGGAACGCCTCAGAGAAGCACAACAGGATTCGATTTGCGAAGATTGAATATGTTGCTTGCTGTGTTGGAAAAACGATGCGGATTCCGTCTAGGAATGAAGGATGTTTTTTTGAATATCGCAGGTGGAATTAAGATTGAAGATCCTGCTTTGGATTTAGCGGTCATCTCTGCGATTCTTTCGAGCAACGAAGACATTGCCATTACACGAAAGGCTTGTTTCTGTGGGGAAGTAGGACTAAGCGGAGAGATTCGCCCTGTTTCGCGTTTAGACCAACGCATTCAAGAAGCAGCGAAATTGGGATTCGAAAAAATCTATGTTTCTTCCTTCAATAAAATTCAATCGAGCGCAGCCATTGAGATTATTAAAGTTGGAAAAGTAGAGGAACTCTTTTCAGAAATATTCGCATAAAAAAAGCCTCACCGAAGTGAGGCTTTCTTCAACTAAAATAATCTTAACAAAACTCTTCGAACATACCGTTCAAGTGCGCAGCAATCATATCTGCTGTGCGACCTTCAATGTGATGACGCTCGATCATGTGTTGCAACTTTCCGTCTTTGAAAAGAGCAATGCATGGTGAAGATGGAGGGTAAGGTAACATGAACTTTCTAGCCATGTCAACCGCGTCTTTGTCTACACCTGCAAACGATGAAGCCAATTTCGTTGGTTTCTTTCCTTCGGTTTGAATGGCTTTCTTTACACCCGGACGCATGCTTCCTGCTGCGCAACCGCATACAGAATTCAATACCAAAAGAACGGTTCCTTCCGTGTTGATTGCATTGGTTACTAGGTCTGCTGAAGTTGCTTCTTCGAAGCCGATATTGGTTAATTCAGCGCGCATTGGCGCTACTAATTCTGGTGGATACATATTTAAATTTTTTGCAAAGTTATATCAAATTAACACCGATTGAAGTGACCTTGTTCACATTACTTCAAGATAAATTTCTTTGGCTTCATGAAGCGAACCAATTACGGTAAAACTTTCGTTTTGAAGTTCACAAAGTTTTTTCAATTCTTCCAACGCATCTGCTTGAAACGCAACAAGCAATCCGCCCGATGTTTGCGGATCGCAAAGCACCAACAACTGCTCGCCACTGAGTGCGCTCGACTTGGGTTGAATGTTTTGAAAGTTTTTTGTTGTTATATCTGGAAAGACAAACTGTGCTACCGCTCGTTTTGCTGATTCGAGAACAGGGATATTTTGATAGTCAATTCTCGCAGAGCAGCCGCTGGCTTCGCACATTTCAATGAGGTGTCCCGCTAGTCCGAATCCTGTAATGTCTGTCATTGCATGAACGCCTTCAACTTTTGCGAATTCAGCGCCAATGGTATTGACGTGTTTCATGTGTTGAATGAATTCTGCCTTTTCTTCTTCCGACAACAAACCACGCTTTCCCGCAGTGGAAGCGATTCCTAGACCAAGTGGTTTTGTTATCGCAACAAGGTCACCCACTTTAGCGCCGTTGTTTTGTTTTAAGTTTTTGATCGGTGCAATGCCGTTAACCGACAATCCGAAAAACGGTTCTGGACTTTCAACACTGTGTCCGCCTGCAATCTGAATGCCGGCGCTGGCGCAGGTTTCCTTCGCACCGCGCATGACTTCGCCTGCAATTTCTGCTGGAAGTTTTTCCAAGGGCCATCCTAAAATGGCTAGAGCCATGATGGGTTTTCCGCCCATGGCGTAGATGTCTGAAAGCGCATTGGCCGCCGCAATACAACCAAAATCGTAAGCGTCGTCTACCATGGGCATGAAGAAGTCAGTGGTTGAAAGCAACGCTTCTGTTTCATTCAATGCATAAGCGGCAGCATCGTCGTTGTTGTTGTTCCCAATGAGTAGATTCAGATCTACCATGGATGTGCCGCAATGCGAAAGAATTTTTGACAGCTCTGCTGGAGCGATTTTACAACCGCATCCAGATGCTTTGCTGAATTGCGTTAATGGATAATTCATGAAAGAAGTTTTTCTTTAGCGGCTATAATTTCGTTTAGGCCTAATGATTCATCTAAAGGAACATTTACAAATTTGGGTTGAAAGGAAAGCTTCATTCTACCGAGGTCGTAGGCCTTGTCGTAGTATTGCATAAGCAAATTCAACCACTCGTTTTTGTCACCGTTTTCAATGGCTTCAATGGCTTTTTTATTCGCCTCTAAACCCATACGTTTGGTTAGCAACTGTGTTTTTTCAATTAATTCTTCGTTGGAAAAGCATCCGTAATTTTCCATTAAAAATTGAAAGCGATTCTCGAAGGAAGGTTCAATTTCAATGCGAGGCGATTTTACAATGCGAGTGAAGATGGAATCGGGCACTCTGATCTTACCAATGAATCGACTTTCGTTTTCGTACCACACAGGTAAGTTCTTTTTCAATTCGAAATAAAGTGCGTGAGCAAGATTGTTTTCGAACTGTTCCTGCGAAGGCTGTTCAGGTAATCCGAGCGAACCGAAAGCAGATCCTTTGTGATGAGCGAGTCCTTCCAAATCGATGACAGATTCCCCTTCATTTTTCAAACCGAATAAACGTTCGGTTTTTTGCGAACCTGTTTTTCCAGACAAAACAATAGAGGAATGTTCTCGGCTGAATTTCTCTAAACACCAATTGCGGTAGCGTTTGTAGCCGTCTTTCAATCGGTAAACTTCAATGCCTTCTTTCGAAAGAAGGTCGCTAAAAATTTGACTGCGCATGCCGCCACGCGCACAATACACGGCGATTTTATTTTCCTTGACGAATGTCTTTGCTTGCGCAACGAGCTGATCGAACAAAGGTGAAACCAATTTATAACCCAACTCAACTGCAGAGTCTTTTCCTTCCTGCTTGTATGAAGTTCCTACAAGAACGCGGTGTGCGTTGTTTAGTATTGGAATATTGAGAGCACCCGGAATGTGACCAGCAGCAAACTCTCCCTCACTTCGAACATCGATCCAATGCAGTTCTTGAAGCGGAAATTCAAAATCTTCTAATGGAAAAAGGGTGTGACTCATTTGTCTACCAAAATATAATCGAGAGTTCGTTGATCAATGTTTCCATCGACAACAAGAATTTTTATTTGATCGCCCAAACGGAATTCGTGTTTGCGTTTCAATCCGCGAACGACGTATTCTTCTGGAGAGAAGGTGTAGTTGTCTCCCGTCATGGTGTCGAGCGGAATCAATCCTTCGCAACGTGTTTCGTTTACTTCCGCGTACATACCCCAGTTTGCTAGACCAGAAATAGTAGCTTCGAAAATTTGTCCTTTACGCTCAAGCATGTATTCAACTTGTTTGTACTTGATGCTTGCGCGTTCCGCTTCAGAAGCGCGTTTCTCCATGGCTGAAGAATGTTGGCAATGAATTTCGTATTCATTCTCACTTACCGGATTTCCGTGGTCTAGGTAATGTTGCAACAATCGGTGCACCATCACATCTGGGAATCTCCGAATTGGGGAAGTGAAGTGTGTGTAGTAATCGAATGCCAATCCGAAGTGACCAATGTTATGCGTGCTGTAAGCCGCTTTGGCCATGCTACGAACAGCCATGGTACGCACAGAGGACTCTTCGGGTTGTCCGTCTACCAATTCAATTATCGCTTTGATCTCGCTTTGCTCTTCGCTGCGAACAACCTTTGGAAGTTTGTATCCCAAGTGTTTTAAGAACGTTTTCAGTGAAGCAATTTTCTCTGGACTTGGCTCGTCGTGCACGCGATAAACAAAAGGCAATACCATTCCGTTTTTCGGATGACCTATGAAAAAAGCTACTTCACGATTCGCGAGCAACATGAAGTCTTCAATCAGCTGATTGGAATCTTTCATTCGCTTGATGAATACGCCAACAGGTTTACCTTTTTCATCGAGTTGAAACTTCACTTCTTCCGAATCGAAATCGATACTTCCCGCGGCATATCTTTTTGCTCGAAGTTTTTTTGCGAGCATATCGAGATGAAGAATTTCATCTGCAAAGTCTCCTCCTTTTCCTTCAATGCGTTCTTGCGCTTCTTCGTATGTGAATCTTCTGTCGGAATGAATAACGGTGCGTCCGAACCAACGATTCAGCACATCTCCATTGTCGTTCATTTCGAAAACAGCACTGAAGCACAACTTGTCTTCATTCGGACGAAGCGAGCAGAGGAAATTTGAAAGCTTCTCTGGAAGCATAGGAATGGTGCGGTCTACCAAGTACACACTGGTAGCGCGAAGCGTAGCTTCTTTGTCTATGAGTGAATTCGGTTGCACATAGTGACTCACGTCTGCAATGTGCACACCTACTTCTAAATTTCCGTTTGGAAGTTTTTGATAGGAGAGCGCGTCATCGAAATCTTTCGCATCGAAAGGGTCAATGGTGAAGGTTGGAATGCCGCGCATGTCGCGACGTTTAGCAACTTCTTCTTTTGTTATTTCGGATGCAATGGCTTCGGCTTCGAGATGAACGGCTTCTGGAAATTCAGTTGGAAGATCGAACTCCAAAATAATGGCGTTCATTTCCACCATGTGCGATCCCGGCTGTCCGAGCACTTGAACAACCTTCCCAATGGGCTTATGCTCGGGGTTGTCCCACGAGATCATTTCAACCGCTACTTTATCGTTTTGAATAGCACCATTCAATTCATCTTTCGGAATGAAAAAATCGACATGAATTTTTTTATCGGAAGGAAGGAGGAATGCGTGTTCTTTGTATCGTTCGATTGTTCCAACGTAAAGTTTTTTTCTCCGCTCTACTACGCGAACAATATTGCCAGAAGGTCTTCTCTTGCGCGGAATGAGTTGTATTTCCACTAGGTCGCCATTCAAGGCGAATCCGGTTCTTCCTTTTTCAATTTCTACATCGTCTTCAATTCCGGGCACGGTGACGTATCCTTTTCCGTAACGATTGATTTCAATGGTGCCTTGAACGAGGTTCTTCGGCGCGTCCTTTAAAATATATTTTCCGCGTTCAACTTCTCGTAGTTTCCCATTATCGGCTTCTTCCAGTAGTATTTCGTAGATGAGAGTGCGTACCCCGGCATCGGAAATGCCCAGAGCTGCACTCACTTGTTTGTGATTCACAGCGGTTTCCGGAGCGCGCTCGAAGAGGTCAATGACTTCTTTTCTAAGGTCGCGTTTAAAGTTTCCGAATTTGTTTTTTTTCTTTCCCATAATATTCTTCCGAAAGGTAATCATTCAAAAATGAAGTTGGCAGTATTTCCTGTTATTTTTGGAATATGAATAATTCAACGTATGTCATGCGGTTGTTGGAAAGAGATGAATTGAGTGTGGTGAAGTCTTTGGCCTACGATATTTGGCCGCGCGTGTATGATTACATGATTTCTTCCGGGCAGATTTCATACATGCTTTCGCTGATGTACAATTTGGATAAGCTTAAACAACAGTGGGATGAAGGGGTGAAGTTTGTTGTGTTGGAAGTGGAAGGCATGCCTCAAGGATTTGTGTCTTTTGAAGAAAAAGACGAATGTATTTTTCTTCAGAAATTGTATTTGCGTCCAGAAATGCAAGGGCAAGGCTTCGGTAAGAAGATGCTTCGAGTAGCGATGGACTTTGCCATAGACACAAAAAAACCGAGCATAGAGCTAACAGTCAACCGCAACAACAAATCCCTTGAATTCTATATGAATCAAGGCTTTCAGATAAAAGAAGAAAAGAATTTCGATATTGGCGGTGGTTATTTCATGAACGATTATATTCTTTCGCTTACCATCATCGCGTAGCGTCATCCACGAAGTGGTTATCACCGGAGGTGTCATCCACGCAGTGGTAATTTGTTAACGCTAACTTCACATTTGTTCATTCTTAGCAAATTACATTTGAATCCGAATATCCTCACCTAAAATTCATTTATGAAACTATCATTATCTCATATTAAGTTGTTAAAGGCATGCTTGCTTTCAGCATTTCTCCTAATTTTAACGGGCAGTGTGTCGGCTCAGACATACTACACCATGAGCACCACTGATTATTCACAATCTTTTACCACTTGGACGGCTTATCCAACGGAGTGGAATGGGCTTGCGGTGCAAGGCGGGACCACAGCGATTCCAAATCCGACAAGAATTACGGCTCAATCAACAACGTTTGTTTCAGGAGGCTCAGGTGGTGTTCAAAACACGACGGCCGCTAGTGGAAACATTCAGTTTTTGTCAACGGGTTCAGGAACAGCGCCAAACACAGAGAATACATCATCTACGGGTGCCGATGTTAATTTAGATTTCACCTCTCGCACTGCAGGAAATATTTCGTTTGATTTAGCAACAGTATTTAACAGCACTGGTAACAGACAAGGTACCCTTCGTTTGTATTACTCTTTGGACGGAACTAACTGGACACAAATATTTGGGAACAATTTACCTTATGTTGCAACAAACAATACTGCCGGGTCTGCTGCAATCTCTATTGCATTGCCAGCGGCCATAACCAACCAACCAACAGTGAAATTGAGATTTTACTATCACAATGAAGGGCCTGTAGTGGGTAGCGGTAGTCGTCCAAAAATTAGTTTGGATAATTTATTAGTGACTTCGTCTTCATATACACCTCCAAGTATAACTTATATAACGACCCCAACTCCATTTGATACATTTACTACCAATCAGGGCATTCCTTCTGCTGTTCAATCTATTTCAGTAAGCGGGGTTGGGCTTCAAGGAGTTGTTACCATTACTGCCCCAACGGGATACGAAGTTTCTTCGGGTAGCGGATATGGTTCAACAGCAACTCTAACTCCAACAGGGGGTACGTTAACCAATGCATTGGTTGAAATTCGTATTGCAGCTTCAGCAGCGATTGGCTTCGTTACAGGAGATGTGACCATTGCGAGTTTGAATGCCACAACGCAGACAATCGCAGGATTGTTAGGTATTGTTAACGCTTCGACCCTGACCTCTCAGTCAATCACATTTTCTTTGGATTCTCCTGTAACCTACGGTGTGTCTCCAATTGTAATGACTGCTACTGCTACTTCAGGATTACCTGTTACTTATACTTCTTCCAACACGTCTATTGCAACTGTTACAGGAAACACCTTAACTATTGTTGGTGCTGGTTCAGTGGTTATTACTGCGAATCAGGCAGGTGACTTAGTTACTTATGCTGCTGCTCCTTTCGTGACTCAAACCTTGAATGTTGATCCGATAGCTTTAACAGTTACTGGAGCGCAGGTTACAGACAAGTATTACGACGGAACTACATCTGCAGTTATTTCCGGTACTTTGGTTGGTGTAATTAACGGAGATGCAGTTTCTTTGGTTGGTTTGGGAACATTCGCAGATCCCGGAGCTGCAAACGGAATTGCTGTTACAGCAAATTCAATTTTGTTTGGAGCTCAAGCTTCTAATTATACTCTTGTTCAACCAATAGGATTGACAGGCAACATTCTTCCAGCCATTCAAACCATTGCATTTACAGTGGCTCCAATGGTTACAGGAGACCCTGCGCAAACGTTGACTTCCTCTTCGAACTTTACACCTTTTACCCCAACATACACCTCCTCCAATACTGCAGTGGCAACTATCGCAGGAAACGTTTTAACAGTTGTGGGAACGGGAACAACAGACATTACCGTAACTAACCCAGGAGATGCGAATAACGCCGATGGGTCTACAACAGTAACACTAGTTGTTAGGACAGGAATTGCAAAATGGAACTTTGAGTCTTTAGGCACACTGTCTACGAGCGGGTCAATTTATACCGGTCTAGCGGCAACGGTTGGATTGAATGCGTCAGGAAGTAGCGTGATTGGGAATCACGCAAGTGCTGCCAGCCAATGGAGTAATTCTGGTGGAAACGGTTCACTTACTTCTTTGAGCGGAAATAACTGGGCGGTTGGTGATTATTATCAATTCCAAACGAGCACATACGGATTTAATACAGTGTATGTATCTCTCGATCAGATCGGAAGTAATACAGGTCCTCGTGATTTTCAATTTAGCTACAGCACCGATGGAATAAACTTTACCAATTTCGGATCAGTATATTCCTTGACCAATACAAATGCTTGGTCAACTACCATCTACAAATCAGAGCATACACGTTCATTTGACTTGTCCTCTGTTCCAGGAATTGCAGGACAGCCCATGGTTTATTTCAGATTGGTTTGTGCTTCAAATAATCCTATTGTTGGTCTTCCACCATTGGGAACAGGCGGAACAAGCCGCGTAGACAACTTCAGCGTTTCAGGAACGCTTTGTCCTGCTGAAGTGTGTAATGACGGAGTTGACAACGACTGCGATGGATTGATTGACGAAGATTGCCCCTCAATTAATTTGACCGGAAGTACTTCAGATTTTTGTCCATCTTTTTCGGGTTCATTAACCTTTACTTCAACCAACTTTATACAGTCTTATGATGTTGTTGCTTATTTAACAGCGGCGAACAGCACATCATATACTGCTGGAGATATTGTGGGAACTGCAAACGGTATCTCAGGAACTTCGGGGTCAATAACAGTAACCATTCCTGCTGGAGCTGCTGGCGGAAGTGACTACGCAATTATATTGGTAGGTACAGAGTCTGTTACGAATTATACTGCAACAGACATTAACTTGAATACCAATGTTAACGCAATTTGCGCGGACTATGGTTGTTTGGACAATACAGCTTGTAACTACGATCCTTTGGCTAACCTTTCTGATGGATCTTGTACTTATGCAACTGCTTGGTACTTGAATGCAGACGGGGATGGTTACGCTGCATCTTCAATAATGGCATGTACAAGTCCAGGCGTGAGTTACACAGCAACTGTTCTTCCAACGACAGATTGCGATGATTCAAACGCTTCGGTTAATCCAGGCGCTACCGAAAACTTATGTAACGGTATCGATGACAACTGTACCGCGGGAATCGACGAAGGAGCTGTTTCAGGATGTTTCGATCCAAACGCGAACAACTACAATGCTGCGGTAACTTGTCCAGATAACGCGACTTGTACATACGGAAACTTTGTAGCCGGTAACATTGTTGTTACTCGCGTTGGTAATGGTGCTGCACCCTTGAGTTCAGCAGCAACTCCTTTCTTTATCGAAGAATACAACACCACTGGTTTAGTTGGAACAATAACAATTCCAACTACAGGAACGAATCGCTTGGTAATGTCGGGTTCTTCTACTTCTGAAGGATTTATTTCTCGCACGTCAGACTTTTCAAAACTGGTTATTCCGGGTTACGACGCGGCTTCTGGATTAGCAAACCTTTCAGGTGCTGCTAATGTCTTCCGCTCGGTGGGAACCTTCGGTAACGGCTACGGTTCTTACGCTAGAATAACTTCAACATTAACTTCAGGAAGTAATTTAAGAAGTGCTACCGGTGATGGAAACAATTATTGGGGAGGAAATTCTTCAGGTGGAATTAGCTACTTGGGAACAGCCGCTTCTGGAAACGTATACAGCACTATTGGTAACACACGTGTAGTTAGCGCTCAAAACGGAAGTTTATTTTTCTCAACAGGTTCAACAACTTTAGGAGTGCACAAAATTGGCTCTGGACTTCCAACTACAACTGGACAAACAGCAACGCTGATCATTCCTACTGGAACAGGAAGTAGCCCATACGCATACCAATTCAACTCAGCGGAAACAGTTTGTTATGTTGCAGATGATAGAACAAATGGTTCGGGTGGAATTCAAAAATGGATAAACACCGCTGGTACTTGGACATTGTCTTACACCATGAGTGTTGGCGCATCTGCTGGAGCAAGAGGAGTGGTAGTTGATTTTTATGCTGGAGCTAATCCACGCTTGTATGTTGTTGCGACAAATTCAACTTCAACGCAAGTGATGTATTTCGATGACAACGGAACAGCGACGCCAACATTGAATACCATTTCAACACTTTTAAGTACAACGAACAAAGCTTTCCGTTCAGTAGCCTTTGCTCCTTGCACGCCTTCAACATGGTATGCAGATGCAGATGGTGATGGTTTCGGAAATGTTTCTACAACTTTGAGCTACTGCACACAACCATATGGTTATGTTGCGAACAGCACCGATTGTGACGATGCCAATGCTTCTGTGAATACAGCAGCAACTGAATTGTGTACCAATGCAATTGATGACGACTGCGATGCAGTAATTAACGAGGGTTGTGGGAATGAAACTGCTGCAGGCGAAAGTGCCTCTACAGCAACGAGTGTTTCAACATCGTTCTTCCCAACTTGTAACAGTCAAACGCATACCCTTTCAGGATTTGGCCCTTCAATTTCATCGCAATCTGTTTGCTTAACAGGTGAAGACAAATGGCATTCATTTGTCGCGAGTTCTGAGGCTGTGAGTATTGTGGTTGGATCTACAGCTAATGATATTTTAATTGAATTGCAATCGGGCGCAGGTGCATTATTGGCAACTGAAAACGCAGTTAGCGGTTTAGGTGGAGAGGTTTTGAACTTCTCGGGATTAACTGCAGGTCAGGTTTATAAAATTGGCGTGAGAAATTACAACAGTGCGTTAGGCATTGGTTCATACACGATTTGTGTGAAAATGTTGAAGCGTGGTGGTTGTGATACTGGAACAAGTGCAACATGGTCAAGCACCTTGAATCTTTGTAAAATTTTCAAAGCAACTTGGGCGGGTTCGGGTGTTCAATACAGATACACCTTTGTTGGAACAAGCGGAATTGCTTTAGGAAATACCTATACGAAAACACAATCATCTGACTACCTGGTCTTATCTACTGTTGCTCCAACAATGCCTTTAGGTTGCACTTATAGTGTAACAGTAACTACTATTTACAATTTAGTAGATGCTTCGGGAATTACGGAACAGATTGAGGTTCCTGCTGCAGCGGCATGTTCAATTACCATGGAGCAAGAAGCTGCTACTGCACTTCGTGCTAGCGATCGTTGTTCTGTTGGACCGAAGTTCCGTGGAGCAATTGTGGCTTCGTTGCCATGGGTTTGTGGAGTAACCAATTGGAAATGGGAGTTCACTGAATTGGATGCTGGTGGAAACGCGGTTGGAATTCCAATCGTTTACTACCGTGGAGCAGCGAGTAACTATTGCAACTTAGGACTTGTAGTAGCTCTTCAATTTGGAAAGACTTATGCGGTAAGAACAGCACCTGTCTTCTCTTACGGAGATGGTGCTTACGGAACGGTTCAAACGATGTGCATCGTAGGTTCAGCTGGAATGGTGTTGGAAGGAGCGAGCGATGCTGCACAAAATTCAACGCGCGATATGCTTGTATCTAACGAAGCGAACATGAGCTTGTATCCGAACCCAACACACGGAACAGATGTAAACATTAATCTTTCTGGAATTGAATCAGACAACGTTCAAATTCGAATTGTAGATGCCATGGGTAAACAAGTATGGAGCAACCGTTACACAGTGAACGGAGTGTTGAATACGAACATCACCTTCGAGCGTCCACTTGCAAACGGATTGTACTTTGTGGAAGCCATCTACAACGGTGAACTTCAAACACAACGTATGATGGTTCAGAAGTAAGATTTAAATTTTATATTGAAAAAGCCCTTCCGATTGGAAGGGCTTTTTTTGTTTATGGTCATTGAGATTCTCACTAGAGCCTGTCTTTGTGTGAGATAATGTTTCCTTTCGAACGCTATGAACAATCCTGAATATAAAAGGCAGCCTAAAAGAATAAAGTAGTTAGCTTCGCAACACAAACTTTACAAAAGGGGAGTTACCGATGCTTTTAATTATCCACCTTAATTATAATAGTACCGATTATACAATCTACACCAGATGAATAATTTCCTGCAAATCGCCATTGAAAAGCATTATGCCGGCGAAGTAACTACTGCGATTCAATATGCACAAAAAGCCGCCACACCCGGAAGCGCTACAGAGGTAGAAGGTGGAGCAGTACTCTGTGAAATCTTGCTTCGCAACCACCTTTATCCCGAACTAAGGGATTACCTTGATAAATGCCGTAAATTCAAAAATGATCCGCGCTGGACACTAATGTCAGCCCGTCTGGCCATGAAGTTTGACAAAACTTATGCCTTAGCAGAGCAACAGCTTGAAGGATTGCTTCAAAAAAATATTCCGGACTACTTGTTCAGAATGGCCGGTTTTGATTTGGTCAAACTCTTCGACAAAAGCCAACGGTATGAAGAAGCCTGGCAACTGGCTGAAAAGATTCATGCCAGAAACAAACATATTTATCCGTTAAACCAGTTGCAAGAAGCTTTAATGCAGGTCGCAACTATTCCTGACGATGTCGTAAGGCAAATCAGAAGGTCATCCCAATCTACTAGCAAGACATGTTTCATCCACGGACTGCCCCGCAGCGGGACCACGCTTCTGGAACAAATGCTGGACTGCCATCCATCCATCCGTGCGCTGGGGGAGACCAATATCACAGGACACCTTGGCAACGACATTGCCAAGCAAGGCCAGGGGTGGCCCGTTGCTGTCCTGCAGGTAAGCCCTGAATTCCTCGACAAGTGCAGTGAGAAATATTTACGTCAGACACGAACCAACATCGATAACAACATCTTGACCATTGACAAAACCGTTTTCCCCACCCTGCAACCTCTTGTTGTTTCTGCACTGTTTCCCCAGGCAAAAATCATACGCATACGGCGTGATCCTAGAGACAATGCCGTTAGTCTGTTTTTAAACAACTTCGATCCCAGCTGGAGCTTTACGGCAAGCATCACTTCCATTTTTGAATTTATGAAATGTGATCATTTTTATTCCGGAATCATATATGAGCGACTAGGTATGAGTTTGCACGAAATCAGTTTGGAGACCCTGATTCGCGAGCCGGAAGCAAGCATTGCCGGTATTCTGGAATTTCTAGAATTACCCTACGACGCTGCTTGCATCAGTCCACAAAGGAATAAACGGACAGTTCATACACTCAGTTACGATCAGGTCAGCACAAGAATCAATGCAGATGGCATTGGAAGATGGAAAAACTATGCTGATCACCTGCCTAATTCTTATTGATATCCTTTCCCAAAAACAGTTTTCAGCATACTTCAAATGAATGAATACATTCAATTTAATGCTTTTTTAATAAGAATTTAATGCTCTTTGCCAAAATTTGAACTATTTTAGCCCAAATATTTTTTGTAAACCACTAAATTCTTTAAACTTTCCTAAACTAAAACAATGAAAAAACAATTACTTACTGTCGCAGCCTATGTTGCACTGCAGTTTGGTTTGTCTGGTATTAATACTGCCCAGGCGCAGTTCACTTATACTATGAACAATCAAACATGGACAGGCTTCAACTTTAATCAAGTAGCAGGTGGAACTGCACCTGGAGTCACAGGAACACTGACCTCTGTTTCTGTGAACGTGACACTGAATTCATCTGTAGCGTATACCTACGCAGACGATATATGCGTCTATGTAGCTTCTGATCCATTAGCGACTGGAGGCTTCTTACAGGTGGGCGGTTTCTCGAACTTAAATGCGCTTGAACGAAAGTCTTGGCCTAATGGTGGATCAGATGCGCCGGGTACTACGTGCATCGGAACTGTAACTCTCACCACACCAATAGTCTTCACAGGCGCTTCTTCTCCTGTTATTTGGATCGGAAACGGATATGGAGCCGCGGGTACCAGCGGAACATGGACAGGGTCAATCACCCTTAATGGCGTTTCACTCGGAGCCACTTGTACAGCTCCAACATTGTCTGCAACAACAGTTGCTGCACTATGCGCTGGAAATGCAAATGGTTCTATTGATTTAACAACAACGGGTGGTTCTCCAACTCCATTGATATATGCTTGGAGTAACGGTGGTTCTACTGAGGATCTTAGCGGATTAACCGCTGGTACATATAGTGTAACTGTAACTACTCCAACAGGCGGATGTTCTGCTACCGGTTCTTATACGGTTGCAGAAGGTGCTGCAAATGTTACTTATTACGCAGATGCTGATGGTGATACTTATGGTAATGCTGCAGTTTCTCAAGCTTCTTGTACAGGCGCTCCAGTTGGATATGTTTCTAACTCTACTGATTGTAACGACGAAAATGCAGCAGTTAATCCTGGTGCAACAGAAGTTTGTAACGGTACCGATGATGATTGCGATGGTTCAACTGACGAAGGTGTTCAATCTACTTTCTACGCTGATGTAGACGGAGATACTTATGGAAATGCTTCTTCATCTGTTCAAGGATGTACTGCTTCTGTTGGATATGTTTCTAACTCTACCGATTGCAACGACGCAAATGCAGCAGTTAATCCTGGTGCAGCAGAAGTTTGTAACGGTACCGATGATGATTGCGATGGTTCAACTGACGAAGGTGTTCAATCTACTTTCTACGCTGATGTAGACGGAGATACTTATGGAAATGCTTCTTCATCTGTTCAAGGATGTAC
>JBILOU010000033.1:0-22347 GCA_044374295.1 Flavobacteriales bacterium | reverse complement strand
AGAAAGAAAATATACATAAGTCTAGTTGCTCTGGCACTTGGATTTGCGAACCAAACTTTCGCTTACAAGTCTGTTCTAGAAAATTCTGGAATGGTTCAGAACAACGAAATCGTTACTGATTCGCGTGCGGCTTTGTGTGCACCAGCAACTGGTTTGAGAGACTTGGCGTGGAATAACGTCAAAGCGTTAATTGAAACGGGTGGTTCTATGTGGCAAAACCGTTCATTGAGCAGAGCAGCCTACGAAGTTCCAAAAGGAAGCGGAGTATCTTCTATCTATGCAGGCGCTCTTTGGATGGGTGGAATTTCCCCTGACCAACAATTGAAGTTAGCAGCTGTTACCTTCCGTGGTGAGGGTAATGACTATTGGCCAGGACCACTTACAAACGATGGAACGGCATCTGTTACCGAGTCTACTTGCGAACAGTACGATAGATTCTTCGTCTCGTTGCGTCAAGATGCACAAAGACATCGCGCTTACTACGATTGTATTGCTGCTGGTGGTACAGATTGTGCGACAGATTACGCAATTCCTGGTTATTTCTACGAATACCCTGCGATTGGTAACACAGCAGCTGGACAAGATTTATACCTTGCACCATTCTACGATTATGACCAAGATGGCTTCTATAACCCACAAAACGGTGACTACCCTTGGTACGATTTCTTAAGAGAAATTAACTGTGCTGAGCGTCGTAGAGAAGATATCGTTCCTCTTTTTGGTGATCAAACTTACTATTGGATATTCAACGACAAAGGAAACGCTCATACCGAATCACAAGGTCAGCCTATTGGCATGGAGATTCGTGCGCAAGCTTTCGCATTTACTTCGAACGATGAAGTAAACAACATGACTTTTTATAACTACGTGTTGATTAATCAAGGTTCACAAACTTTAACAGAAACATATTTCGGTTCTTGGGTAGATCCAGATTTGGGAACATCGGTTGATGACTACGTTGGTTGTGACGTGCAGCGCGGATTAGGTTATTGCTACAATGGAGATGCGTTCGATGAGCCAACATCTTCCTCTTTAGGTTATGGTTCTAACCCTCCTGCAGTTGGTGTTGACTTCTTCGAAGGTCCATACCAAGATGCAGACAACAAAGACAATCCTTTAACAACAGACATCATTGATGCAATTGATCAAGATGGTATTCCTTACAAAGGATTAGGTATTGGATACGGTGATGGTGTAACAGATAACGAACGTTTCGGAATGCGCAAGTTTGTATATTACAACAACAGCCAAAACCCTGTGAATGGTGAGCCCGCGTTACCTAGTCACTTCTATAACTACATGCGTGGTTTCTGGAAGAATGGACAGCGTATGGCATACGGTGGTAATGGTGCATCTGGACCAAACGTTACTGATGTGCCTGCAGATTATATGTTCCCAGACGATACCGATCCACTGCATTGGGGTACTGGCGGTGTAATAACTGATGATTGGTCTGAAGAGTCGGAAGGTAATCCACCAAACGACCGTCGTTTCATTCAAGCAGCTGGTCCTTTCACTTTGAAGCCAGGTGACTACAATAACATCACTTTAGGTGTTGTATGGGCGAAGGCTAACAGTGGCGATCCATTCGAATCTGTGCGTTTGCTTCGTGAATACGATGATAAGGCACAAGCTTTATTCGATAACTGTTTCGAATTGGTATCTGGTCCAGATGCTCCGGATGTTACTATTCAAGAATTGGATAAAGAAATCATTTTGATGCTTTCTAACGACAATGCAATCTCTACTAACTTCCAAGAAAACTATGGCCCTGAGCAAGGTGGTTTCGACCCAAGTATTCCAGAAGAATTAGCAGATGGAACTCAATTAACCGTAGAAGATCGATCTTACAAATTTGAAGGATATTTGATTTACCAAAGAGCGAACAATGACGTAAGTGCCGATGAATTAGAAGATATTGATAAAGCTCGTTTGATTGCACAGTGTGACGTTGAAAACGGCATCGGACGAATCATTAACTTCTCTCGTGATCCAATAACGGGTTACATCATTCCTGAATTGAAGGTTGATGGTGCGGATCAAGGCATTCAACGTTCTTTCCGTGTAACTACAGATGCATTTGCTACTGGAAATAATGCGCTTATTAACCACAAGACATACTATTTCATGGTTATCGCATACGGATATAACAATTACTCACAATACGACATTGCCCTCGAGAAAGGTCAAGATGAGGCATTCCTTTCTTCTAGAAAGAGTGCGATTGGTGAAATTCAAAAAATTGCTGCTATCCCGCACATCCCTTCTCCTGAATTGGGTGGAACTATCCAAAATTCAAACTACGGCGATGGCGTTCCATTGACCCGTATTGAAGGAAAAGGAAACGGAAACAACGACTTACTTCTTAGTTCTGAAACAGAAGCAATCATTTTGGCTAACAACAATATTAGCGAATTGACATACGCGCCTGGAAAAGGTCCTGTTCAAGTTAAAGTTGTTGACCCCTTAAGAGTTCCATCAGCTGACTTTGAATTGAGACTTAAAACAACTGAATTCGGTGAGGATACTCCTGATAGCATGTATTGGGAGTTAGAAAACCTTGACAATGGAACCATCTACGGAACTTACAAGAAATTCAATTCTTCAAGTGAAGACGTGATACTAGATTGGGGACTTTCTGTTACTTGGGGACAATACGACTACCAAGTTGATGGAGCTCAAGTAAAACACTACACGGAACTTCTTTCTTCGTCTGTTTCATATAGCGACCCATCTAAACCTTGGTTGCTAGGTATTCAAGATGCAGAAGGATTTTCAGAACAAAACTGGATTCGCGCAGGAAGTGTTAAAACTGAAGGAACGGATCCACAAGCCCTATCAGAAGCACTTTACGATGACTACGAGCAAGGAAGTTCTGGATTCCCTTTCACAGACGAATCTGAGAAGTACGAAGCTGTTGCTGGTGGAACATGGTCTCCGTATTGTCTTGTATCAGGTACTGTATTGGATCCAAATGATGCGGATATCGTTGTAAACAATGTTGCTCCTACTATCGACGCTTTAAAAGGAGACCTAGACCAATTAGATCAGCAACGTAAATCGAACATCAGAGGTTTAAATAACGTTGATGTTGTGTTTACAAAGGACAAATCGAAGTGGACCCGTTGTCCTGTATTAGAAATGCAATTCACACCAGAATTGGCAGAAGATAACGACGGTGACAACTCTGTTGATCCTGAAAAAATGAAAGTTCGTCGTGCTCCTTCTGTAGATAAAAATGGAAGAAAAGCAGGCCAAGCTGGATATAACGCCGCTGAAGGAGATCTTGTTTCTGCAATTGGTATGGGTTGGTTCCCAGGTTATGCAATCGATCTTGGCACAGGTGAAAGACTTAACATGGCCTTCGGTGAAGATAGCTGGTTAGTTGGTGAAAATGGTCGCGACATGATCTGGAATCCAACATCTCGCTTATACAACAACAACGGTCAGCCATTATTCGGTGGACAACACTGGATCTACGTGTTCAAAAACCTACAATGGGAAGACTACTCTGCTTCAAGCCCTTCATCGAGCTTAGCTCTGTGCCCAGCATATGACAACGGTCAATTCTTATATTCTAAACTCTCAGATCCATCGATCAGTTCATCTAACTGGAAAAAGGTTTTCCGCGGATGTACTTGGGTTGGAAGTGGTTTGGTAAATCCTGAGCACCCGTTATTATCAGTTGAAGAAGGAATTATTCCAAATGATGTAAGAATAAGCGTTCGCGTTGCAAAGCCATATAGCAGCTATGCCTACAGCACTCCTGACATTTCAACTGCCGGAACATCGATTAACGAATGGAGAAATATTTATAGTTTCTCTACAAAGAACATTGCTACTACCTTAAATGATGCGAACACACTTACATCTGTTCTCGATTTAATTAACATTGTTCCTAATCCATATTATGCGTTCAGTTCGTACGAAACGAATCAGTTAGATAACAGAGTTAAGGTCACTAACCTACCTGATATCTGCACGGTGACTATCTATGACCTAAACGGAAACAGAATCAGACAGTTCAAGAAAGCTGATAAAATCACTAGCATTGATTGGGATTTGAAAAATGAAAGAAACATTCCTATCGCTTCAGGAACTTACATCATTCACGTTGACGTACCTGGTATCGGAGAAACCATTTTGAAATGGTTCGGTGTTATGCGTCCGGTTGACTTGAATAACTTCTAATAGAAAAACGAAATTACGATCATGAAAAAATCAATCATATCACTCACCCTGATTTTAGGAATTACCTCTTCGCTTTTTGCGGGAAATCCTGATAGATCTGGATCAGCCGGTGCAAGTCACCTGCTCGTAAATCCGTGGGCTCGTTCATCTGGATTAGGAAATGCATCTCTATCTTCTGTAACAGGGGTTGAAAGTGTGTTTTTAAATGTTGCAGGATTGGCATTCACCAAGAAAACCGAGTTGCTTTTCACAAACACCCAGTATTTCGTTGGAACAGGTATTCAACTTAATGCAGCGGCCTTTGGACAAAAAGTAGGGAAATCTGGTGCTTTTGGTTTATCCGTAGTTAACATGAACTTCGGAGATATCGCTCGCACAACTGAAGCCCTTCCCGAAGGCGGAATTGGATCGTTCACGGTTAATTATTCCAACATCGGAATCAGTTTCGCTAAAGAATTCTCGAACAGCATTTACGGTGGTCTTACCGTTCGTCTTATCAGTGAAGCTATTTACAACGTGCGCTCACAAGGTGTGGCCTTCGATGCGGGTATTCGCTATGTAACTGGAGAAAAAGACAATGTTCGATTCGGAATTACTTTACGTAATGTTGGACCTCCTATGCGTTACAAGGGAGATGGTATGACTGTTTCTGCAGTTATTCCGTCAAGTGGTAACTCACTCACAGTAGAGCAACGCTCTCAACCTTATGAAATGCCTTCAATGGTTAACGTTGGTTTTGCATACGACTTCCTGATGAAAAACAGCATGAAACTTACAGCTAATGCTGCTTACACATCTAATTCATTCAGTAAAGACCAAGTTGCTCTAGGTTTAGAATACAATCTTCGCAATCGTCTTTTCTTGAGAGGTGGATATCAACAAGATATTGGATCTAACACAGTTTACAACGCTAAAAGCGCGCTTTCAGGTCCTACTGGTGGACTTACTGTTCAATTACCAACAGGTGATAACGGAAGTGTAATTGGTTTGGATTATTCTTATCGCTTAACAAATCCATTCAACGGTATTCACAGCATGGGAATTCATATCACGCTATAAAATTCTCACTATATTTGTTTAGAAACCTCGTTCGCGGGGTTTCTTTATTTTTAACACATACAAGAATATGTCACAAATTGCTTATTACACTGCGGAAGGACTTAAAAAATTAAAAGATGATCTACACCATCTTAAAATGGTTGAACGTCCCAAGATTAGCCAACAAATTGCAGAAGCACGAGATAAAGGTGACCTAAGTGAAAACGCTGAATATGACGCAGCCAAAGAAGCGCAAGGACACCTTGAGGCTCGTATAGCTAAGATGGAAGATTTAGCTGCCAACGCGCGTTTAATTGATGATTCGCACATTGACAACTCAAAGGTTTTCATTCTCTCTCGTGTAAAGTTGAAAAATCTGAAAACAAACACCGAAGTTGAATACACCTTAGTTGCAGAAAACGAGGCCAACCTCGCTGAGAAAAAAATCAGTATCGACTCACCCATTGGCAAAGGACTTCTGGGTAAAAAGGTTGGAGACATCGCGGAAGTTCAAGTTCCCGCCGGAATCCTACAACTCGAAATTCTTGATATCAATAGATAATGGCGACACTGTTTACCAAAATCATCAAAGGAGAAATCCCTTGCTATAAAATTGCTGAGAACGAATTATTTATTGCCTTCCTCGATATTCTTCCCGTAGCAAAAGGACATGCACTTGTTGTTCCAAAAAAAGAAATAGACTACATTTTTGATTTGCCTGATACAGAGTTGAAAGAATTGAATTTGTTTGCTAAAGAAGTAGCCAGCAAAATTCAAGCTGTAGTGCCGTGTAAAAAAATCGGCATCAGTGTAATTGGATTGGAGGTTCCACACGTTCACATGCATTTAATTCCAATCAACAATATACACGATATGAATTTCGAAAAGGAACGATTGAAATTCACTGCTGAAGAATACACCGAGCTTGCTCAAAAGATTTCTAACGCTTAATTTCAATCTTTTTTTATACTAAAAAAGGCCCTATTTCTAGGGCCTTCTTCATTTAAGGGGAAGAATATTAGTTCTTCAACATTTTCTTTCTAGCAATCGCGTTGTTAGAAGTATGAATCTCTACGGTATACATTCCTGCAGACCAATTCGAAGAATCTACAAATACAACTTCTTGATTAGTTGTGTTTGAATTGTAAACGATTCTGCCCATTGCATCAAATACACGCACTGCACTTACACGCTCTGAAGCACGAATTGCAAATGATTCGTTTGCTGGATTTGGGAATACATTGAAAGAAACTTCTTCAGTCTCATCAACACTAATATAACAAGGGCTTGTGTTCAAGTTCAAAGCACAAGCAATACGCGGTACTGAGTATCCCATGATCGAGTCACAAAATGCCTTCCCTTTTGCAGCTGACATATCTGGATTTGTCAAAAGACCATTTGCACTACCCGGGTTTGTAGCAGTATCCCACCACTCCCATGGACCTGAATCAGCAGGTGTAGCAGCTGGACGCTCGAATGGGAATAAGCCATGGAAACCATTGTTTGTAGAATTCGCAGCATCTGTGTATGGCTGGCCAGGAGCATAACCTTCTGCCAACTCAAATACACCGTTATTACCATAAGCACTTAATGCCAATTGAACATCGTAACTACCTTGAACCTCAACAACAGGTAAGTTCAAACCAGGTACGATTACAGTTCCTGTATAGTAAGGAGCAAAAGGATCGGTAGGAACTTGGAAAGAAATAATTGGATTGTCATTTGCGTCGATCCAAGAAATATCTCCACATGCACCACCCATGTTAACAGCAACGTTCACATCTGAACTGTAGCCAACGTGGTTAGCATAGCAAAGTGTATCACCATTTAATGGATTAACACCAACTGAGGTACCATTAATGTCTCCATTCACAAAATCCAATACCATTGGAACACCTGCACTTGTGGTAAACTTAGGTAAAAGCAAGTCTGTGTATGCGTCAATTCCTGAAACAGCAAAAGTGATGTATCCACCTGTTCCTTGTCCCCAAATAGCTACACGCTCAGGATCAATTCCGTATGGATTACCATCTTCTGCAGCAGTCTTGCGAAAGAAACGCACAGCAGTGCGACAATCTTGAACACCGCGGTAAGCCGCGTTGATCAACGTGTTTACACGCTCTTCTTGAGTTGCAGCAATTGGATTCCAGCCTAGACGGTAATCACAAGAAGCAACAACGTATCCTAATTTAGCCAAACGAGTGCATAGCTCAACAGCAGTTGAATCAGTGCGAGTTCCGCCAGTACCACCGTTTTGAGGGAAAGGAAGAAAATTTCCAGTGTGGAAATAAAGAATCACCGGACGGTCTGTTTCGGTATCACCAGCAGGTGAATAAACATCCATTTTCAAAGCTTCAGGAATCGCTTCTCCGAGCTGAGCATAATACAATACCGTAGCGTTCACGGCATAGGTAACGTCCGTTTGAACGTTAACCGAAGTAAATTGCTCCGTCATGTAACGCTGTGCAGAAGCACCAGTTACACTCAACAAAGCAATCGCAATCAATGAGTAGATTTTTTTCATGTTCTATTTATTTTGTTTTTGATGATTGAACGAATATTGGAGGCTAATATAAGCCATTCTTCCGATTGA
This sequence comes from Flavobacteriales bacterium, assembly GCA_044374295.1. Lineage (GTDB taxonomy): Bacteria > Bacteroidota > Bacteroidia > Flavobacteriales_D > Sanyastnellaceae > CAIZGX01. Next base: position 14,525 of record JBILOU010000033.1, on the reverse strand, counting down.
AGGTCCACCGTATACCTGAACTTGTTGGTTATTTAACACGTTCGAAGCACCTAGTTTGATAAACGTATTTGATGAAATAATACTGTAATTTATCTGAACATCTACCATGTCATAGGTATTTATGAAACCCGTAAATTGAGGCGAGCCTTCAAATAAATAACCCTCAATCCATTTGTAATTCAAACTATAACCCCAATAATTCCCGTTGCTTGATTCAAACAAATTGTTTCCAGTGATACTCAAATTATACTTGTGTTTGGGTGTATTAAAAGCTGGAATAATCGGATCGTTATCATCGCTTCTGGCGATGGCATTATAAGAATAATTAGCGGCAAAGCTATACTTCTCGTGGAAATAATAATTCACTCCTAAATTCAGACCTTGCGTAATAACCGTATTCTTCGAATTTGCTGAATAGCGATAAACCTGCAACTCATCAGGGAGATTTGTCGTGGGGTCAAAGGTTGCCTCTAATCCTATGTTATAACCTATGAAATGCTTATAAACACTATAATACCCACCTAAGTCTAAATAAACTTTGTTATCGAAGAAAGACGCACGATAACCCAATTCCATAGTTTTTACTTGCTCAGGACGAATGGGATCTATATTGAAATATCTCAGACTGTCTGTTTCCAATGTATTTCTGTAGGCATTGAAACTCGCTAACGTAATTAACGAATCCACACCACTCAGATTTCCACTCAAAATAGCTGGACCAACATTCAGGCTCAAATACTGATCGGTTAAAGTCGGATTTCTTAATGCTGAAGAGAAAGACGCCCTTAAATAATGATTCTTTTTGGGCTGAAATACAACCGATGCCGCTGGACTAACCAATCCGTCGAAATTGACATTCTTATCTAAACGAACAGTTCCGCTGACAATTAAACGATTTTCCAAAAATTTTCTTGTCGCTCCGAAATACAGACCACCTTCGTAGTTGTATATTTTCTCAACGTCATCTGTAAAAATAGTTCCAGCCGAATTAGGTCTATACAACCGAGCGTTCCCTCCTATTCGATAATCAATAAAACCTGCACCTTCCCATTGATATTCCCCTTGTGTATGAAACAAAGATGAGCGATCATAGAATCGTGTTCCGCCATCTGCATCATTGTTATTCGAAGCTGTTATTCGATCAAAATTCGAATTGAATAGAGCCGACCCCGGTTGGAAAAATCCGTATTGTCCTTGTATCGGAATACCTGCAGTACCATTATTCGTCCAGTTCTCGACTAGTGAATGAAAATAAGCGAGAGTATCAGCGTTCTGAGTAGACCATGCCGTATATTGCTCATCTGTCGGAACTATAAAAAAGTTTGGCTCTGCTGGCCAGTTTGGATTTTGAACATACTCTGGGTAACCCAGATTGTCCGTAATGATATCGCTGATTGAATCTTGCCAATATTTAACATATACATTCGCCCAATTTTCGTCGGTTCTGGCCGCGTCTTGCAATTTCAGCGCAGTGAAATAGGGGTCAAAACTATTGCCTGCATCTTCACCCGTTCCATAGAAACGAATGAAATACTTATCCTTCTTCTTCAATTCAATTCGACCTTGATAAAACAAAATATCGCGAAGACTGAATCGATTGTCTCCTTGATAAACAGTCGTTCCCTGACCTACGTTTCCTGCTAGAATAAGTTCTGGCGAATTCTCTTCTAACTCCGGTTTCAACCTTAAATGCACAGAACCATTTGCTTTTACATTCTTAGTGTTGTAATTCACTAAATCAGATTCACGATAACCCGTTCTGAAAAAAGTACCCAATCCTGGCTTTCCATTCGGATCTTCTGCATAATCGTTCGCAGGGAAATACTCATCGCCATATGTATTCACCGCATCAAACCTTCCAGGATTCATAGCTGAAAATCCACTGTTGTAAATTGGAGATTGATTGTCGGCAGCCCAGTCCAATGCTTTGAACGCAAAGACATTGAATTTGTATGCTAAATACTTCTGACCTTCTTCGTTGGAAAATGCGTGAGCAAATGACGCTCACCAACGCGCAATTGAGCAGTTAGACCTGTGTGAATAAATGGATCTTTCGTTTCCATTTTAATTACTCCATTGAATGCGCCAGGCCCGTAGAATGCGCTACTCGCACCTTGAACAATTTCAACAGCAAACACGTCTAAATCAGGTGCCCCAAGAAAATTTCCTAAAGAGAAATTCAAACCCGGAGATTGATTATCAACCCCATCAATCAACTGCAAACTTCTTACGGGTGAGGTTGAATTAAATCCTCTTGTGTTGATTACGCGAAATCCCAAACTTGCAGTGGTTAGATCCACTCCCTTCAATGCACCGAGGCCTTCATAGAAATTTCCGGAAGCTGAATTTTTAATTGCTGTTAAATCCATACGCTCAACGGTTAATGGATTCTGTTTTTGCTTTTCTGTGATTCGCGTGTCCTTAATAATTACTGTTGGACCAAAATCCCCCGGACTCATTTCAACTAAAACGAAATCGGCACTTCTGATAAAAATTTCTTGATCAGCAAAGCCAACATACTTCACAACTAATGTGACAGGCAGCCCTGCAACTTTAATGGAAAATTCGCCGTCGTAATCGGTTGTCACACCATTCGAGGTGCCCTTCTGAAAGACCACCGCACCGGTTAGCGTAGCTTGGTTCTGCTGCTCCACCACTTTTCCGCGAAGGGTTTGCGAATACATGGTTGTAGTCGTCAAAAATGCAATAAGACAAAAAAGGAGATTTCTCATACGACTACAAATTACAATCATTTTCAAAAGGAAATTCATTTTCCAGAGAGAACTTATTAAAAATGACATGAAGAAAAAAAGGGCCGTCACCGGCCCTTTTCATATTATTCTCTCGAAAAAGATTATCCGCTACAAGATTCGCAAGAATCTGGATTGTCTAAAGAACATGAAATAGCATCGACATTCTTCTGAGAAAGTGTATCCGGAGTAATATTCATATTAACTGTCACTGGGGCTGTTTCAGCAACAACCGCAGCTTTTGGCTGTGACAGTTGAGACTTGTCAACAGTAAACTTAATTGCATCTGTAGCAGCCTTCGTTCTTAAATAATACATTCCGGTCTTCAATCCCTTCTCCCATGCGTAGAAGTGCATCGAAGTCAATTTTCCGAAGTTTGCATTCTCCATGAAAATATTCAGCGACTGACTTTGACAGATATACGCTCCGCGATCAGCAGCCATGTCAATAACCACACGTTGAGAAATTTCCCATGCTGTCTTATATAGCGCCTTCAAGTTGTCTGGAATCTCATCTATGTTTTGAACAGAACCGCTGGTAGACATTAACTTGTTCTTCAATCCGTCGTTCCACAATCCAAGATTCACAAGGTCCTTCAATAAGTGCTTGTTCACAACAATGAACTCACCAGCCAACGTTCTTCTTGAATAGATATTCGTCGTATAAGGCTCGAAACATTCGTTGTTTCCTAAGATCTGTGCTGTAGATGCTGTTGGCATTGGCGCTAACAACAAACTGTTGCGCATTCCGTACTTAGAAATTTCTTCTTTCAACACACTCCACTCCCAACGGTCTGTTGGAGTAACATTCCACATATCGAATTGAAGAATTCCTTTAGATGCTGGAGATCCAGGGAAGGTCTCATAAGCACCGTCTCTTCTTGCCAAGTCTTTCGACGCGGTGCAAGATGCATAGTAAATCGTTTCAAAAACTTCACGGTTCAATTTCTTCGCTTCTTCCGAATCGAATGGGAAACGCATTAAGATGAATGCATCGGCCAATCCTTGAACACCAATTCCAATTGGACGGTGACGCATGTTTGAATTGCGCGTCTCAGGAACTGGATAGTAGTTTCCGTCAATAATCTTGTTCAAGTTTACCGTCAATTGGTAAGTCACTTCAAACAATTTATCGTGATCAAAAGCCCCGTCTTTAACAAACTTCGGTAACGCGATTGAACCTAAATTACAAACTGCAATTTCGTCTGGCGCTGTGTACTCGATAATCTCTGTGCACAAGTTAGAACTCTTAATGGTTCCCAAGTTTTGCTGATTACTCTTGCGATTCGCAGCATCCTTGTATAGCATGTAAGGGTTACCTGTCTCAATTTGAGACTCGATAATTTTGTACCAAAGCTCTTGTGCCTTAATTGTCTCTCTTCCCCTTCCTTCAGCCTCGTACTTGGTGTACAATTTCTCAAACTCTTCACCCCAACAATCTGAAAGTCCTGGACATTCGTTTGGACACATCAATGTCCATGTTCCATTGTCCTTCACACGTTGCATGAACAAATCCGGAATCCAAAGTGCGTAGAATAAATCACGCGCACGAACTTCTTCTTTACCGTGATTTTTTCTTAAGTCCAAGAAATCATAAACATCTGCGTGCCATGGCTCCAAATAAATAGCGAAAGAACCTTTGCGCTTTCCACCGCCCTGATCCACATAACGAGCAGTGTCGTTGAATACACGAAGCATTGGCACAATACCGTTACTTGTTCCGTTCGTTCCGCGGATATAAGAACCTTTTGCACGCACATTGTGAATGCTAAGACCAATACCACCGGCACTTTGAGAGATTAAAGCCGTTTGCTTCAACGTATCATAAATACCCGGGATACTATCGTCTTTCATTTGAATTAGGAAGCAAGAGCTCATTTGTGGCTTTGGCGTTCCTGCGTTGAAAAGCGTTGGCGTTGCATGCGTGAACCAACCTTCACTGATCATGTTGTACGTCTTTACAATTTCATCTAAATCTGTCTTGTGAATTCCAACTGCAACGCGCATGAACAAATGCTGTGGACGTTCCACAACCTTGCCGTGCATCTTCAACAAATAAGATTTTTCTAATGTCTTAAATCCGAAATAATCGAATTGAAAATCTCGGTCATAAATGATGGTGCTGTCCAATAATGGAGCGTTTTCCATCACAACTTGATAAACATCTTCAGCAATCAAACCAGCACTTTTACCGGTTTTCGGATCTACATAACTGTACAAATCAGTAATCGTTTGCGAAAACGACTTCGTTGTATTCTTATGTAAGTTTCCAATCGCAATGCGTGATGCAAGAAGAGCGTAGTCTGGATGTGTCGTTGTATTCGTTGCAGCAATTTCAGCCGCTAGCGTATCTAACTGACTCGTGGTTACACCATCAAAAACCCCCTCGATTACCTTCATGGCAATTTTCAATGGATCTACGATTGGGTTTAACCCGTAGCATAATTTTGAAATACGAGCAGTGATCTTATCGAATTTAACTGTCTCTTTTCTACCGTCTCTTTTTACTACAAACATGTGCGTACTCTATTTTCGTTAATGCTTAATTTTCTTAGAATTCCTCAGAGAATGAAATGGCTCTTGAATCTTCTGAAGGGCCATCTTTTACGCCGGCCTTTTGATACTCCGCAACGCGTTTCTCGAAGAAGTTCGTTTTACCTTCCACACTTATTAAATCCATAAAGTCGAATGGATTCGTGCTGTTATAAATCTTTTCGTTACCTAACTCGTTTAACAAACGATCTGCAACAAATTCAATGTACTGACTCATTAAATCGCTGTTCATTCCAATCAAGCGAACAGGAAGCGCATCGGTGATGAACTCACGCTCAATTGCAACCGCTTGCTCAATGATTTCACGAACGCGTTCTTTCGGGAGTTTATTTTCAATGTGATTGTTGTACAACAAACAAGCAAAATCACAATGCATTCCTTCGTCACGACTAATCAACTCATTACTGAATGTTAGTCCTGGCATGAGTCCACGCTTCTTCAACCAGAAAATACTACAGAAACTTCCTGAGAAGAAAATACCTTCAACCGCAGCGAAAGCCACAAGACGCTCGGTGAATGTTCCGCCTTTAATCCAACGCAATGCCCACTCTGCCTTCTTCTTCACGCAATCCAATGTGTCGATTGCATTGAATAAATAATTCTTGTCTGCAGTATCCTTGATGTAAGTGTCAATCAACAGGGAATAAGTCTCACTGTGAATGTTCTCCATCATAATTTGAAAGCCATAGAAAAACTTGGCTTCCGTGTATTGAACTTCACGCACGAAGTTCTCAGCTAAATTTTCATTAACAATTCCATCGCTAGCCGCGAAGAAAGCCAAAACGTGTTTGATGAAATGACGCTCGTCGTTGTTCAACTTCGTATTCCAATCAACCAAGTCGACACTCAAATCAATTTCTTCAGCTGTCCAGAAACTGGCTTCTGAGGTTTTGTACATCTGCCAGATGTCCTGATGAATAATTGGAAAAAGTACAAATCTGTCTGGATTCTCCTTCAAAAGCGGTTCTTCGTGCTGCATCAGTGTGTTGTTTGAGTTGTTTTGGCAATCTAATTTGTACTTCGTTTCAATGAAAACGAAATTTGAAATACGAGAATTCAAAGATTCGTTATCAAGCGTGAAATTGCAACTTAAAACAGTTAACAAGAAGGCTTAGTTTTTAACAATTAAATTCTTATATCTCTACAACCCTTATCTCCGTAGCGATTTGCACTTTTTGAAAAAAATTTCTTGTTTTTGTGACAGATTTTCAGGTATATTTTATGGCATCACTTTTATTAAGATTTAAGCCCGAATGACTGCTTTTTATACTCTTAAAAAAGGAAAGAAGGCGTTACATTTGTAACCATTAATTGAAGAACCTATGCTTGGAGCGCTGAATACCATTCTGAAGAAAATAATCGGAGATAAAAAAGAGAAGGATCTTGAAGCCATTCAACCGCTTCTTAAAGCCACTAAATCTGCCTACGAATCAATTTCAAATGCCAGTGCTGATGACGTTCGCAGAATGTCCCTTGATATGCAGGCTCGCATTCAAAAACATGTTCAACATTTAGAGGATGAAGTTGCTGCATTAAACGCAAAAGCAGACGCGCTTCCCTTGGACGCTCTAGAGGAAAAAGAAGGGATTTACAGTGAAGTTGATAAGGTGCGTAAGTCCATTGATGAAGAAATTGAAAAAGTGCTTTTGGAAATTCTTCCTGAAGCATTTGCGGTTATCAAGCGTACGGCAGAGATTTTCAAAAACAACGAAGAGATTACAGTTTCAGCCAATGCTAGCGACAAAGAGTTCGCGACTCAAACATCGAAAGATTATGTGCGCATTGAAGGCGACAAAGCCATTTGGAAAAACAATTGGTCTGCTGCGGGAAATAGATTTACCTGGGACATGGTGCACTACGATGTGCAATTAATTGGCGGTATTGCGCTTCACACAGGTAAAGTTGCGGAAATGGCCACCGGTGAAGGAAAAACATTAGTGGCAACACTTCCTGTTTTCTTGAATGCGCTTGCAAACAAAGGGGTTCACGTGGTAACTGTGAACGACTACCTCGCTCGTCGTGACTCTGAATGGATGGGCCCTTTGTATGAATTTCATGGGTTAAGCGTGGATTGCGTGGATAAGCATCAACCCAATTCAGATGCTCGAAGAAATGCCTACCGTGCTCACATCACCTTCGGAACAAACAACGAATTTGGATTCGACTATTTGCGTGACAATATGGCTGTTGAAGCCTCTCATTTGGTTCAACGCAAACATCACTTTGCTATTATTGACGAGGTCGATTCTGTTTTAATTGATGAAGCGAGAACACCGCTTATCATTTCAGGACCAACTTCAAAAGTCGATCAACAAGAATTCGATGCATTAAAGCCAAAGATTCAAATTCTAATGAACGCTCAAAAGGCGGCTGTTACGGATTTCTTGACGGATGCTAAGAAAAAACTTCAACCAGAATCAGGTAATCCAAACAAAGAAGAACTTCAAGAGGGTGGACTTGCACTCCTTCGCGCTTACCGCGGATTACCTCGCAACAAAGCACTAATTAAATTTTTAAGTGAGGAAGGAATCAAAGCCATTCTCTTAAAAACAGAAGGGCAATACCTACAAGACAACCAGCGCGAAATGCCCAAAGCAGATGCTGAATTGTTCTTCGTAATTGATGAAAAAAACAATCAGATTGAACTAACCGACAAGGGTATTCAATTGATGTCGAAAAACATGGAAGACGAGCGTTTCTTCGTCCTTCCAGATATCGGAACTGAAATCGCAACGATTGAAAAATCTTCAAAAAGCGACACCGAGCGTGTGAGTGCTTTGGAAGAACTTCAACGCGATTACAGCGTGAAGAGTGAGCGTATTCATACCATTAACCAACTTCTTCGAGCATATGCTCTTTTTGAAAGAGACAAGGAATACGTGGTGATGGACAACAAGGTGAAAATTGTTGATGAGCAAACCGGACGTATGATGGAGGGTCGCAGATTCTCTGACGGACTGCACCAAGCGATTGAAGCGAAAGAGAATGTAAAGGTTGAAGCGGCAACACAAACCTACGCTACGATTACTTTGCAGAACTACTTCCGCATGTACCACAAACTTGCGGGTATGACCGGAACTGCGGAGACAGAAGCGGGTGAATTGTGGGACATCTACAAGTTAGATGTGATGATTATTCCTACTCATCGTCCGATTTCTAGAAAAGACCAAGACGATAAGATTTATAAAACGAAGAGAGAAAAATACAACGCGGTTATTGAGGAAATAGCTGAATTACGTGACGCCGGAAGACCTGTATTGGTCGGTACTACTACTGTAGAGGTCTCTGAAGTTTTAAGCAGAATGCTTCGTCAACGCGGTATTGATCATCAAGTCCTGAACGCGAAACTCCACCAAAAAGAAGCGGAAATTGTATCGTTAGCGGGTAAAGCCGGAACTGTTACCATTGCTACGAATATGGCTGGTCGTGGTACCGACATTAAGCTTGGTGAAGGTGTTAAAGATTCAGGCGGATTAGCCATTATCGGTACGGAGCGTCATGATTCTCGTCGTGTTGACCGTCAGTTACGTGGACGTTCTGGTCGTCAAGGTGATCCAGGATCTTCATCTTTCTACGTTTCTTTGGAAGATGATTTGATGCGTTTATTCGGAAGTGATCGCATAGCGAAAATGATGGATAGACTTGGTCTGAAGGAAGGTGAAGTAATTCAGCATTCAATGATTACGAGTTCTATTGAAAGAGCTCAGAAAAAAGTAGAAGAGAATAACTTCGGCATTCGTAAGCGATTGTTGGAATTCGATGACGTGATGAATGCACAGCGTGAAGTAATTTACAAACGCAGAAGGCATGCGCTTTTCGGAGAACGATTGAAGCTTGACATCGACAACATGTTGTTCGATTTAGCCCAAGCATCTGTATCGTATGCGCACAGCGCCAAGAATTACGATGCGTACAAAATTGAATTGCTTCGTTATTTCGGAATTGAAGCTCCTGTGAGTCAAGACCAATTCATTTCTGATAATGAAATGAATGTCATTCATTCAACTTATGAAGCAGTTCTTACAGCATACACTTCTCGTATCGACAGTTTGGCTGAAGAAGCTTTCCCAGTTATTGAAAATGTATACCGTACAAACACGCAAGGATATCAGAATATTGTTATTCCATTCAACAATGGATTGAAAGGAATTCAGATTGCTGTTAACCTTGAAAAGGCTCATTCTTCAGGTGGAAAAGAAATGATTAGCGCCCTTGAAAAAGGAATTACGCTTGCCATCATTGATCAAAACTGGAAAGAGCATTTACGTGCTATGGACGATCTTAGAAGCAATGTGCAATTCGCTGCGCATGAGCAAAAAGACCCCTTGTTGATCTACAAGAAAGAAAGTTTCGATTTGTTCCGTACCATGATTACGAAGACCAATGCTGAAATTGCGAACTTCTTATTGACTTGTCAGCTTCCTTCTGGACCCCAGGTCAACCAAGCTCCTCAGCGTGAAGTTGTGCGAACTCAGACTGTGAAAGCAGACTCTGGGAACCTGAATCAACAAGCAAGTCAAGCGCAAGAAGCCGGTGAAATGGTTTCTCAGCAACGCAGCGCTCCAGTTGTAGCAGATCCTAAAATCAATCGAAACGAACCGTGCCCATGCGGTTCAGGTAAGAAATACAAATCTTGTCACGGAAAGTGATTATTCCGCGGCAAGATTTTCCCATTTTTCCATAAGGCCTTCGAGCTCCTTTTTTAGTTGCTCGTATTTGGTATTCTGTGAATTCACAAGCTCGAGATTACTGTAATCCATACTAGCCATTTCAGTCTCCAATTCAGCCATTTGAGCTTCTTTCTTCTCAATATCGCCTTCAACTTTTTTAATCTCCTTCTCTTTAACCTTGTCAATTTTAACAGCTGGCTTTGCCTCCACAACCGGTTCTACCTTCTGTGCTTTTTCTTGCTGCTTCACCACCTTTTCGTTTTCGTAAAGTGCAATACTGGTCGCCTTTTTATCGCGCAAGAATTCTTTTACATCGCCTGGAAATACAACCATTCTGTCTGCCTGGATTTCAAATACTTTCTGAGTTAATCCATCCAAGAAATCTCTGTCGTGCGATACCAACAAAACTGTTCCATCATACTTTGCTATGGCATTCTTCAAAACTTCCTTAGAGGCTAAATCCAAGTGATTGGTAGGCTCATCGAGTACCAAGAAGTTATAGGGCTGAAGAAGTAATTTACAAAAGGCTAAACGCGCCTTCTCTCCTCCTGACAAAACCTTAACCTTCTTGTCAATATCATCTCCACTGAACAAGAATGCTCCTAACAATCCACGAACGCTCTTGCGAATTTCTCCAACCGCTTCGTCATCTATCGTTTGAAAGACAGTCTTTTCGCCATCTAAAATGTCGCTTTGATTTTGCGCATAATACCCTACCTCAACACTGTAACCAATCTTCAATTCTCCATCGTATGGCTCTTGATTCATGATCATACGAAGCATGGAGCTTTTACCCACTCCATTCTTTCCAATGAGTGCAACTTTCTCTCCGCGCGCTATTTGGAAATTGACCTTGGAAAAAAGATGTAAATCTCCGTATGATTTTCCAACATCGAATCCTTCCAGTATAACCTTACCGGCATGTGGAGAAGGTGGAAAAGCAATTCTTACTTTGGTTCCGTCAATATCATCTACTTCAATTTTGTCAAGCTTGTCAAGTTTTCGAATCAAGGTCTGTGCAAATGCTGCCTTATCTTTTTTCGCGCGGAATTTATCGATTAACTTCTTGGTGTCCTCAATATACTTCTGTTGGTTCTTCGCCGCGTTTTCTTGACGCTCTACCTCTGATTCACGCTGAACAATATACTTGGAATAAGAAAACTTATAATCGTACAACTTCGATTTAGAAATCTCAATCGTACGCTTCGTAACATTGTCCAAGAATGTTCTGTCGTGAGAAATAAGGACTATTGCACCTGGATATTCAACAAGAAATTCCTCCAACCATTCAATACTCTCGATATCCAAGTGGTTGGTAGGCTCATCGAGTAAGAGCAAATCTGGGTTCTCGAGCAGGAGTTTTCCCAACTCAACACGCATTTTCCAACCACCGCTAAACTCGCGCATAGGGCGCTTCAAATCTTTCGAAGAGAATCCTAATCCCTTTAGAACGCGTTCTATTTTCTCGTCAGTACTTCCCACATCGAGCAAAGACAAGCGATGAGAAACCGCTTCTATTTCATCAATGAGATTTGCATAATCGTCTGAAGTGTAATCGGAATGATTCGCAATTAGGTCCCCGAGCTCTTCCATACGAGCCTTCATGACTTGTAGTTCACGGAAAGCACCTTGCGCCTCTTCGTATACAGAAGCATCCTCTGAGTGCACCATTTCTTGTGGAAGATATCCGACAGTCGTTCCTCGCGCCAATGAAATTGTACCTTCTGTTGGCTTCTGAATTCCAGCGAGGATTTTGAGCATCGTAGATTTCCCTGCTCCATTCTTTCCAACCAGACCTATACGTTCACGTGGACCAATAAAATATCCAATCTTCGAAAAGAGCTCTCTCGAGCCAAAGTGCACACTTAAATTCCCTACTGTAATCATTCCTTCCTAAAAAAAACAAACCCCTCGGTTAAACCGAGGGGTTCAGATTCAAAACATATAAATTAATAGTTCCACAAATCGTGTTCGTATTCGAAGATTTCCTTCTTCACACGTTCACTCTCCAACAACGCGTCAAGTCCTTGAGCGTATTGTTGAATTTCACGATCGTAAACATTCTCCTCTTTAATGACGTGGGCAGAGAATCTTCTCATTTCGAAAAGATCATCGTAGCTACCACGAAACGCATCGTTCACCGTGTTGAAGCTATCCCAGTTCGCGAATACATAACGACACTCGCGGTAGTATAACCAAAACAATGGAACAGCTACTGGGTTGTCTGGATCACGCAATTGTCCTTCAGCATTTCTTGGAAGAACCATTGGTGCAATACCAATAATTCTTACATAACGCTGAGAACGTTGCTTGTCGAAAATCCAATCTTCCTTCAAACGGTAACCAACGATATCTTCAGCTTCACGAGTAATCATTGTATCTTTCAATACATACTCATCTGCGTTGATGTAGTTTTTTACTGTAATCGGAATATTCAATAACGCCTTTACTTGCTCTGGTTCTAATTTGTAAGTAAACTCATCGTCTGCCCCATCAGGACCTGTGCTGTAAGCCGTTAGATTTCCATCTTCAACACCCTTGATAATTACTTGCCACAAGCTCTTGCGACCCTTCAAATCTTTCAAAGGGTATAACAAAGGGTAGTTCATCTTCTGACGAAGATCGATTTCTTCCCAAACGCGCTTCTTCCAAAGCACGTCAGCTTCACGCAAATAAGGCCATTCCTTCACTCTGCGTTGCGGATTGTTTTCTTGCACATAGGCTCCGTCCAACACATTTCTGCGAGGTTGTGCGTATGCACTGTTAGCAACAATCATGAATGCTGCAACAATTAGAACTGGAATTAGCTTTTTCATAGCCTTACGTTTTAAATGTTATTATTGAACTTTCAAACTGATTGATGGAAGAGGACGTCTTTCACCAGCAACAGAAGCTTCAATTCTTTCTACATAAATTTTATCACCAGTTTTCACCTTAGATAAAGCTGTTTTCATTTCTGAAGTCAATGATCCACCAGTAGCACGCATTTCAGGTGTGATTTTACCCGCACTTGCAACTGTCATGGTGAAGCCATTGATCGAAACTGGAATCCCTTGGAATACGAAGTCAGCGCCCATACTTGCAAATACCGCTGAAGCTGCTGTCGCATCTCCACGAGAAATGGTTGTAGTCATGTGATTCTTTCCTTGGAACGAAGGAGTTGGATCTGGTAATTTCTTAATCTTGAATTGCTTACCAGGCATGCTCACTTGTTTTCCGTTGATGGTAGCTGATACGTTTATCGTTGCATCCTTAGAACCGTTTGTTGGCATCACAGCGTAGTTTCCACCACCCTTCGGTGAGATAGAACCTCCGCTCATGCTCACGCTCAATTGACTTGGGTCAACACCTGGAACCGAAATTTCAACTGGGTTTTCTACACGCTCATAAAACACCATCATTGCTGTTGGAGAAACAACCAATGCTGCTTCACCTACCGTGAATGGCGGAATAATGAAAGGAATAGCTTTATCAGAACCATCAGCATCTTGATAAACAATTACCCCTTTGTGAGAGTGAGAACCTAAAGCACTTTCATTAATCTTGAATTTACACTTTCCGTCTGAACCAGACATAATTGCTTCTTTTCCTGAGTAATCAAAAACCTCTGGCTTCGCCCCGTCTCCTACTTCACCGCCCATGTAAACTTTTGTTTTGCTCGCCTTGTTGTAGGCTGCCAAATAAATTTCTGCTACAAACGAGTCTCCTTTCAAAATATAGCTTTGCTTCGGAACAACAGCTACTGTTACATCCGAGAACTTCAAGTCGGATGCATTGATAGAAGAAGCCAAGAAGTTCAACACGGTGTTCTTCACCAAGATAACATCTGACTCAATCTTACTTAAGTGAGCAATTACCGCTGCTAGAGGAGTGTGATAAAACAACGCGGTTTCCCATTTCTCAGGATTCCCTTCACTGTCTGGAATATCTGCAAAAGCAAACGTATTCGCTATTAGCGCCTTAGCTTCCGGAGAATCCGTTGATATGCCATGTGCCTTACCTTTCAGATCTGTTACAGTCAAATTTTGACATTCTTCAGAAAATGCGGTTAGCTTTTCGCGTAATTCTACAGCTGACCATGGACCACTTTTCGGAGAAGATGGTTCGTCACCGATAAGCATACCTGTAGTGTTCTGATTCTCATCTGGTTTGGAAACTTTTTCCTTATCCCCAATGTCAATCAAATGACCGTCTACAATATACTCTTCGAATCCAGAACCATCTGGGTTACCCTTTGCAGAGCAAGCCAAAACGCGCGCCTTCAGTTCTACAATGTTCTTCACCAAGGCATCGGCCTTTTCAACCATCTCGTGAGCCTTCTCCTGAAAAGGTTTTGCCTTTTCTTTGTCGCTCCAGTTGTCTAAAAGACCCAAAGTAGCATCAGCTCTTTCTTCTGAGTTAGCACTGTTTTTTACCAATCCGCGATTGATTTGAATGAAGGCGTTCAAAACGTCCTTCGATATATTCATGGCAAGAAGTGCGGTAAGAACGAGATACATCATCCCGATCATCTTCTGCCGTGGGGTTTCTTTTCCACCTGCCATTTTAGTTCC
>JBILOU010000086.1:0-6450 GCA_044374295.1 Flavobacteriales bacterium | reverse complement strand
GCTATTGCTTACGATGCAAACGGATGTGCAGGACACTCAAACGCTATTACCGTAGCTGTGAATTCAGATGTACAAACTCCTACTGTAACAGTTGCAGGAGCTCTTGATTTCTGTGAAGGATCTTCTGTTCAATTGACCGCTTCTGAAGGCGCTAGCTACTTGTGGAGCAATGGAGAAGAGACTCAAACAATCAATGCAGCTTTACCTGGAGAATATACGGTACAAGTTGAAGGCGGTTGTGGATTCGCTACTTCTGCTATCACCTCAGTTGTAGTTTACGACGCTCCGTCGGCGCCAACGGCTGTTGATGTGACAATTGGTGAAACAGGGGTTACAGCTGACTTAACTGCTGCAGGTTCTAACCTTCAGTGGTATGATGTAGCAACAGGAGGATCTCCAATTGGATCAGGTACTACATTCACTACTCCTACAATTACAACTTCTCCTACTTCATTCTGGGTGGAAGACGTTGCGACTTTCGGTGGAGTTCAAGGTGCGGGAGGTAAATTGACAAACGATGCGGCAAGCGGAGCTTACTTTGCTAACACGCCAACCAACTTCAACAAGTTCGACGCTTTAGAAGATGTGATTTTAGATAATGTTCTTGTTTATTCAAATGCTGCCGGTGTTCGCACGATTCAAGTGGTAGATGCGAACTTAACAGTTATAGCTACAGCGGATGTAGACATTCCTAACGGAGAATCAGTTGTGAACTTGAACTTCTTCATCCCAGCTGGAACAGGTTACGGGTTGAGAACAACAACTGGAAATCCAGGATTGTGGAGAGATCGTGATATCACTACCGCTACTCCATATGAATATCCTTACGATGTAAATGGCTTAATCAGCATTACAGGTACTACTGTTACGAACGGTAATCAAAACCAAGATGGAGATAACTACTACTATTTCTTCTACGACTGGCATGCACACACACCTTCTTTCGACTGTCCTAGTCCAAGAGAAGAGGTTGTTGTTACAGTTGTTGGTGTTGAAGAATTGGAGACAATCTCTAACGTAGTTGTATTCCCAAATCCTGCTACTGACCACTTGACTGTTCGTTTGAACAGCACAAAAGGCGGTGCAATGAACGTGAACTTAATTGATGCAGTTGGTAAAATGGTTCAAGCGAATCAAGTTACTGTAAGCACAGGTACTCAAAACATAGAGCTTAACCTAAACGGTATCGCTCCTGGTATCTATGAATTGCAAATGGTGAAAGATGGTAAAGCATCATCTTCACGTATCGTAATTCGCTAAGAGACTTTTTAGCAGAGGAAAAGGGGGCGAGTAATCGGCCCCTTTTTTATTTGTCAGTGTTCGCTGACAGGTTGTCGGAGTGTCGCGCATGGCATATTGCTTGAAAGGGCAGGCGAAAATTATCAAACTATGAGACAAGGAAATATTTCAGTTCAAACCGAAAACATTTTTCCCATTATTAAGAAATTCTTGTATTCAGATCACGAGATCTTTTTACGCGAGTTGGTGAGTAACGCAGTAGATGCGTGTCAAAAATCAAAAACATTAGGTAGCCTCGGAGAACTTAAAGAAGGTGCAGAGAACTACAGAGTTGAAGTTATCTTGAATGAAACAGACAAGACCATCACCATACGCGACAATGGGGTGGGGATGTCTGAAGAGGAAGTCGATAAATACATTAACCAAATCGCTTTCAGCGGTGCGGAAGAATTCGTTAGCAAATACAAAGACGCACAAATCATAGGTCACTTCGGATTAGGCTTCTATTCAGCCTTTATGGTGGCGAAGGAAGTAGAGATTATCTCGAAGTCTAGAAAAGATGCGCCTGCTGTCAAATGGGTGTGCGACGGTTCGCCAAACTTCACCATGGAAACAGTGGAGAAAGAAACCTTCGGAACAGATATCGTATTGCACATCGCAGACGATTCAACTGAGTTTTCAGAGAAGTCTCGCCTAGAAGGAATCTTAAATAAGTATTGTCGCTTCATGCCGGTGGAAATAGTTTTCGGAACGAAAACAGAATACATCGATGACCCAAACGGTGAGAAAGACGACAAAGGAAATGTGAAGCGTGTTGAAACAACCGTTGACAACATCATCAATTCAACCACTCCGCTTTGGACAAAGAAACCAGCCGATCTTCAACAAGAAGATTACGATAAATTCTACCGTGAATTGTATCCGTATTCATTCGAAGATCCGTTGTTCCACATTCACGTGAACGTAGATTATCCTTTCAACCTAACCGGAATTTTATTCTTCCCGAAGTTGAAAGCGAACATGGAAAACAACCGAAACAAAGTTCAGTTGTATAGCAATCAAGTCTTCATTACCGATGAAGTGAAGAACATTCTTCCCGATTTCCTTACGTTGCTGCACGGTGTTATCGATTCTCCAGACATCCCGTTAAACGTGTCGCGCAGCTATCTGCAAGAAGACGGAAACGTGAAGAAGATTTCTGCTCACATCACGAAGAAAGTGGCAGATAAGTTGAACAGCATGTTCAACGGAGATCGCAAAGATTTCGAATCGAAATGGGACGACATCTCTGTGTTCATTCATTATGGAATGTTATCGGAAGAGAAGTTCAACGAGAAAGCAGTGAACTTCAATCTTTTCAAAACAACAGAAAATGAATATTTCAATTTGGAAGAATTGAAGGCGAAAGTAGACGTACTTCAAAAAGATAAGAGCGGAAACACGGTGGTGCTTTACAGCAACGACAGCCAAGCGCAAGATTCATTCATTGCTTCAGCAAAAGACCGCGGTTATGTTGTGGTTGAGATGAACTCGCCATTGACGCCGCATTTGATTTCGCAATTGGAATCGAAAGATCAAACGTTGAAGTTCAAACGTGTCGATAGCGATGTGTTGGATAAGTTGATTGAGAAAGAAGAGAACTCTGCATCACTTCTTACCGAAGAGGAAAAAACAGCGTTGAAGCCTTTGTTCGAAGAGAACCTCGACACGAAATCGTTCAACGTGAGTTTTGAAAACATGTCTTCAACGGAGGCCCCTGTAACCATTACGCAAAACGAATTCATGCGTCGTATGAAAGAGCAAAGTGCCTTGGGTGGAGGAGGAATGAGCTTCTACGGAGAACTTCCAGACAGTTACACCATTGTTGTGAATTCGAACCATCCGTTAATGCAAAAGATTAACGCCGACAAAGAAGCAGGCAAAGGCCTTGCGCAGCAAGCGGTTCAATTGGCTATGCTATCAAAAGGTATATTGAAAGGAGCCGAATTGACCAAGTTTATTCAAGCTAACTTTGAAGCACTCAATAAATAATTTGCTTAACAAGAAAAAAAAGAACACCTTCGTTCAACAATAAAAAGAAATGAAATCAAATAAAGTGTTAATCGCTCTGCTCGCAGTAGTCGGAGTAATAGTTGTAAGTTTTGGAATTTTCTACCTATACGGAACCAGCGTATACAGCGGAGCCGTAGAGAAGCAAGAAGCTGTAAACGAGAAATGGGCGAATGTGCAAACAGCCTACCAGCGTCGCGCCGACTTGATTCCGCAATTGATTGCAACCGTGAAAGGTGCTTCTGCGAATGAGGAAAAGATATTGACGGAAGTGACGAATGCGCGTGCAGGAATGGTTTCAGCAAAGAATCAGGATGAGTATATGGCCAGTGCCCAGAACATGGACAGAGGAATTAGGCAGTTAATGATTGCGGTTGAGAGTTATCCTCAAATAAACAGTACCGAAAACTTCAAAACTCTTCAAGCGCAATTGGAAGGAACCGAGAATCAAGTAAAAACAGAACGCGATTATTACAACGAAGCGGTGAAGCAATTCAACAGTTATGTTCGTGGATTTTGGAAGCACAAAGCACTTGGATTGGTTGGTAACGACGATGAAGAGTTCAAGGTTCGCAAGATGTTTGAAGCTGATGCAGGAAGTGAAAACGCTCCAAAAGTAAGTTTCGAATAATGGCTTTTTTCTTCGAAGATGATTTCTCTCGATTAGTTGAGAAAGCCATTGAAGAAGCAGAGCTGCTCACTTCAGCAGAATTCAAATTGCACATTGAAGAAGTGTGCAACGAGGAGGTGCTGGATCGAGCAGCTTTCGTTTTTTCTGAATTGGAATTGCATAAAACCGAGAAGCGAAATGCCGTTCTATTGTATGTCAGCGTGAACGACCGCAAGATCTCTATCCTAGCAGACGCCGGCGCAAAGGCGCATTTGTCTGAACAATTCCTGTCAGAAACTCTTTCAGTTTTAATCAACGATTTTAGAATGAATCAATATGCTCAGGGAATAGGCAACTGCTTCCGCAACATTGCTTCAGCATTAAAATCACATTTTCCTTATCAAGAAAACGACATCAATGAAATTAGCAATACAGTCAGCCGTTAAGTTCTTTCTTGTCGTTGTCTTTCTTGGGTTATTCTCCAATACACAAGCGCAAGATTGTTTTCCTCAAAAAGATGATCGTAGATTGGTTTACGATGGAGCGGGCATGTTGGCTGCGAATGAAGTACAATTGTTGGAAGACAGTTTGCAAAATTTAGCGCGCACAACAGGCACGCAAATCGTGGTGGTTATTGTAGAAGACTTATGCGGATTTGAACCCTATGCTTTCGCAACAAAATTGGGTGAACAATGGGGAGTGGGACAAGCCAAGCAGGACAATGGAATTGTCTTCCTTATTAAACCCAAACAGGCCGCTTCAAAAGGAGAAGCGTTCATCGCAGTAGGAAGAGGATTGCACGGAACCATTCCAGACGCAATTTCTTACACCATTGTCCAGAATGAATTTATTCCTTTAGCAAAACAGAAAAAGTATTTTGAAGGCATTGCGAAAAGTATTCAAGTACTTTCCGATTTGTCTCGCGGAAAATATCCAGCAAGCGAATACGCTCCTGAAAAGAAAAGCAACAAAGGCGGAATACTCGGTGCAGTCATTTTCTTTTTAATCATTGCTAGCGTGTTCTTGCTTTTCAAAGTGAAAAGCACTCGTCAGTATGCACGTACAAATAATCTCGGCTTTTGGGCTGCATGGGCTTTACTGGCATCTATGAACACGCGTCACTCGGGATATTACAACTCATTCCGTGGTGGAAGCGGTGGCTTCGGTGGATGGGGTGGAGGAAGTTCTGGAGGCGGAGGAGGCTTCGGCGGATTTGGTGGCGGAAGTTTCGGCGGCGGTGGTGCAGGTGGTTCTTGGTAATGTTAATTGACCTATCTTCGCAGCATGAATTTGAAATTAAGAACATCGTTAGCAGGAGCACTATTCGTGCTTTTTGTAGGTGTGCTTTCTTTTCAAACCATTCATCAACTCACCGAGCACAATCATGCTTTCGTTTCTGAGCATGCGCATGAAGATGAGCAATGTGAGTATTGTGCAATTAAAGCCCTTCCGTATTTACCAGTCGAAATTTTAGACATTGCTTTTCATAGCAATATAGAATTACCAATTGCAAAAGCGGTTTATGTTTCGCCATTTTCAGAGTTAGTTTTTGTAGAGCAATCGGGCAGAGGTCCCCCTCAAGGATGATCTTTAATTCTTTTCGAATTCATCCTTAATTTTTTTCAATGCGTTTATTTTTTCTTGTTCTCTTTTTGGGAATAGGAGTTTGTGTGTCTGCGCAACTGCACGGAATTGTAGTTGACGCTTCAACGCAATTGCCCCTTTCACACGCTCATGTTGAAGTGCATGAGCTCAATACCGACGTCATTACCGACGGTAAAGGGTATTTTATTGTGGAAGAAATTCCAATTGGAAAATATCATTTACATGTGTTGAAGGACAATTACGCAGCGAAGCTTTTCGATTTCACGGTAGAGCACGATTCAATAACAACCTTGCGCATTGAATTGCTTCCTTCAAATTTTCAATTGAATGAAATTGTCATTGAAGACGGAACTTCAAAAGTAGAAGTACGAAGGTCTTCGCAAGCCATGGTTTCGCTTTCCGCGAAAGAGCTTACGCTGGCCAATGGACTCACACTTTCAGACAAGTTGAAATCACAGCCCGGTATTTCTTCCATTTCAACCGGAGCGGGAATGAGTAAGCCCCAAATACGAGCTTACTCAGGATCACGCTGTTTCATTCAAGATTTAGGAATGAAGCACGAGGCGCAGCAATGGGGAAGTGATCACGGGTTAGAGATAGATCCATTTCAAATTGAAAACATTGAATGGCGGAAAGGCGCGGGGAATGTCATGTACGGATCAGATGCCATTGGTGGTGTTCTTTCCATTCGCTTGCCTGAAGTGCCGAAAGAAGGTGTGCATGGAAACGCAGGTTCCATCTTCCAATCGAACAACAACACGCTCGGGAATTCTGCTCAAGTTTCAATTCGAAAAAATAAAAATTATTTGAAAGTGCGAGGCACGTTTTTGAAGTATGGCGACATGCAATTGCCTGCCAATTCGTTCACGTATTTGAGAAGAGTTTATCCGCTTGCAGCAGGTGCTTTGCAGAACACGGCAGGAGAAGAACTTCACGAGCAACTCGTA
>JBILOU010000032.1:0-22458 GCA_044374295.1 Flavobacteriales bacterium | reverse complement strand
TACTTCTGTTATACCGTATCCAGCAAAAACTAATTTTGTAAATGTTTTTGTTCCCTCTAATCCTTCAGCATCCAATGAAAAAATATCCTTCGAACTTTCATAGTTCTTTCCATTTACAGTAAGAATGGTTGAAGTTAACTTACGCTTACGTAAAGGGAAACTCTGTTGCTGAACACCAGTCATAGATCCTTTTTCTAATCCCAATGACTCATAGTAATTCTCAATGTAAGCTGCTGCTTTTTTCTGACCAGGTTTACTCGTTTCTCTTCCTTCGTATTCATCAGCTGCAAAAATAAATAACTGTTCTTTCAGTTCTTTAACCGTAATGCTATTCATGTAAAAGTCACGCTTATCAGTAGCGTCGAAAGAACGTTGTGCATTACCAACAAAGCTTGCACAAACACAAAATATTCCTATCAGTTTTTTCATCTTACAAATCAATTTTTTCTACTCGTTTAGCATGTCTTCCACCTTCAAATGGTGTATTAAAAAACGTCGTTACCATAGCCTTAGCAACATCCAATGAAACGAATCTCGCAGGTATAGAAAGAATATTGGCGTCGTTATGTTGTCTTGCCAATGTTGCAATTTCTTCAGTCCAGCATAAAGCAGCTCTTACACCCGCATGCTTATTTGCCGCAATGCTCACTCCATTCGCTGAACCACAAAGCAATATTCCACGTGAATCTTCTGTTACATTTTCAGCCACTGCATGCGCGTAGTCTGCATAATCACAACTGTCTGCAGATTCACATCCTTTATCTTCAATTTGAATTGAAGGAAATTCAGTATTCATCCATGTTTTCAAGGTTTCTTTCATTTCGAAACCTGCGTGATCTGACCCTATATAAAGCTTCATAAAATTTTAGATTTGTACAAACTTATTCCTTTCTTTTGTGTTTTGAATAACGTTGTGAATGGAAAGGTGAGACTTTTAACAACTTGCTCTTTTTTGTGTGTTTAACTTGTGAATAACTGTTCAAAACAAAATTTTATATTTCATTTTAAAGTGACACTTATACAGAATGAATTCTTATCAAAATTTAGTTCTCACTTTTTTGATTTTGTTATGAACGAAATTCTTCAACATAAAATAAGTTATTACCTACAACAGTATATGAACAAGGAAAAATTTTGATAACTATGTTCATTACCCTTAATGATATTCAAATTCAAAGAATTAAGGTGTTTTAAATTGTTAAGAACATGTTACTTCAATGATAATAACGATAAATCCAAAGAAACGAGAAAGAACTTACTGACGGAATTAACAGCCCTATTACTATTACTATTTCCTTTTATAAAGAATATAATTAGATAATAGATGTTGGTGAAAACAAAGTTAGTCCCAAATAGGTTTTGAAATGGAAATCATAACGAACTTTGAAAAATGAAATCGATAGGAATATTAATCACTTTTCTCTTGGCCGGACAACTAACGGTTTGGTCCCAGAAAGAGTTCAAGGTATTCTTTTACAGCAATGGTCAGAAGAGCAGTGAAGGTTTCTTGGAACAAGGCAAGCCGAACGGTTATTGGAAGAATTATTACGAGACAGGTATTCTGAAATCAGAGGGTAATCGCAAAGAGTTTCAGCTGGATTCCACGTGGAAGTTTTTTAGGGTTGATGGTTCATTGCAGCAGTCTATCGAGTACAAAGAGAATTTGAAATTCGGATTGGAATGCTTCTACGATTCATTGGGAAGGATGGAAAGATCTATTTCCTACAAATCAGATGTCAAGGAAGGACCAGCATCTGAATACTTTCCAACTGGTGTTAAAAGAACTTTATTCAATTACACGAACAATCTGATAGAAGGAAAGTATTTCGAATACGCGGAGGACGGAAGAATTATCACACGCCGTACGTACAAGAATGGATTAATTTATTCGGAAGAAAAGATTAATCGTTTCAATAAGAACGGACAACGAATCGGTTTATGGGTAGATTTAAGGGATAACGGAAGGTTGAAGGAAGAAGGAAATTATTTAAACGGATTGAAGGAAGGAACGTTCAAAGTCTATAACAAGCAAGGAGAATTTTGGAAGTTTGAATTTTATGAATTAGGCGTCTTGAAGGAGAATGCTGAAGAAACAGAATTTGTTAAAATTGAAAAGTTTTACGATTCGAAGGGAAGGGTAATTGAACGAGGTGGAACCAAGAATGGTTTGAAGCATGGAATTTTTCAAACGCTAGATTCCACGGGAAACATTATTTTCTCACGCTTGTATTTGAACGATCTGAAGCAAGCAGAGGGTAAGTATGATTCGTTGAATCGAGAAATTGGGGAATGGAAGTACTTCTATCCATCGGGTTCAGTTAGATCGGTAGGAAGTTTTTCAAATGGAAAGAAGGTAGGAGATTGGAAGTTTTATTTCGAAAATGGAAAGTTGGAGCAATCAGGTAAGTACGAGAATAATTTGGTAGTTGGAAAATGGATGTGGTATTATCCTTCTGGAATTGTTTTAAGAGAGGAATACTATCGAAAGGGAAAGTTAGATGGACATTACACCGAAAATGACAGTCTAGGAAACGTAGTTTTAGAGGGTGATTTTGGCGACGGTTTGAAGCAGGGTAAGTGGATTCGTTTTATTAATGACCATAAAGAGGAAGGAGATTATGTAGACGACGAACGCAAAGGACTATGGGTCTTCACGCACTCAAACGGAAACAAAATGTACGAGGGTAATTTCGAGTTGGGAGTAGCTGTTGGAAAACATGAATATTTTTATTCGAACGGAAAACCTGAAATGCGCGGTACATATGCAGGCGGGGAGTTAGACGGTGATTGGATGTATTTCGATGAAGATGGAAATTATATCAATACCGTAACATACCAAGGAGGTAAACTCTACAAGGTTGATGGTATCAAGCTAAAGCAAAAGAAGTAGTTTGTTTCACATGAAATTATCTTCCTATGTGAATCAACAGGATTGAAATATCCGAAGGGTTTACCCCGCTAATTCTGCTTGCTTGTCCGACAGTAGCAGGACGAATCTTCGAAAGTTTCTGTCTAGCTTCAATACTCATAGAAGTCAACTTCAGGTAATCGAATTCAGGAGAAAGTTGAATGTGATCAAGTCTTGTTAATTTATCTGCCATATCCTTCTCTCGCTGCAAATAACCCGCATATTTAACACTTATCTCCACCGCGGCCACTACTTCTACCCTATCCTCCCCTAACGTTGAAATTTGCGCCTGTAAATCACTATTTACAGAAATTATATCTTCTAAGTTCACTTGAGGTCTGCTAAGCAACGTAATCAACTTCATTTTTTGCTCAATAGGTGCACTTCCTTTTTCTTCTAAGAGTCCATTAATTTCTTCAGGGGATGTAGAAGTTTTTTCTATGGACTTCATGACAGTTTTGATATTTGCTCGCTTTTTTTCCAGAAGTTCCATTCGTTCGTTTGTAGCCAAACCTATTGCATGGGAAAGTGGAGTGAGACGTTCGTCTGCATTGTCTTGTCTGAGCAATGTTCGGTATTCCGCTCGACTCGTGAACATGCGGTAAGGTTCGTCTGTACTTTTGGTAATGAGATCATCAATTAGAACTCCGATGTAAGCCTCGTTTCGTTGAAGAGTAAACGGAGCTTTTTCTTGTACAAAAAGACCAGCATTAATACCAGCAACAATTCCTTGTCCCGCTGCTTCTTCATACCCTGTTGTACCATTGATTTGCCCTGCGAAGAACAACCCAGCAACATCCTTACTTTCCAAAGTTGGTTTAAGTTGATCTGGTGGAAAATAATCGTATTCGATGGCGTAACCAGGTCTGAACATTTTCGCATTCTCAAATCCTGGAATTAGATTCAACGCCTTTTGTTGAACCTCTTCCGGAAGGCTTGTAGAGAAACCGTTTAGATAAATTTCCACAGTTTTCCAACCCTCAGGTTCTACGAAGAGTTGATGAGAATCTTTGTCGGCGAAGCGTGTAATTTTATCTTCGATAGACGGACAGTAGCGGGGCCCTGTTCCTGTAATTCTACCTGTGAACATTGGACTCTGTTCGAATCCCGTTGCCAAGACTTCATGCACCGCACTGTTGGTGTTGGTTATCCAGCAGCAGCGTTGTTTGGTTATTTTCGGTTGATGAATAAATGAGAATCTTTGCGGGTTTACATCACCGTCTTGCACTTCCATTTTAGAGTAATCCAGTGATCTTCCGTCAATTCTTGGTGGTGTTCCGGTTTTCATTCTTCCTGCTCTGAAACCCAACGAAACCAATTGTTCTGTGATTCCGTGCGAAGCTTTTTCACCGATTCTACCACCACCAAATTGCTTTTCACCAATGTGGATGACTCCGTTCAGAAACGTTCCACTGGTAATCACCACTGCATCACACGTGAATTCTATGCCTAGCGCGGTTTTTACGCCTTTCACGCGGTTGTTTTCAATAACAATCTCGTTTACCGAGTCTTGCCAAAAATCGACGTTAGGTGTTTGCTCCAACGCGTTGCGCCACTCTTCAGCAAAGAGCATACGATCGTTCTGTGTGCGTGGACTCCACATGGCTGGACCCTTACTTAAATTAAGCATGCGGTACTGTATTGCAGATAGGTCTGAGACTATCCCACTGTAACCACCGAGAGCATCTATCTCTCTGATTATTTGACCTTTAGCTACTCCACCCATGGCTGGATTACACGACATTTGCCCTATTTTATTCATATCCATTGTGATGAGTAAAACGCTATTTTTGAGGTTCGAAGCAGCAGCAGCAGCCTCGTTTCCCGCATGTCCAGCACCAACAACTACGACGTTATAATGTTTTTTCATTTTATCTTATGTTTCACGTGAAACGTATTTTACGACCTGTTTAGCCTATTGAATTATTGAGCGAATTTAGTTAAAAAGAGTGAGATACACAAGTCTTCATTTTCAGTCATTTCCTTTTTATTTTTTGGACTTTTATCTTGAAAACCAATGAGATGAAGAACCCCGTGTGCAAGTATACGGAGAAGTTCAGTATTATATTCTACATTGTGAGACGTAGCGTTTTCTGCCACACGTTCCACGCTAATGAAGATGTCGCCAGACACAATTTCACCTTCGCAATAATCGAACGTGATGATATCGGTGTAATAATCGTGCTGGAGGAAATTTTGGTTTACTTCTAATATTTTTTCATCGGAGCAGAAGATGAAAGCTAATTCACCGACTTTTTTGCCGTGATTTGAGACGAATTCTTTAATCCAAGCCTTTAAAAGACGTTTTGAAGGTGTTTTAGTGTTAACACCTTCGTTGTGGAATGAAATGTTATTCATGGCCACGAAAATGCCCTTGTTTTTTGATCACAATACAGCGTTACTCGAAACTTGACGAACAAAGGGTGGTTAACAATTCAAAAACTTAGGATTATTCAAGATTGATTTGTGCCGCAATTTTGAAAGATATTAAACGAACTATGAGAAAGATTCAAGTGATTTTATCCCTAGCGCTAATTGTAGCTATAGAATTTGTGGGCTGTGTGCCTCAAAGAAAATTTGCTGAAATGAAAACGGCGAAAGACGAGTCTGACGTTGAAATCAAAGAACTGCAAAAGCAGCTCGACAATGTTAGCGCAACAACGAAAGAGCAAGGTGCTACTATTGAAACCCTAACCAAGTCAGTTAACAAGTTGAACGAAGACACCACGTTGTACGGTAAAGAATACCGCAGACTGCGTGTGATGTATGATAAAGTGAACGAGTTGAACAACGAACTTTTATCGAAAAACGAAAAGTTGTATAACAACTCATTAGAAGAAAACAAAAAATTGCTTCGCGATTTGGAGCGCGCAAAAGAGGCGCTTCAGGTGAAAGAAGACTCGTTGTACAAACTTGAGAAATCTGTTAAAGAAAAGCAATTAGCGTTATCGAAGGCGCAGAAGGATTTGTTTGAAAGAGAGGTTAAGATCAAGGAACTTGATTCTTTATTGCAAGCGCAGCGAAGTGCTAGCGAGTTGTTAAAAGCAAAGTTGGAAGCGGCTTTGCTGAACTACAAGAACAAAGGAATTACCGTTCGTGAAGAGAACGGAAAAGTATACGTGAGTATGGAAGCGCAGTTGTTATTTCCTTCAGGAAAAACAGACATCAATGCAGAAGGAAAATCTGCAATCATTCAACTCGCAAAAATTATTCAAGATGAAAAGGACTTGAATATTATTGTTGAAGGACATACAGATACAGACAAGATTAGTTCAGGTGGATCTATTCCAAGAGACAACTGGGAGTTGAGTGTATTGCGTTCAACAGAGGTAATCAAATTAATTACCGCGAATAGCGGCATAGATCCTTCACAATTATCTGCATCGGGAAGAAGTGAATATCACCCATTGGATGTGAACGATAAAGCACGAAACAGAAGGATTGAAATTATCTTAGAGCCAAATCTAAAAGAGCTTTATAAAATCATCAAATAGACTAAATGGCAATTATAAATATAGGGGGCTTCGGCCCCCTTTTTAGTTCTCTGAATTTAACGTAATCTATTGATTTTTTTAAAGTTGTGCGATTATGAACTGAATGTTGTTGAAATGTTAAATCAAATTGATTTGTATCAATTCGGCTTCCGCATAAGTTTGACGAAATCAAACTTTTTTATTATGAAAAAAATCTTTTTGTTTTGCGCTTCTTTAGCGCTAGTGGGCACAATGAATGCTCAGTTAACATCTAAAAAAGGTGAGAACTATTTACCAGAAGCTGGCGACTACGCTATCGGTGCAGACGCTTCTTCAATGTTGTCTTACTTCGGTAACATGTTGAACGGTGGTTCAAACACAGGTTTCGGAATGGGATATACAAACGGTGGTGCGGCTATCACTGGAAAGAAATTCATGACGGACAAAATGGCTTACCGCGGAATGTTGCGTCTAGGATTTGGATCTGAGTCTACACCAGGAGCTACAGAGGGAGATGTTACAAAAGACAGCTACAATAACATCACGATTGGCGGTGGTATTGAAATGCGTCGTGGATCAACACGTCTTCAAGGTTATTATGGCGCAATGGCGGGTTTAAGCCTTGGTGGATCAAAAACAACGTATGAGTATGCGAATAACGCTGAAGGTGCGCCGTTAGAAGTAAAAGCAGGTTCAACTTTCGGAATTGGCGCTCGCGCTTTCGTTGGTGTTGAATACTTCGTACTACCTAAAATCTCTATCGGTGGTGAATTCGGATGGGGATTAAATCTTAGTTCAACAGGAGACGCTTCAACAACGAACTACAGCGCTTCTGGAAACACAACAACGACTACTGCAGGTGGAAGTTCATTTGGAATTGATACTGATAACAACGCGTTCGGAGTTGCTCCAGCGGCTGTATTGGTTCACTTCCACTTCTAATTGAAGTTTAAGAATTATGAAAAGGGTCTCGCAAGAGACCCTTTTTTATTGCTCGAATTTCCAGGAACTTCTAGTGTTCTCGGCCCGTGTTGTAGGGCGTTGAGCTCCCTTGGTTAATTCGGTAACTTTCTGATAGGTTTCTTGCTGTAAGATGGAAATCGAAGCATCTGAATTGTAAGAATAAAAATGAGACTTGAAAGATTCAAGAAAGGAATAGGTGAACACCCCGCCGGTTTGTGCTGTTTCATAAGCATACTCTGTTCCGGCTGAAGCCGAAATAACATAAGCCCCCGTGCCATTGTTTAGATTTGAAAAGAGTGATTCGACAAGAAAGTTAATTTGCTTCTGACTCGTTGGTTCATCAGTTACAACAACATCAATACCGCGCTTGTCTTTTTTCACCATTGAATCTGAAACGAAAACAGGTGTGAACGAAGAGTCAATTTCACCACTGTGACATGCGTCTAGAAGTAAAAGTTTTTTGCGCGCAGGAATGTTGTCGAGAAGGCTTTCAATTTCGGCGTACGACACGCCTGTGTTTTCAGGATTTTTAAAATCAATATCATGAGAACAGAAGTAGAAACTTTTGTTTGCTCCAATAGTCCCATGTCCAGCAAACGCCAAAACCACAATGTCGTTGACATTTGTTTTTTCAAGAAATTGTTTAACCTCAAGTATATTTTCTCTTGTTGCCTCTTCATTCGTCAGCACAAGTTGCCGACAATCGTTGTCGTAGGCCGAAAGAAACGCCTCGCTCAGCTTCAATACATCGCTGTGAGCGAACGTTAAGTTCTTTGTAGTGTCGATATATTCCGAAACCCCAATTCCCGCAAAAAACACCCTCCTTTGAAAGTTGTAGGTGGAAATAACTTCTTTTGAAAGAGGGAAACTGTTAATTCCGTTTTGAGTTTGCGCATAAACAAGAATTTCATTGCTGCCATTTTCTAATGTCGCTGCGCAGGTGAACTCTCTTTTGTTTCCCTCGATTGGAAGACCGTTCATTCCATAAACAGGAACTCCGTTGATTAATACATGCGCAGTTAGTGGCTCCTGCAAAGAATAATCTATCTCGATTGAAAACGAGACAAGACTGTCATTTTGCGTAGAGGGCATTTTAGATTTCCAACTAAGCTTGGGAATGTTTGTGTTGAAGTCAAGGCTTTGAATGTTGAATTTCTTATTTCGTTTTTCATAGGCCATTTCGAAGGCTTCAACGGTTTCAACATCTGCGAGTCCGATAGTGGCTAAAACGCGATCGGGGCGATTGAGTAACGCTTCATAATTTAGCAAGGGAAAGGCGTTTTTCTCTTTCACCATATGAAATTTTGGAATGGTGTTTTTTGGAGCGTAGAACGAACCGTCTGGCAAGAACCAAAGAACATCTGTTGTTTCTTCATTCGGAAGAAAGAGAATGGTGCAAACAACTTTGTTTGTAATTGGATCAATGAAAAAAGCTTCTCTGCTGTTCAACACCACAAAGATATTTTCACCCACAAAAGAGCAATGAACAGCTTTTCCAGCGCCTAACGAAACGGTTTCAAAAGGAGAGTATTCACCAACATTCCAAACAAACATCTTCCCCGAAGGAAAGAACCCAAAATATTTTTTTGTCGACTCCGAGTATATGTATTTGGCGTCTAGTGAATATTCAGGTGCGTTTAACTTAGAGATTTCGGTGTTGTCAAATTGTTTAACAATGAAAGATATGTTGGAACTTTTGATTTTTTTGAAAGTGTTGGCGTCATATAATTCGAAGAAGTATTTTCTTTCCCCTTGGTCGGTTATTTCAGTAGTTACAATTTGAAAAAGAGAATCACTCTCATTGAATTCTATCCAACTCAAACCCATATTCAGGAATTCATGAACCGTATTTTTTTGAATATCGAAAAGGTAGATATCACGCTGCGTGTCTTTAAAAAACTCATTCACATAGGCACATATAAATCTACTGGTGGAAGAACAACTAATTTCACTCTTGTAATAGGGTCGGTCAAACCGCAATTTAAATCTCGGACTTACAGCAAGTGTTTTTCCATCCGGACGCATCTCCTTAATAAGAAAAAAAGTGTTTTTCGTTTTACTGCTCTCATCTTCTAAACTCCAATAATTTTGGGTGTATAATTCCGCGGCCATTCCAACGTATTCGTGATTTAACAGCGTGTGATTACTGAAATTTTGAACTTGAATTCGCTCGAGTGTTTTGAGATTTAACAACTGTTTATCTAAAAGAACAAACTCTTCGTTGTCGGTAGAAATAGATGTTTCGAAGAGCGGATATTCAATATCGTTATCCCACGGCCAAGTTTTTTGAACGGAAGATAAAAGAGCCGCTCTGTCAATATCGGTGATTTGCGAAAACGCGTTTTCGCGAACAAATTCTTCAGCTTTTTCTTGGGAAAGTATCTGGAAGTTTACAACCCCGGAATTCAAATTCACCAAGTGTATTCGAATGTTTGTTTCGTTTAAATCTTTATGTTTTTCAAGAACAAGTAATGTCGAATCCAACTTATCGGCCAATACATCGACATCATTTTCAAAAGAAAATTTCCGTAGAATAGACGGGTCTTCAATTCCCCACATTTCCACGTATCTCCCTTGAATAGCATAGACAAACTTTCTATTTTCTCCAACAACAATTTTCTTTTCCGATTTGTTATTTATCGCAGAAGTGTTTGGAAGTATTCTAATTTCATTTGGGTTGAACAAGCGATAGTTTCCGGTTTTTTCGTCAACTTTTGTATATGCCGAGACGTCTGTTAGTTTCATTTTATTCGCAGCGCCAGTGACCACAGGACCCGAATAATCAGAGTAACTTCCGAATACAATTATTTCATTTTCATTAATTAAAAATGCGTTACGAATGTTGAAAAGGTTACATGTGTTTGCGTGGAAAATGTGAATGTCTTTTTCTGTTTTTAAGTCAAAAATCTTGAATTCATTTCCTGCGGGTAAAAGACGGACGCCAAACTCTTGTTTCGATAGTATTGTCTCGTTCTGAGGCCGGTACTCCTGGTTGATAGCTATTATGGTATCTTTTACGTTTCCTAAGACATTTATATAATTGGAATAAATACCACTTCGGAATAGGCGACAAGACTCGAGATAAACAGCGTTGTTTTCTTGTGAGAATTGTATGTTGAAATAGTACTGCTCAGGCAACACCGTTTTGAAAAGAACTTCAAGCGATTTTATATTTAATACCTGAAGTTCATTTGGTTTTTCAGAGTCATTTGACCGTGTGAGAATAGCAAGCTTTTCCCCATCTGAGCTTATGGCACAATTGAAAACCGGCGTGTTTAACACAACATTTTCCTGATCATTGGTAAACATAATTGCGCTGTCTGTCCACCACAGTTCTTGGTTGTTGAACGTAAACGGGTGTGCCGAATTAACTATTGCACAAAAAGTGTCAGGTGATTTTCCAAATGCTACGCGGGCATAACCCGGATAAGTTTTCGTTGTGTTGTTAAGGAAGTTATAGAAATAAAGGCTGTCTGATAAATAAGTTAGATCCAAATTACACTCGAGCTCGCCATTGAATTTGCACGCTCTGAAGCAAAGTATGCTGTCGTTGTTTTCAGCGAAGAAGATTTCAGCAACAAGTCCCCTAGTTAAATGATTACAAGGGATCGTTGTAATTATTTCTAGATTTTGAGTTTTTAAAATAGAAATATTTTCACTGTCCGCAAGTGCTATTTTCGATTTATCGGAGCTAATAGCCCCCATGTAAATGGGAGTTTTTGTTTTGAATTGAGCGCTAGAAACCTGAGGCAATAAAACAGAAAAAACTAGAGCTATAAAAGTGAGTCTACTTAACAATTTCATACACAAAATCATAAATTCCTATTTCTTCTAATTCAATTGGAAGTGTATCCATTCCGCGTGATTTCCCTTTAATTGTACTTTGAAAGAACATGTCGAAACTACTTGCCGCATTGGCTGCTTCCCCTCGTGATGTTACCAATCCACTGAGGTTTAGAGGCTGTTTAGTAACAACCAGTTTCAACACTCCTTGTCCCAACGGAGGACTCATCTTAACAATAAGACCACTGTTCGTTGAAAGCGCGTTTCCAACTATTTTATATTCTTCAGCAAGACGACCAGATTTTGGGCAGACGATTGAAATTTTTCCGGAGGCATCGATATCTAAGATGGAATAATAGAGCACTCTGTTACTGTTATTCTGAATATCTACTCTCAGAAATTTTCCAACTTTAATTTTGTTTGAAGTTATTCTTCCAACCTCACTGTAGTCTTTCGCTGAACGTCCGCTTGTCCCCTCTATTCTATTAACCTCAGTTAAGTAGATTGTTGCCGAATATTCGGCGTTGTCAATGGATAAATTCCGAAGAAATTTCCCCTGTGCGTAATCGGAAATTTTTTGTATGAGCCAATTGATTTGAACTTGTGTAAGCTCTTCTTCTGAAATTTCAAAAGAGGAAAGAGCGAACTCTACATCTCCGAGCGCACTTAATTTAATTGGGTTGGGATCGCCCACAGATGATTTGTCGAGCTCAATGAAAAGATCTGTTTTTTTTCCTTTGCTGAATGAAATAAACGGCACGTTTTTAAACTCATTTTCCAACTGTTTGGTAATTTCTTTATTGAAATTTTTTAATTCAATAGACACAGCGACATTACCAAAATTTCTTTCGAGAACCTGCGCCCACAAAAGGCTCGTCTTCTCGAAAGAAGTTGGAATGTTCACAGCGGTTACCTCACATTCGGTGGTGGAACTCGCTGTTACCTTGCCAGTGAAAAGAGCTTTTTCAATTGAAAACTCGCGTGTGTCTGGCTCGAAAAAACCAATCACTGAACCGGTGTTTATAGATGCGAGTAGTCCGCCAGAAATTACAATTGTATTGTTTTCTAAAACCTCTTTTACTCGTAAGAATTGAGCAGCCGGAAGTAGATTTCCTCCGAAAATAGTTGTGTTCAATGTTCCCTCTGCGCTTGGTGTTTGAGCAGGGACAATTCCAATCATGGTATTCCGAACTTTTTCGAAAAGGGCTTGATAGGACGTAGTTGTAGTCGATGAGGAAATGGCCTTGCTTAAAGCGAACGAAAGTGAACCACAACTTAAGTCCCCTTCTTGGTATTCCGAGTTTAATTGACTTTGGCTAGACGCAAAAAAAGCAACCATATTTGAAAGGTCTTTTTGCTCTGAAAGTGGCTCCCAAGTTTCTTCGGTGTCAGCGTTTTGGTATGTGTCAAGATCAAGTCTAACAGCTCCTCGAGAAGGGCCTATTCCGCGAGTAGATGTTCCGGAGTGACATGCGTCGATAGTAACAAACAAGTCTCCATTAGGGCCTAATGCCAATCTAATATTTTCTAGAAGTTTATTCAGTTCATCGTCTCTCAAGTAATTCGCGTAATAGGTGTAATCCTTTCTTCTTCCCCCGTCGTTTTTCGCATTAATAGGCACAAGCGCTTCATCTAATCCATCTAATTCATCTTTGTTGTTATCTGGAATTTGATACCCGTGACCGGAAAAATGGAACATAACCACATCACCTTTTTTAAGACTCGGAATAAGTATGTTCTCAACGGCGTGTACTATGGCCTGTTTGGTTGCCCCAGAATCTAAAATGTAAATATTCTCATTGGGCACTCCTCGCTCGAGAAGGGCGTTGCGAACCAATTGCATGTCGGTAAGAGTAGACTCTCCGAGTTCGTTCCATTTGCTTTCTGCGCTATAACCATGAGCGGCAATAAGCAAAGCACGCGTCTGTTGCTGTCCGTTTATCGAAAGAAGCGAGATGAAAAGAAAACAAAAGGTTAGAACGTTTTTCATGTGGAATAGTTAGAAATGAAAAAGGCTGATAAAGACATAAGTCTCATCAGCCTTGTAGTTTTTTCAAAAAGAGTTTAGTCGATTGTAAGATTGAAATCTCCCGTGCATTCTCCTGACCCTGACCATTCGTAGGTAGATCCTGCTGTGCGTACATAGTAGTTTGTCCATCCTGAATAAACACACACACCACCTTCACTCCAAGGAGAAATAGTTCCGCGGTATTCATTATCTACCCAAACATAAAGGGTGTAACCCGTCCAGTTGTCGAAATTCAAGCAGCAAGTACCTCTTTTCGGGTCTGGTTTTGGAGCAACAACATCAGCTGTTGGCAAGTTAAGTCTAGCGCCTACGCCGTTGGCGTTGAACTTACGTCCACTGACATTCGTTGATTGGCTAAATGCACTTGCAGAGAGCAATATTGCTGCAGCCACAAGACAAAGAGAAAGAAGTTTTTTCATGGTGTTTTATTTAGTTTGAACGAATATAGATTTCTCTTTTTCCGTCAACAAAAAGACCCCTGAAAATACTCTTAAGGGAGTAGTTAGATGTTACTGCACCGTAGTGGAATGTTCTCCAATGATCACTCATACGAAGGCAGGAAATTTTTCTTTACCTTGTCGGTCGATTATTATTCCACCTCCCTGTGGCATCCACCATATTCAGAGTACCAACAGCTCCTGTTCGATACCATCTTTACCGAAGAAAAATTTTTCCAAAAAAAACCGACACGTTAAGCGCATCGGTTTTTCAATTTATTTCAAGGGGTTTAGATACTTTTTGTAGCGAGATAGAAGTCAACTAAATCAATGTTTTTATCTGCTAAACGTTCGTTCATTTCATCCAAAGTTTTTGGTGGAGGCACGATGACTTTATCGCCTTTTCTCCATTTCAAAGGCATTGCGACTCTGTATTCATCAGATGTTTGTAATGCTTCTAACACACGTATGATTTCATCCATGTTTCTTCCAACATTTAACGGATAATACATAATTAAACGTATTTTTTTCTTTGGATCAATGAAGTAAACCGCTCTTACTGCTGCAGTTTCGCTTTCATTTGGTTGCAACATTCCGTATAGTTTACTTACTTTCATGTCAATGTCTGCAATGATTGGAAAATCAAAATAAACATTCGTTTTTTCGCGAACATTATTAACCCAAGCTAAATGTGAGTGAATACTATCAATACTTAATCCTAATAACTCGGTGTTCAAATTGTCAAAAACGGATTTGTTTAATGCGAATCCGCTCATTTCTGTTGTACATACAGGTGTGAAATCAGCTGGATGTGAAAACAAAACAATCCATTTGTCAGTTGCAAACTCCGACATTCTTATTTTCCCTTTAGTTGTTACTGCTTCAAAATCAGGAGCGTAATCTCCGATTCG
Source organism: Flavobacteriales bacterium (assembly GCA_044374295.1). Taxonomy (GTDB): domain Bacteria; phylum Bacteroidota; class Bacteroidia; order Flavobacteriales_D; family Sanyastnellaceae; genus CAIZGX01. The sequence continues at coordinate 7,954 of JBILOU010000032.1, read as the reverse complement.
TAACATTTGTGTAGTTTTTTCTTCCATGATTATAATTTTTTATTATTACTTACACAAACGTATAGGTGTTATTTATAATGTTACGTGACACACGTTACTTAGTTGATTTTTTCAAATAAAAAAAGCTGATCGTTTATTGAATCAGCCTTTTTTCTATGAAGTTGATATTGGTTACTCCACCGTTACGCTCTTCGCCAAATTCCTCGGCTGATCTACGTTACAGCCGCGCATAATGGCAACGTGATATGAGAACAACTGCAAAGGAATAACAGATACAATAGGAACAAGACTATCATCGGTGCGAGGAATTTCAATCACGTGATCGGCCATGCCTTTCACAGTTTTGTCTCCTTCGGTAACGATTGCTATGATTTGTCCTTTGCGCGCTTTCACTTCCTGAATGTTACTTACAACCTTTTCATAAGAAGCACCTTCCGTTGCAATGACAATCACAGGCATGTTCTCGTCGATCAATGCAATAGGTCCATGTTTCATCTCAGCAGCCGGATACCCTTCTGCATGAATATAAGAAATCTCTTTCAGCTTCAAAGCGCCCTCTAAAGCCACCGGGAAGCTGTAACCCCTTCCAAGGTACAAAGCGTTTGAACAATGCTGGTAAATCTCAGCTATGGACTCAGTAATGGCATTTGTCTTCAACACTTGTTCAATCTTTAACGGAAGAGATCCCAATTCAGCCATTAAACGAGTGGTTCTCTCGTTGGAAATAGCGCCGCGCTTTTGTGCTACAGCCAAGGCTATTTGATAAAGAACAACAACCTGAGCCGTGAATGCTTTCGTAGATGCAACACCAATCTCCGGTCCTGCGTGCGTATATGCGCCGCAATGCGTAGCACGAGAAATTGAACTTCCAACGACATTACATACCCCGAAAATTAATGCGCCACGCTCTTTCGCTAATTCAATAGCGGCAAGCGTATCTGCTGTTTCTCCTGATTGAGAAATTGCAATGACAATATCCGAAGGATAGATAATCGGATTTCTATATCTGAATTCGCTTGCGTATTCTACTTCAACAGGAATACGCGCGAAGTCTTCGAACAAATATTCTGCAACAAGACCCGCGTGCCATGAGGTACCGCAAGCCACAATTAAAATACGTTGTGCTGTTTTCCAACGCTCTTCGTGCTCATCTATTCCGCTCATTTTAATGAGTCCGGTTTTCAGATTCACACGTCCGCGAATAGAGTCCTCAATACTGCGAGGCTGCTCGTGAATTTCCTTCAACATGAAAGAATCGTATCCGCCTTTTTCAATGGCCTCAAGCTTTAATTCTAACGCTTGAATGTATGGGACTTGACTCTGGTTTTCAATGTTAACGATAGTTAAACCAGTTGTGCGATCCACACATGCAACCTCTTCGTCGTTTAAGTAAACAACATTCTTGGTGTACTCGATAATTGGCGTAGCATCACTCGCAATGTAGAAGTCGTCGCTCGATCCAATACCAATAACCAATGGACTTGATTTCTTCGCAACTATCAATTGATCGGCATTTGTTTTATCCAATACAACAATAGCGTACGCACCATTCACTTCCGAAAGAGCCATGCGAACCGCTTCGAATAGACTAACCTTTTCTGCGTTGCGAACGTCTTCAATTAAGTGAACCAAAACTTCAGTGTCGGTGTCGCTTAAAAACACGTGACCGTTGTTCATTAACTCTTGTTTAATGGACGCGTAATTTTCAATAATTCCGTTGTGAATGAGCGCAATTGAACCGTCACTACTGCAATGCGGGTGAGCGTTCACGTCGTTCGGAACACCGTGTGTTGCCCAACGCGTATGACCAATTCCAATGTGTGAAAGTGGTTTAATTGGACCCACGACGTTTTCTAAGTCAACAACTTTTCCCTTACATTTTTTAACAACAACTTCCCCGTTGTCGATGTACGCCATACCAGCACTATCGTATCCGCGATACTCTAGACGGCTAAGACCTTTAATTACCTTTTCGTAAACTGGTTCGTTACTTAAATAGCCAACAATTCCACACATAAGAGATTTTTTTAGTTTGTTTTTAGTTTGAATATGTAATGATTAAACGCATGTTTTCGCTTGAAATATTTGAAAAATTAGGACCGTGAAGAACGGTGCGGTTCACAGATACGCCAGCCGCTCCCGAAACAATAAATAGTGGAGCGTTCTCTAAATCTCTAGAAATTACTTTTTGAACATATTGCGTAATGTTCAGACGATATCTTTTGTTTGACTCTTCCACACCACCGCCAATGTTTCCGCTGAACTGATCGGGAAGCGCAACTAAAGTTCCTTCGCTGTTCTGATAAAAGACGAAAATTTGTGAAGCAGGAGCATAGCGAGAATCAGGCTCGTAAGGAATAACTAACTCTGCCTTATTAACGATTCTACCTTCACTCATTTGAAGATCTAAAAGATTAGGTAATACCAATTTCGTTTTTGTTCCTGCCCCAGCTTGCAAATACATCATGGCCTGATTCGCAATCGTGTCTGTTGTAACAAGTGCTTGTAATTCAGGCTGAGTGGCGTATTGATAAAAGTGCTGAAGTTGCGAATATCTTCCGCAATCAGATGTAACCGGAAATTCATAAAAAGTGGTATCCGCCAATCCGCCATTGTCGAAGCGATAGTAAACCGTGATTTTACTGTTGATATTGGTAAGATCAAGCGCAACTACCCCCATTGGATAAGAACCCGCTTCAACCTTTAACCCTTTAAAATACGCTTGAAAATTTTCATCCGACTCCAAAGCCGCAGGGTCAGCAGGCTGCATAAGTCTAGTTCCCAGAGCCGTTTTTAATGGAATGCGCAATTGAGGTGAGAGAGAATCTTCGGTTCCAAACAAGTATGTTTTCGGTTTGAATTGAAATGTTTGAAAAGGATCAGCTAATAAATTTTCGTTCAATACCGGCGCATTGTAAGAACTATTGAACCCTTCGCTTTTTGGTAAATCGTCGCTAAGTTCTCTCACCGATAAATAACCTTCGCCCAACGAACCGTATGAATACCCCGTGTAGGCAACAGAGAAAATAACAGAATCGACTTCAAAGGTTTCTGGAAAAGTGGGATTAGCTCCTGACAGAACAAACTGCGTTGCAAAACTAGCAAGTGTTCTTCCGAAAGTTTCTTCGGTATATGAACCCAACAAACAGGCTGAAAGCTCATCGGTAGAAAGCGTGTCTTCGCGAACGATGTAACTGAAAATACTAGCCGTATCTGTTTGATTGGCGTACAACACATCTTCTTGCGGAAGAAGTCCATCTGCCTGCAAATCCGTTGGTTTGTCACATGCGCTGAAACCAATCAATGAAACCGCGCAAAGCAAGAAGAGTGCTTTCCTCATGTGTTTAGTCAATCAAAATTGGTTTTGCCGCGTGAACAGTATCGAAAAACTCATCGATTGCTCCGTGGAAATCTTCACACTCATAAGCCTTAAGAACAGGAACACTTAAGGTGTTTACCTCTTCCATAAGCTTTGGATTAATGTCAGCATCATGAATAACCACACCGTCTGCGTGAGCAAGTGCAACTTTCATAAGGTTCACATAATTCGAAGTAGAAAGGTCGCCAAGGTATTGCTGTCCCACTTGGTCGAACTGAACTTTTTTAGAAAGTCCTTTATCGATAGATCCTGCGAAATCGTCTTTGTAAAGTGAGATGACGATTTTACTTTCTGCAAAGTGCGGATCTCCAGCAAATACATGCTTAACGTAAAGTGGCATTAATGCAGAGAACCATCCGTGACAATGAACGATATCAGGAGCCCAGCCTAATTTTTTAACAGTTTCAAGCACACCTTTCGAAAAGAAAATCATACGCTCGCCATTGTCAGAAAATGGCTTTCCAGCCTCGTCATGCAAATATGCTTTACGATGGAAAAACTCTTCGTTATCGATGAAGTAAACCTGCAAACGAATTTGAGGAATGCTCGCAACTTTAATAATAAGTGGATGATCAGTGTCGTCTACAATTAAGTTCATTCCAGACAAACGAATAACCTCATGAAGTTGGTGTCTGCGCTCGTTAATCTTTCCAAACCGCGGCATGAAAATGCGCGTTTCCTTGCCTCTTTCGTGCATAGCTTGTGGAATTTGACGAACTTGATTCGCTATTGTAGATTCCGGAGTGAAGGGAAAAATTTCTTGACTTACAAAAAGAACTTTTGTTTTTTGCATAGAGATGTTTAGGTTTGCCTGAATTCAGGTTGCAAAGATATTATAAATCTTTTTTGAATTTTGCAACTTTTTGGCCTTAAAATACTGAAATGAAGGGAACTTCGTGCGAAATAGCTGTTTTACAGCATGTTGATGAGATGATGGCGTTTAGCACGAAGTGCAGAAACGAAGGCCGAACAATAGGGTTCGTTCCCACAATGGGCGCCTTACACGAGGGTCACTTGTCTCTGATTGCTAAAGCCAAGGCTGAATGCGATGTCGTTATTTGTTCCATTTTTGTTAATCCTACGCAGTTTAACGACCCCAAGGACTTGCTCCTATATCCGAGAACCGAAGATGCAGATATTGAATTATTGAAAAGCGCCGGATGTGACTTGGTTTTTGTTCCGTCGGTCGCTGGCATGTATCCTGCGGGACAAGAAGTTCAAGATTATGATTTCGGAACCCTGACCTCGAAGTGGGAAGGACATTATAGACCCGGTCATTTCAATGGCGTAATTACCATAGTCAAGCGTTTATTCGAAATTGTTCTTCCACATAAATCATTTTTTGGGAAGAAAGACTTCCAACAATATTCTGTCATTCGAGAGTGGGTAAAACGGTTTCAAGTGGGAGTTGAAATTGTCGGTTGTGATACCGTAAGAGCTTCAACCGGATTGGCATTAAGCTCAAGAAACAAGAGGCTTTCAGACGAACAAGTCATTCTTGCAACGGCTTTTTCAAAGGCGTTGTTGTTCCTTCAGGAAAATAAATTAAACAACGAAGTGGAGGCACTTCTTTCAGAAGCAACAGAGTTGTTTATTGAAAAAGAAAAAATTGAACTTCAATATTTCACCATTGCCAATTCTGAAACTTTGGAGCCGTTGGAAAAACTCAGCGACGCAAAGCATCAAGTAGCTTTAATTGCTGGATTTATTGGCGGAGTAAGATTAATCGACGAACTAGAATTAGCCTAATCGTTTTCTTCTTCAGCGTTGTAGTTTTTCTCTTCCCATCGGTTTACTGCAACAGCGGCAACAGCGTTTCCAACAACGTTGGTGGCAGAGCGTCCCATGTCGAGAACGTGGTCAACACCCAAGAGCAGCAGTAAGCCCGCCTCTGGAATTCTAAAGGTTGCAAGGGTTCCCGCAATGACAACGAGCGATGCGCGGGGAACACCCGCAATTCCCTTACTTGTTACCATAAGCGTAAGAAGCATGGCGGCCTGATCGGCCCAACTTAAATCAATGCCGTAACTCTGTGCAATGAATAAACTTGCGAAGGTCATGTACATCATACTTCCATCTAAATTGAAACTATACCCCAAAGGCAACACGAAACTCACAATTCTATTTCTGCAACCGAAGCGTTCTAACTCTTCCAATAACTTAGGATAGGCCGCTTCACTCGATGCTGTTGAGAACGCAAGAAGCAAGGGAGACTTGATGCGAGCGGTTAACTGAACCACACGTTTTCCAACAATAAGAAAGGCTACGAAAAGTAAAATAATCCAAAGCAATAAGAGCCCGCTGTAGAATTCACCGATGAATAGGGCATAGGATGAAAGGACCCCAATCCCTTTTTTCGCGACAACAGAGGTCATGGCTGCGAACACCGCGAAGGGCGCGACATACATAACCATAGATGTTATTCGAAGCATGACGTGACCAAGGGCGTCCATGGCTTTAACAATGATTTCCCCCTTCTTTCCAAGGGCAGCGGTTGCAGTTCCGAAGAACAATGCGAAGATGACAATCTGAAGAATTTCATTCGTTGCCATGGATTCAATAACACTTGAAGGGACAATGTGCACCACAAATCCTTTGAGTGTTAATGCCGCCTTATCAATTCCAGATTCCATGGCTTCCGGAGGAAGAGGAACTTGAAGAGACTTTCCAGGCTGATATAAATTCACCAAAAGTGCACCCAATAACAGAGAAATGAAAGAGGCTGAGACAAACCAAAGCATGGTTTTTCCACCAATCCGCCCAACCGTTTTCATATCTCCCAATTTCGCAACTCCCGCAACCAACGTGGCAAGCACGAGCGGAGCAATGATCATTTTAATGAGGCGAAGAAAGATGTCTGTGAAGATGGAGAGTATCTCAAGAATTTTTTTGAGCGTTGCGTTCTGTGATTCAGAAACGTCGACACTTTTTTGATACTTCGAAATATCAGTCGATGCGCTTTTTGCCTTGTTGATACAGGCCAAGGCAGCGGCATATTTTTCATCTTCTGAAATTGAATCGTTGGCTAGAATAGCCGAAAGTTCAATTGATGCTGGTATTTGCTCAGCAGTGAGGTCTTTAGTTAGAAGTTCTAATGCTTCTTTTTTTGTTTTTTGTGCGGGAGCAGGGTAGGAAACGTTGAGTGCATAACCGACACCAATTCCAATAAACAAAGCAATGAATATCCACGTAGAAAGACCTCCGAATTTTTTCATACAAGAAAATTTTTCCGAAGATAGCGCCTAAGCCTACAATTCTTCTTGGAGCTGCTGAAGAATTTTTTTCTCAATAGAACTAGTCATACCAGGTAGGCCAACCCTCAATTTGTTGTGACAGCGAACCTCAACTTCAACATTATCCTCGAGCTCTGTGATGCGAATAACACAAGTTCTTCCTAATGCGAAAAGGCGCATGCCTTGTTGAGCATAGATGAACCCCTTTCTATCGTTTATATCGCGTATGTAAAAACGCTCACGATGTAAGAGATCGGTGAGTGCATTTATTACCGCGTGTTTAGTGCAATGAAAATTTCCTTTGTGCAAAACAAAAGGGGGTTAGGTTAAGATTAGCAAGCTAAAATTATGACCTAACTCCCTTCAAACCAAAAGGTTTAGAAAAAACAAAGATTTAATATGCTACGCCTTTACTTTTTTTCTCGAGCGGCGTCTCTGAATGACTTTGTATCTATTATTACATACCCTCCGGTGCTGTCGCCATACTTGGCTGGAACCCCTCCAGTGTACACTGTTATGTTATTTATTCCACTTGAAGGAATATTCAACGGACTCCCATAAATCTTCACCCCGTCTATGTAGTAAACAATACTACCAGAGCGGCTTCCACGAAAATAAAGTTCTTCTCCGCGATCGCTGGTTTTAATGTCACTAGACATAGAAGACAGAATAGCCTTCAAAGACCCGCCATTTGCAGCGGCGTTATCTTTCAGCTCCTTCGCGCCTAGAGAGATTGCAGTGCCACCATTAATATCGATAAGTGGTTTTTCGGCACGAATGATAAGCGGTCCGCCTGTTCCATAGGTAGCTGTGGTTAAGGTGTAATCAGATAGTTTTCGAATCTGATCTGATTTAACTTGAACATCATTCACCTGTAATTGGCCGTACCCAATAAGGTCGTAAAATAGCGTATAAGTTCCTGGCTCAACACCGTTGATTCGGTACACACCTCTTTCGTCGGTTGCTGCTCCTACAACAATACCGTTGTTCTCTGCACGCACAATTACGCCTGCAATAGGCTTGTTGTTTTCGTCGATGATTTTTCCGAAAATTTCACCGTGTGATTGAGCTGCCATTCCTAAGGAAAGAAGCAAGCTCGCGAGTAGTGTAATTGTTTTCATGTTCGTTATTTTTCTCTAATCTACTTTTTTAATTCCCTAGATTCTTTCAAAGAAATTTGAAAAATTACCTTTCAAAACACAGAAATGATTTTAATTCTTTCCAACATTCGCGAAGCATAGACTATCTTCGCCGCAAATTATTTTTCACTCCATGAGTGACGCTATCAAACACGAATGCGGGATCGCATTTTTAAGACTGAAGAAACCTCTTCAGCATTATA
>JBILOU010000085.1:0-6504 GCA_044374295.1 Flavobacteriales bacterium | reverse complement strand
TTGTTTACCAAGGAGAATATTAAGTCTGTTGTTCCGAACAGATATGCCAATGCTCCTGAAATGGCCAATGCCAAAGACATGTAGGCAAATACGTTTGAAACGAATGATTTTGAAACGGCGTTGTCATTCACATAAACCCCGTCGTTGAACTCTAAATTGTTGTTCATGGTTTTTATTATTTTTTCAATTGAAGTAAACTTACAAATTCTTTTCTTGTTGTTTCGTTTGTTAAAAACTCACCACTGAATGCACTTGTAATGGTGGTACTGTTTTGTTTCGCAACACCGCGCATTTGCATACAAAGATGATGACAATCTAAAACAACTGCCACTCCGACAGGACTCAATGCTTTTTGAATGCTGTCACGAATCTCAATTGTCAGACGTTCTTGCACTTGGAGTCTTCTTGAATAGACATCAACAACACGAGGAATCTTACTTAACCCTACAATTTTTCCATCTGGAATATACGCCACGTGCGCTTTTCCAAAGAAAGGCAACATGTGGTGTTCACACAAACTGTAAACTTCGATGTCTTTCACAATGACCATTTCAGAATACGACTCGTGAAATATAGCACCGTTCAAAACATCGTCTGCACTCTCCTCATATCCCTTCAACAAATGTTCGTATGCTTTCGCAACACGTTCTGGCGTTTTCAACAAGCCCTCACGCTGCGGATTTTCACCTACAGCGGCAAGGATTTGCTCAACTGCCATCTCTATCGTTTTCTGATTTTCCATTATTTACCGCCGTAGTATTCTACGTATTGATTTTCCGTTTCTGTTACTTTAATGCAATGCAATTGACAACCTTTCTCATTTACCAATTCTTCCAATTGCTCCCAAATTGCAATGGCAACATTCTCAGTTGAAGTCTTCATTCCTTTCATGAACTCTACGTCCATGTTCAGATTCTTGTGATCCAACTTGTTTATGACCTGCGTCTTCACGATAGTGCTCAAATACTTTAAATCCATGCAATACCCTGTAATTGTATCTGGAACACCTTTCACCGTAATGAATAACTCATAATTGTGTCCGTGCCAATTTGGATTCGAACATTTTCCGAATGTCTCGAAATTCTTTGCTTCATCCCACTCGTCGTGCCACAACTTGTGCGCTGCATTAAATCTTTCTCTGCGTGTGGCGTATACTAATTTTTCCATGTTTCAATAATTGTTATAAAAGTAAATCACTTGAGTGCCTTCTTTGTTCGAAGGAATCAATAGATTTTAAGATCTTGTTGTAGATAATTCGTTACATAATCTTTTACTCCTTCTTCCAAAGAATGAAATGGCTTACTGTAACCTATTGAAATTAACTTGTTCATGTTCGCTTCGGTGAAGTATTGATACTTGTCGCGAATGTCTTCCGGGGTATCTACAAAAGAGATGTTCGGTTCTTTTCCCATTGAATGAAAAGTCGCGGTGGCTAAATCTAAAAATGTTCTAGCCTTTCCACTACCCAAATTATAAATGCCCGAATCTTTTCTGTGGTGCATTAAGAACATTAGCACTTCAACCAAATCTTTCACATAAACAAAGTCGCGCATTTGCCCGCCGTCTGTGAAGTTTGGATTGTGACTGCGGAACAATTTCATTTCGCCAGACTTTCCAATCTGATTGAAGGTATGCCAGATAACGCTAGCCATGCGGCCTTTGTGATATTCATTCGGACCGTAAACGTTGAAGAATTTCAATCCAGCCCAGAAGTATGGTGCTTCCTCTTGTTGCAATGCCCACACATCGAAGTCTTGTTTCGACTGTCCGTATGGATTCAACGGTTGCAATTGTGGAATGGTCGCATGATCGTCGTTGTATCCGTGCTCTCCGCCACCGTAGGTTGCTGCAGAAGATGCGTATATAAATGGAATAGCATGTTTCGCGCAAGTCTTCCACAGCGATTGTGTGTAATGAAGATTTAAGCGATCGAAAATTTCAACATTGAACTCAGTAGTATCTGTGCGAGCGCCAATGTGGAAAACACATTCCATTTGATTCTGATTTTCTTCCAACCAAGTTGGAAATTCATCTCTGTGAACGAGCGCAGTGTATTTCTTTCCTTCCCAATTGCGTTTGCGATCTTCGCGTGAAAAGTCATCGACCAACACCAAATCGAAAAAACGGTCTTCGTTCAAACGCGCTACTAACGCGGAACCTACGAATCCTGCTGCTCCTGTTACAATAATCATTTTGCAAATTTAACTTAAATAATGCGCCAACACGCCTTCCTTCAAGGCGTATTCCGATTGATACATTTTGTTGAAGGACGATTGCTCTAAAACGAATTTCACCAAGTAGGTTGAAAGCGGCATGTACTCGGCGCGCATCTGCGGAATGCTCGGATGCTTCAAACGTTCTTCCAATGTGCTTCCGACCAACCATTGATGAATGCTTGGATAAGCGTTGAAAGGAATCTCGTTTAAGTTCATAGAACGTTCCGTAGGTTCTGTGAAAGGTGCATGCAAGGTCGGCTTCGCCGAAGGTCCTTTCGAAGAACCTTCGGCTACGCCGAATTGGTACATATCAAAAAGCGTATCGAAAGACCCCGACGACCCCACTAAAATCTTCACCGGATTTTCCTTCAAAAAAGAAATTAAATCTTGAAGTTCCTTGTTCAAATGAGTTCTTAATCGGTTAACGTCATCTTGATTAATTCTTGAGGCGGGCTTGAGCATTCCGTGCAGGCGGCTAACGCCCAACAAATAACTTTTTCTCCACAACGGCTTTTGATCGCGGACGAAAATAAATTCGGTGCTGCCGCCGCCGATGTCCATGATTAAATAATCTTCTTTGATCTCCTCGGTGGTTTGAACCACACCTTCGAAAATGAGTTCTGCTTCGCGATCTCCGGAAATAACTTCCATATCGAAATTCAAATGCTTCTTCACGCGAGAAACAAATTCATTTCCATTGGAAGCCTCTCTTACTGCGCTGGTGGCGAAGACGCGAACGTCTTTCACACCCAAAGAATCAATGACGTTCTTGTACGAATACAATGCGTCAATGCCACGCGCCATGCGGTTCGGAAGAAGTACATTCTCTGAAAATCCGCCTGCACCCAACTTCACGGGAAGTTTGGTTTTGAAAAGTGTCTTCCACTTCCCTTCCACCTTTTCCTTCACCAATAAATTGAATGTATTGGTTCCGCAGTCGATGATTGCAACGCGTTTGTTTTCGTTTAGTTCGACTGTAGTATCCATTTCCATAAATCTTTGTAACTCACTTTTTTTCCATAAGACAAAATGCCCACGCGATAAATTTTTCCACCCAACCAAATGAAGAATAAGAACGCTACTACCAAGGCTGCCATGGCGCTTATTAAATGCCAAACGCTAATGTTTCCAATGGCAGTCTTCACCATAATGGTTATGGGTGAAGTGAGTGGAAATATGCTGAAGAAATTTCCAATGGGACTCTCCGGATTGGTAATGAGCATGGCCGAAACAATGTAGGAAAACACCAACGGCAAAGTCACTGGAAGCATGAATTGTTGCGTGTCTGAATCGCTGTCTACGGCAGCGCCAATGGCTGCGAAAAGCGAAGCGTACAACAAGAATCCGCCAATGAAAAAGAAGATAAACATACCCACCATGAGGGGCCAATTGATTAAGAAGATCCAATTGATGGCTTCGTTATTCATGAGCGATTGCGCCATGGCTGCTTGATTCATGCCGTTTCCAACGACAGCGCCGTTTTCTAAAACAGCTGCGCCGTTCACCAAATGCGATTCGAAATAATTCAGACCGAAGGTTGCTAAAACAGCTGAAAGAATAACCCAAATGAGGAATTGCGTAAGTCCAACGAGTCCAATTCCAACCACCTTACCCATCATGAGTTGAAATGGCTTCACCGAACTCACCATGACCTCAACAATGCGATTGGTCTTCTCTTCGAGCACGCCGCGCATCACCTGCACACCGTACATGAATATGAACATGTAAATAAGTATGGCGAATACGAATCCAATGACTGCGCGCTCTTGCGTGTGGTCTTCTTCACCCAGTTTATTGATGTTAATTTCTGCGAAGCTCACATCGAGCTTTGCGCGTTTGTATTTCTCATAATCCAGTTTCAATGAGTCAACCACACGGAAACGTTCGAGCGACTCTTGCAAGTCGTTCTTCAATTTACCTTGAATATTTTCGGAAGGAAAATTATCGAAGTACATGTTACATTTTCCATCATTAATCGTAATCTCGTCGAGCTCAATCATGATGTTGTAAAACCCGTCTTTCAATTCTTCGGGCTTCTGCGTCTTTTCCGTGAATCCGTAGATTACATTTTCATTGTCTTTGAACTGATCTGGAAATCTTGGAACCAACGTAGAGTCTTGTTCTCCGCGGTATTCCGTAACCAATCCGTATGGATCGCTAATTAAAACTGTGTAGGTCTGTTGGTCGTTTAACGTAATCCAGATGGTTCCAAACAGAAGTCCTGCAAACAAAAGCGGACCTAAGATGGTCATAATAATGAAAGACTTCTTGCGAATGCGTGTGATGTATTCGCGCTTAATGATTAATCCTATCTTACTCATGCTTGTGCTTCGTTAAATGAAAGAACCGATTGAACAAATATGTCGTGCATGCTTGGCACTTTTTCTTCCGCGCTCAAGATGTTAACTACAGGAATTACTTGCTTCAGCAAGTCATTCAATTTAAATTCAGGTTTAATGCGAACGGTAACGGTGTGAATGTCGTTTTTCAATTCGTTGCTCATTAATTCAAAGCGCGCGCCCAAGGCAATGGTGAATTCCAACAAGGTTCCTTCGAACTTCAAGGTATATGTCTTCGTGCGGAAACTGTTGCGCACTTCGGCTACACTTCCACTTAAAATAACTTGAGAACGATTGATGAGTGCAATGTTGTCGCACAACGATTCCACACTTCCCATGTCGTGCGTGGATAGCACAATGGTGGTTCCTTCGTCGCGCAGTCGCAGCATTTCATTGTGAATGAGTTCTGCGTTTATGGGGTCGAATCCGCTAAACGGTTCATCGAGAATGAGCAACTTCGGCTTGTGAACAACGGTTGTGATGAACTGAATTTTCTGCGCCATTCCCTTCGACAAATCTTCTACCTTCTTGTCCCACCACTCTTGTATTTCGAATTTCTCGAACCACATCTTCAATTCGGCCAAGGCATCTTTTTCCTTCATGCCTTTCATTTGAGCAAGGTAAATGCATTGTTCGCCCACCTTCATTTTCTTGTACAATCCGCGTTCTTCCGGAAGGTAACCGATGTCTTCTACATGCGAACGCTGAAGCGCATTTCCGTAAAACTTAATTAAACCGTTGTCGGGTTCAATGATCTGATTGAGTATGCGAATGAAGGTGGTTTTTCCAGCACCATTCGGACCTAGGAGTCCGAATATTTTTCCTTCCGGAATAGCGATACTCACATTCGTAAGTGCCTGGTATTTTCCGTATGTTTTATTGATGCCTTCGGCTTGAATGGCGTATTTCATAGGTTCCTTTTAATGACAAATAGCTCTACGAAAGTAAGTCGCTTAATCGTATCTTTGCACCCTTATAAACTTAATTTATGAAGATAGCTGTAGTAGGAACTGGTTATGTTGGACTGGTTACTGGAACATGTTTCGCTGAAACTGGAAACAACGTAGTATGTATAGACATTAACGAAGAGAAAGTTGCGCAAATGAAATCGGGTATTATTCCGATTTATGAGCCGCACCTCGATGTGTTGTTCGAGCGTAACATTCGCGAAGGACGTCTAACTTTCAGTACCGACTTGGCAAGTTCTATTGCAGACGCGCAAATTATTTTCTTGGCTCTTCCTACCCCTCCGGGTGAAGACGAAAGCGCCGACTTAAGTTATGTGTTGGGGGTTGCGAAGCAATTGGGACATTTACTTTCCGACTATAAAATTATTGTAGATAAAAGCACGGTTCCTGTTGGAACAGCTGAATTGGTGAACAACGCTATTGCTGAAAATGCAAAAGTTCAGTTCGACGTGGTGAGCAATCCTGAATTTTTACGTGAAGGATTTGCGGTAGACGATTTCATGAAGCCAGACCGCGTTGTTATTGGAACTCGCAGCGAGCGCGCAAAGCAGTTGATGAACGAATTGTACAAGCCGTTTACGCGTCAAGGCAATCCGATTATCTTCATGGACGAGCGGAGTGCCGAGTTGACGAAGTATGCAGCGAATGCTTTCTTGGCAACGAAGATTTCATTCATGAATGAAATAGCGAACTTCTGTGAGAAGGTTGGTGCAGACGTAGATATGGTTCGTTTGGGAATTGGAACCGACGATCGTATTGGAAAACGTTTCTTGTTTCCAGGCATGGGTTACGGCGGAAGCTGCTTCCCGAAAGACGTTCAGGCATTGGTGAAATCGGGTAACGACAGTGGGTATGAATTCAAGATATTGAAATCGGTGATGAAGGTGAATGAGCGTCAGAAGACGACGTTGTTGAAACCGATTCTTGATCACTTCAACAATTCATTAACGCACACGAAGATTGCTATTTGGGGATTGGCGT
>JBILOU010000031.1:0-23103 GCA_044374295.1 Flavobacteriales bacterium | reverse complement strand
CTACAAGTGCAGCAATTCCAACAACAATGTGTAATTTATTTTTCATTAAAAAAACGCTTTTAATTCAACCACTAATTCTCTTCCATTGAAATGATCTAACGAGAAACTTTTGTCTTCAAAAGAGAACCAACGGTGACGTAAATAAAGTCTTGTATTTCTTCCTAATTCAACATCTACTCCTAATCCATAACCGGTTCCGTATTGGTTTCTCGGTCTTCTAGAAACTTCGTCAATGTTCGTTAAATAATTCGCAATGGTTCTTTCGTAGCCAACGTATCCGTTCAACATTACTGTTGATGTAAGTTCATAGTAGACTTCAAGTTCAGAGGAGTACTGTCTTACATATGCGTTCTCGTTGGTCACAACAATTGGCGAAAATTTCCTTCCTGCGCTTTGCATTTGTAACAACGAAAACAGAAATATTTTATGTGTTCCAATCTTTCCTTGATACTTCATTTGAGCCTCCGCAACATTGAAGTGCTTCTTATTTATAACCACACCGGAGCTATCGTCTGAAAGCTGAACAGATTCGTAGGTGTCTCTGTAGATATCTGAATATCTTCCATAAGGTCCAACATTAGCCGGATACTGCCAACGCCAGAAGCGAGAGCGCGTAACACTATTTACAGGGTGACCGTATGTGATTATGGCCGCTGCCGCTTCCAGTTCCGAAGAAGCACCCATACCTCCACTGAACTTAAATTTCTTAGTGCCCCACTGAACGTTTAAGTTCAACCCCTGACGATTGTTCGTCATTTGACCCAAGCGAATCATAGAACTTCCAAAGGGTTGCAATAAAGAAGAGCTACCAACACCCCCAGCAGGAATCTCATTTGCAGCATACTCCTGTGTTGCTGTATTCCAAAAAATTGCAGTGTTATTAACGACTCTCGGACTTAAACGAAAGGCGTGAACTTCCAAGATTGGTCTTCTGCCAATAACCGGGGTAGACCAGCGCAATTGAAGCGCTTCTCCCCATTTTCCTTGGTGACGTGGGCTGTAATATTTACCCACCCCCATTTCCGCTTTAAGTGTATGACCTTTGATATTGGTCACACCTTCAAGAGTAATTACATTTAGCCCAAAGGCCTCACGTGCAAGGCTGTCTGTGTAGTTAACGCTGTTGAACGTATTAAGCGCAAGGAATCCATTCTTCTTTCCTTTATGCAGCAATTTACCGCCGTAGGAATAGTTCGGCACGACAGAAAAACCACCGTTGATTTCACTTTTTCCAACCATACCCAAGAGATAAAAATTCTTAGGCAATTCTTTTCCTTCAATTACTGCGCCTTGGAAAGCACGGTTACCCCATCGCGAATCTTGGTCTATACTTCCTTGATCGAAATACTGCTGATATCTGGAAGCCGCGCTGTTTCCCATAGGATCCCACGGATTTCTTTCAAACAACATAAAACGATTGTACCCACGGAAAGAACCGAAGGTCAAGTCAGAAATACTCAACCATTGAATACCACCCACGCGCACGCCCCATTGTCCGTATTTCGTTTTGAAATTACCGTACAAATTCATTCCCAACATGGTTCCCAAATTTCCACCTAATGCAACAGTTCCCAAAGGTTTCTGAATACTCGGGCGAAGAGAGTCAGCCACTTGCGCGCCGTAAGAAGGGTTAATGACTCCGTTTAAAAATTGGAACATTCTTAAATCGAATCCCCAACTTGATTTGTCGGAAAACTGTCCAGCAACATTCACCAACAAATTCGGAAGTTGTTCATCATCGCCAATAAAAAAACTTCTAGGCAGAACTGTATCGGTTGGTATTGTTCTCTGATAAGGTCTGTTCTGCTTAGTGTAAGTTCCAAAAAAACGATAGAACCCTGAAACGCTTATCTTTCCTGGGGTTATTGAATCCTTCTTCGGATAAAGTCCGTAAGAAGAGGTAAGGTTGTCTACCTGTCCCCACGCACCATTTCCTTCAACCAGAAATAGAAGTGCTAAAAGAGAAAACAGATATTTAAAATTAGACTTCATTCGCATTAAGGTTGAAATTCGATTGGTTTGAAAGAGACCGCGCGCTTCGGGGCTTGTCCTGCTTTTCTTGGCATCACATAAAACGGAACGTTGGTATAAGCGTAATGCCCATTTCCATCTACCGTTTCAAAAAATAAGCGGTAAGCACCTTCGGTTGAAGGAGCAAAAAACTTTGCGCTTGTTGTGAGTTTCTTTTTGAATAGTCCTGCTATTGGCGTTGGAGCACTTTCCGCATCTCCACCCGATTTAATGTCGCGGCTCTCAGGAACAATAACCCAAGCCGATTTCAATAAATCACCATCGGCATCTTTTACAAAGGCGCTTGCCTCGTAGATTTCATCGGCTGTTAAAGCAATGTATTCTCCTTTCTTTTTTCCATTGACAAGAACTGAATCCAAAACAGGTGTTCTGTTCTTTACCGTTCCCGGTTTCCAAATGTCTTGAAGAACTTCCACGGCTTCAGAGGCATTGCCTTCAGCCGAAAATAATCCGTACCACGTTGAAGTAGTCTCTTGCTTATGTCCCCAAAGAAATACATAAGAACCGATACAGTAATCCTTGTCCGCCAGAATCTCATTGCTCAAGCGCTCTCTGTATGACTTGGCTTTTTCTGAACTGCTTTGCTCTACAGGCGCTCCCCACTTGGTCTTAGCTACTTCCCAATGTCCGTTTGGTCCCCACTCCGTAATCATATACGGACCCTGCCATCCGAAATTGCGAATGTTCTTGCGAACGCCAGCAATGTCGCCGTATGTATTCACGCAATAAACATCAATCTCTGGAGCGTCGCGCAGAATCAACTTCACTTCCTTTTCATCTAATCCGGCGGTAACTGTTGAAGTCGGATGGTTGTGATCCACTTCATGAATGAACTTCGCAATGTCATTGATAGCGGCCCAAACGCGGGTATTCGAGTAAAACAGATCGACTTCGTTTCCAATACCCCACATTAACAAAGCAGGATGATCTTTGTACTGAAGGATAACCTTTTTAAATCCTTCCAACTGCGCAGCTACTTTCTTTTCGTCGTTGTAATCGAAACCGTGACGTTCATGTTGAACCCACAGTCCTAACATGACTGTTAGTCCCTTTGAATGAGCTTCGTCTAAAATTTCTTGCGCATTGTCTGTGCTCCAGGTGCGAATAGAATTTCCGCCTATCTCAACCAATTTATCGAGTTGCACATTTCCGCCTGCACCGCGCACATCGTACGTTTTTCCATTTCTTGAAAGACGCCATACACCAGCCTCATCTTGCGCCACCTTAACCGGAATCGCTTGAGCCTTTCCCTCAGCAGCACTGAAGAAGAAAGCCAGTAATATGAACAAGTATAAAGGGCTTCTGTTTTTCATTTTAATTTCATTTCAGTTGAAGGAATCGTCGGCAAAGTACACAACAATGGACAAAACACTCTCACAATAAAAACAAATGTATTAAAACCTTTTTGTATTAAGTACAATTTCTCTAAATTAGCAAAAAACTAGATCATGAAAAAAATTCTATTCTTACTCTTAACAATTTTCTCTTTAAACGTAATGGCTCAAGTAGACGTTACTTTTCAAGTTGATATGAACGGCGTAACTGGATTCACTACCCCTGAAGTGAACGGAACGTTTAATAACTGGTGCGGAAGCTGCGCTCCAATGGCCGATGCAGATGGCGACGGTGTTTGGGCTCTTACCATTGAATTGATGCCTGGTGCATATGAGTATAAATTTTCACATGACAACTGGGGTGGACAAGAAACATTGGTCGCAGGAAGTTCTTGCACCATGACTACAGGAATTTACACCAATCGTGTATTGAACGTATCTGTTGCTGATTCTTTACCTGTTGTTTGTTGGGGAAGCTGCGCTGCTTGCGGACAATCTGTTGGTCCATACAATATCACGTTTGTTGTTGATATGAATAACAGCGGAGCAACATTCACAACACCTGAGGTGAACGGAACGTTCAACAACTGGTGTGGCGGTTGTGCTCCTATGAGCGATGCAAACGGTGACAACATTTGGGAACTTGTTATCGCATTGAACACAGGTACTTATGAGTACAAATATGCTTACGATACTTGGGCTGGTTCAGAAGCCCTTACAGCTGGAGACCCTTGTACAGTAACTAACGCAGGATTCACAAACAGAATTTTAGACGTTACCGCCAACATAGTAATGGACACTGTTTGCTACGGAAGTTGTTTAGATTGTGGAGGAATTAATGTTGACGAAGAAACTGAAAATGCATTTTCTATCTACCCAAATCCGGTTCAAGGTTCTTTCTTAATTCAAAGTTCTTCTTTGGTGAAGAGTATCTCTATACTTGACAATACCGGAAAACGTATTTATCTTCCAACCGTGGCATTAAATAACAACGTTCAAGTGAACACCGAATCACTTCCAGCTGGAATCTATCACGTACAAGTTGTAACCGCGAAAGGCGCGACTACACAGCGTTTCGTGAAGTTGTAAAATTAATTAGAACTCAAAAACAAACCCTTTGTCGCGATACTGTTTATACAGTTTCGCGTCGAAGCAGTATAAGCTAGACGGACGGTGACGCACATTCTGCTGAGACTCGTCCAATCGTTTTAAGAATTTCAAACCGTTGATCTTCTTTCTAAAATTACCCTTATCGAATTCCCTCTGCAAAATCGTTTCGAAGATTGCTTGGAATTCGGTGAGGGTAAATTTTTCTGGAAGAACTTTACTCCAAAGAGGTTCTGCAACAATAATGTCTTTGAGCGCACGAAAACTCTCGTTTAATATTTCCTTGTGATCGAAGGCCAATTTTGGAATACGCTTAATGCTGTGCCATTTGGTTTGCTTCGCCCATTTGGATGGAAGCGGATTAATGTCCATTAACTCCACTAATGCAATGTAACCAACAGTAATTACACGTCCCAAAGGGTGACGGTTTACTTTACCGAAGGTGTGAACCTGACGCATGGAGACGTCTGATAGCGAGGTTAAATCGTTCAATACGCGTTGAGCTGAATCATCTAAATCTTCGTATGGATAAACCAAATCACCTGGAAGTGCCCAAAAATCCTGAAAGGGATCAGTTCCTCTCTGGATGAGTAAAACTTTCAGTTCTCTTGCGTGATAACCAAAGATGACGCAGTCGACAGAAAATGCCGACTTGAAGAATTCGTCAATCGGAATCGAATAGATATCGTCCTGCTCAATTCTTGTCTTTGATATTTTTCTTGAAATTACCATTCCACAATTTTCAGCGAAAATAAATGACATTCATTCGGACTTTTTGTAAAAAAGACAATTTTTTTTCGAAAAATGTTTTTGTCTATTGTACAATTACTATATATTCGTCAAAACCTTAAAATTATATTTAAATAAAATGAAAAAGATTTACCTACTCTTTTTGCTCTTAACGACCTTCTTGGGAGCAAAAGCGTTCGATGTCACGTTTAGCGTAGACATGAACGGCACAGGGCTTTCCGACGTTTCCATTAACGGAACTTTTAACGGCTGGTGTGGCTATTGCTCACCCATGACAGACGCGAATGCCGATGGCATTTGGGAAATAACAATTCCATTAACCGCGGGGTCCTATGAATACAAGTTCACTGCCACATCTGGTGGATCTTGGGAAAATTTAGCCCCAGGATCTTCGTGTACTGTAACAAACTTCGGTTTCACAAACCGTTCTTTGACGGTTTCGGCAGACGCAACTTTACCTACTGTTTGTTGGCAATCTTGTGTTTCTTGTAATCTAGCTCCTCCAAGTTACAACGTCACCTTCCAAGTGGATATGAATAACGTGACTGGCTTCACTACTCCTACTGTTAATGGTTCATTCGACGGATGGTGCGGAAGCTGTCACCCATTAACCGATGCGAATGCAGATGGAGTTTGGGAAACAACTCTTTCTCTTCCTGCCGGAACATATGAATACAAATTTGCCTACGATAACTGGGCTGGACAAGAAACGTTAATCGCAGGAACAAGCTGCACCGTGACGAATTCAGGTTATACCAACAGAAACGTGACTGTTGCCGCAGATGCTACGCTTCCAGCAGTTTGTTGGGGCTCATGCGTGGCTTGTTCAGTCGTGCCTCCTACGTATACCGTTACTTTCCAGGTTAACATGCAAAATCAAACAGGTTTCACAACACCTGAGGTGAATGGAACATTCAATAGCTGGTGTGGAAACTGCAATCCTTTAACCGATGCAAATGCTGATGGTATCTGGGAAACAACACTTACGCTTCAAGCGGGTACATACGAATACAAATTCTCTGCTGACGGATGGGGAACTCAAGAGGAACTAACTGCTGGATCTTCGTGCACAGTATCCAACAACGGGTATACCAACCGTGCTTTAAACTTAAATGCCAATACAACGCTGGATGTGGTTTGTTGGGGACTATGCACCAACTGTGCTCCTCCGACTTACCCTGTTACCTTCCAAGTAGACATGGCAAATCAAACAGGATTTGCGACTCCAGAAGTTAACGGAACATTCAACGGATGGTGTGGGAACTGTAACCCAATGACCGACGCAAATGCAGACGGAGTTTGGGAAACAACGCTTGACCTTCCTGCCGGAACCTATGAATACAAGTTCACTGCCGATGCCTGGGGTTCTCAAGAAAACCTAACTGCTGGATCTTCTTGTACTGTAACCAACAGTGGTTATACCAATCGCGCGTTAACTGTTGGCGCTGCTGCGCAAACATTGCCTGTCGTTTGTTGGGCATCTTGTACAACGTGCGCTGCACCTACTTATGATGTTACGTTTAAGGTAGACATGCAAAACGTTACGGGATTTACGACTCCTGAAATTAACGGAACATTCAACGGATGGTGTGGTAACTGTACGCCAATGACCGATGCGAATGCAGATGGTGTTTGGGAAGTTACAATAGCTCTTTTACCTGGAACTTACGAATACAAATTCTCAGCCGACGGTTGGGGAATTCAAGAAAATTTAACAGCTGGTTCTTCCTGCACTGTGACAAACTTCGGATATACCAACCGTGCTTTAACTGTTGGAACAACCTCTGAAGTTCTTAGCACTGTGTGCTGGAACACTTGCAGCGCATGCGCTGTTGGCACTCCAGGTTGCACAACTTCAACCGCTGTTAACTACAATGCTGCAGCTACTATCGAAGACGAATCTTGCTTGTATGCTACTCAATTCAATGTTGACATGAACTGCGCTGGAACAGCGTTCACAAATGTTTACGTTACAGGTCCATGGTGTGGATGGTGTGGTGCTGATACTTATAACATCATGACCGATGCTAACGCAGATGGAATATATACCGTTTCTGTAAACCTTCCTGCTGGAAACGTGGAATACAAATACATGGTAGACAACTGGGCTTCACAAGAGAACTTGGTTGATGATATGCAAAACGGAGGAAGCTGCGCGCCAGTAACCGACTACGCCAACTACGCCAATCGTCAAAGTCCAACAGGACAAGTGAAAAACGACGTATATGGAAGATGTTCTGCTTGTCCGGTATTAGGATGTACAAGCGCTACGGCTTGTAATTATAACGTTCTTGCAACAGAAGATGATGGCTCATGCCAATTCATTCCTTCGATTCCAGCTGTTGTAAATGGAGAAGTTTATGCATGTGAATTCTTAACAGGAGGAACTACAACCTATTCAACACCAGCAGTTGCTAACACAACTTACCAATGGATTGCACCAGCAGGAATGACAATCGTAAGCGGGCAAGGAACAAACACTATAACAGTTTCTTTCGGAAGTGCTTTCATTACCTCAAGTTTGAAGGTTCGCGCTGTTACCACATGCGGCGCTAGCTTATATAAACTTTTCCAAGTGAAGCGTGCTGCTCCTGCGAGACCAACAGCACTAACGTCTACCGCTACTAAAGCTTGCCCAGGTGATGTTGTTGTTTACACAGCAACGGCTATGGCGGGTGCTACAACGTACAACTGGACTGCTCCAACAGGTGCTACAGTTACAGCTGGACAAGGAACGAATATTGCTACAATTACTTTCAACAGTGGTTTCACTGCTTCAGGTATTGTATCGGTTACAGCTTCAAACGGTTGCGGTGTTAGCTTGTCTAAAACAAAATCAATTTCCTTGAATACCATTCCACTTAGGCCAAGCATAATTACTGGAACAAGAACGGTTTCTCAAAACCAAACTGCAGTTCCATACTCTGTAGTGAACGTTGCGGGTTTAACTTACAACTGGACAATCGCTTCGAATTTCGGTACAATTGCATCTGGACAAGGTAGCAACGCCATCACCGTGAATGCTTCAAACATCATTGGTACTGGTTACACTATGTCTGTAACCGCTTCAAACGGTTGTGGAACTTCTCCAGTGCGCGCTATTGCTAATTTGAAAATTGTTGCGGGTGTAAGTGCTCTTGAATTAGCTGAAACTCCTTCAACTGAGTTAGAGAAAACAGATGTAGTAAGCGCAGCAAACATGACAATCTTCCCTAATCCAGCAAGCGATTTCGTAACGCTTCAAATGGAGAATATTGAAGAAGGTACAGTTGCTCAAATTACAATCTTTGATCTAACTGGAAAGCAAGTGTTCAACATGCAATCAACTTCGAATTTGCAAATCCTAAATGTGAGCCAATTCGCCAAGGGTATGTATGTTATTCATGTGAATACAACGAACCAAAACTTCGTTCAAAAGCTACAAGTGAAGTAATTCATTCAATCACTTAAGTATATAAAACACTTTAGTTTAAAAAAGTTAGAGGGCTTCGGCCCTCTTTCTTTTTGAAATGCTTTTTGTAAAAGCAACAATTAGTCTATATTAGCACAACTTAAAATCAAACTTATGTTTAAAAAATTACTTGCTTCTTTTATCGTTTCCCTTGGAATGTTATCGAGCGCTTATGCATTCAATGTAACGTTCCGCGTTGACATGAACGGCAGTGGACTCTCTAACGTTTCATTGAACGGAAATTTCAACGGATGGTGCGGTGTTTGCGCACCCATGTCAGATACCAATGCCGATGGTATTTGGGAAATTACTATTCCTCTTGCCGCAGGAACTTACGAATACAAGTTCACAGCAAACTCTGGAGCAAACTGGGAAATCCTAGCGCCAGGCGGTTCTTGCACGCTAACTACTGGTGGTTTCACCAATCGCGTGATTACTGTTGGAGCAGATGCAACCCTTCCTACCGTATGTTTCGCCTCTTGTTCGGCTTGTAACCAAGCGCCTCCAAGCTATCCTGTAACTTTTCAAGTAGATATGAATGCCGTAACTGGATTCACTACTCCAACAGTGAACGGATCTTTCGACGGATGGTGCGGTAACTGTCACCCACTAACCGATGCAAACGCAGATGGAATTTGGGAAACAACTCTTTCTCTTCCAACTGGAAGTTATGAATACAAATTCGCATACGACAACTGGAATGGACAAGAAAATCTAACGGCTGGTTCTACTTGCACCATGACAACTGGTCCTTACACCAATCGCGTAGTAAACGTTTCTGCTGCTGCCACTTTGCCTGCTGTATGTTGGGGAAGCTGCACAGCTTGTAACATTCAACCTGCTAACTATAGCGTGACCTTCCAACTTGACATGCAAAACGTTACCGGATTTACAACTCCTGAAGTAAACGGAACATTCAACGGATGGTGCGGAAACTGCAACGCAATGAGCGACGCGAATATGGATGGAATTTGGGAAGTTACTGTGAACATCCCAGCTGGAAACTACGAATACAAATTCGCTTACGATTCATGGACTGGTCAGGAGTCACTTACTCCAGGTTCTTCTTGCACCGTAACCACAGGTGGATTTACTAATCGTACTTTATCTGTCTCGGAAAACACAACACTACCAGCTGTTTGTTGGGAAAGTTGCACTGCGTGCACGGTGAACTCTACTCCGGGTTGTACAAGCATGAGCGCTGTTAACTACAATCCAGCTGCTGGAACAGATGACGGTTCTTGCTTGTTCGCGACAAACTTCTACGTTGACATGAACTGTACAGATCCT
Source organism: Flavobacteriales bacterium (assembly GCA_044374295.1). Taxonomy (GTDB): domain Bacteria; phylum Bacteroidota; class Bacteroidia; order Flavobacteriales_D; family Sanyastnellaceae; genus CAIZGX01. The sequence continues at coordinate 13,140 of JBILOU010000031.1, read as the reverse complement.
TTCACTAATGTGTACATCACAGGTCCATGGTGCGGATGGTGCGGTGCAGATACTTACAACATCCTTACCGATGCTAACGCAGACGGAATCTACAGTGTGACTGTAAACCTTGCTGCTGGTAACGTTGAATACAAGTACATGGTTGACAACTGGGCTTCTCAAGAAAACCTTGTAGACGATGTTCAAAACGGCGGTACTTGTGCTCCAGTTACAGATGGCGCTACCTATGCAAACAGACAAATTGTAGTTGGAACAACAACCAACGATACATACGGACAATGCTCTTCTTGTAACGGAGTTACTCCAGATCCATGCGACATCTTAACTGTTGCATTCGACGATGCGGGTTCTTTGTCTTCTTGGACTGCTTTAGCTGACGCTACACTTCCAGAAGCAAGTATGACTTGGGATGCTACAGGCGCATTGCGTGTTAGCGGTTCAAATACTTCAACAGCTATCGGAAAAGCCTACATCTTCCAATACTTAAACAACACCGTTAACTACAACGGAAACACAACCGTACAACTTGAATTCGACGTTAAATCTGTTGGAGCACTTGTTGGAACTGCATTACACCTTCAAACTGAATTCCCAGGTACTGGTGTAACCAACACTTTCGACATTCAAAACGCTGGTATCAACGAAAACACTTGGACACACTACTCTTACACATTCAATGGTGTAACAGCAGCGTCTTTGTTCCGCATGCACTTCAATATGGCTGCAGGCGCATTCCTTGGTGCTGGTGGTACTTTGTTAATAGACAACATTGAATTGAACTGTTTCACACCAGTTTCTATCACAGGTTGCACAGATCCAACAGCTTTGAACTACAACGCTGCTGCTACTGACGACGACGGTTCTTGTACTTACGCAAACACCTATAACGTTACCTTCCAAGTAGATATGCAAAACGTTACAGGATTCACTACTCCTGAAGTAAATGGAACATTCAACGGATGGTGCGGTGGTTGTGCGCCAATGACCGATGTAAACGGTGACAACATTTGGGAGCTAACTATTCCTCTTTCTGCTGGTTCTTACGAATTCAAATACGCCTACGATGCTTGGGGTGGTCAAGAGAATCTTACAGAAGGCAGCTCTTGTACAACAACAAACTTTGGTTTCACCAATCGTGTATTGAACGTAAATGCAGATGCAACGCTTCCTATTGTTTGTTGGGCTAGCTGCACAAGCTGCGAGCAAGCTCCTGTTACGTACAACGTAACATTCCAAGTAGATATGCAAAACGTATCTGGATTCACAACTCCAGAAGTAAACGGAACATTCAACAACTGGTGTGGTGGATGTTTCACTATGACTGATGTTGACGGAGATAATATCTGGGAAGGAACTACACAACTTGCTGCAGGTACTTATGAATTCAAATACGCTTACGATGCTTGGGCTGGTTCTGAGCAATTAACTCCTGGCGATGTTTGTACCGTAACAAACGGTGGATTCACAAACCGTTCTTTGGTTATCGCTAACGATATCGTACTTCCTGTTGTATGTTGGGCTAGCTGCGTAGATTGCGGAAGCGTTGCAACGCCTGTAGATGTTACTTTCCAAGTAGACATGCAATACGAAACTGGTCTTGGATTCACAACTCCAGAAATCAACGGTACTTTCAACAACTGGTGCGGCGGATGTGCTCCAATGTCTGACGTTGATGGAGATAACGTTTGGGAATTAACTATTGCATTAACTCCTGGTACATACGAATACAAATTCGCATATGACAACTGGGCTGGACAAGAGTCAATGGTTGAAGGTTCAACTTGTACTATTACAACTGATGGATTTACCAATCGTGTTATTACAGTTACCGATGCTGAAACTCTTGCAGCTGTATGTTGGGAAAGCTGCACATTGTGTCCTGATTTCGTAAACGAAAATTCAAGCACAATCTCTGTTTATCCTAACCCTTCAAACGGAAACATTCGTATCAACAGTAACATGGCTCTTCCATACAACATCGAAGTATTCGATCTATCTGGAAGAAAAGTTCAAAACATGAAAATGTTCCAAAACAACACAGATATCAATTTGGAAAACCTTGCAAAAGGTGCTTACCAAATCAGAGTTTCTAACAACTACAATAGCGTTCGCGAGACCGTTATTATCAAGTAATGAAAAGCAAACTTCTACTGTTCGTCTTTGCGTGTGGCTTCGGCCACGCGCAAGGGCAAACATGGAATCTCATCTGGTCCGATGAGTTCAATGGAACAACCATTGACAATACCAAATGGACACACGAACTGGGCACAGGAAATTGGGGTTGGGGAAACAACGAACTTCAATACTACACCGCCAGTACAAACAACAGCTTCGTTAGCAATAGCGAACTTCATATTCTTGCCAAAGAGCAAGTCATTAACACCAGTAACTATTCTTCAGCCAGATTAATAACCAAAGACAAGTTCTTTTTTCAATACGGAAAAGTAGAAGCTCGTTTGAAGGCGCCTGCTGGACAAGGCCTATGGCCTGCGTTCTGGATGCTAGGACAAAACATCGATGAAGTTAGCTGGCCGCAATGTGGCGAAATTGACATCATGGAACACGTGAACAACAACGCCTATGTTAACGGCACCGTTCACTACAACAACAACGGACATGTATACCAAGGCGCTCAGTATTACACCGACGTTGAAGAATACCATGTCTATTCAATCATTTGGAATCCATCTTCTATCCGTTTTTATGTAGATGGAAATATCTACTACACAAAAAACATTTTAAACAACGTAGCTGGAACCGAGGAATTTCACAACGAATTTTTCTTCATTCTAAACGTTGCAGTTGGTGGAAACTGGCCTGGAAGTCCAAATGCCAGCACAACCTTCCCCGCTGAAATGACCGTTGATTACATTCGCGTATACCAACAAAATACCGTTGGCGTAGAAGAAGAAACCACTCAAGAAATCAATTGCTATCCGAATCCGGCTAACAACGTATTCAACGTTGAGAACCCATTTCTTTCACCCACATTTACGTGTAAGATTTTCGCTTTAGACGGAAGACTTATTTACTCAGAATCTTCTCAAGATCGCACCACCCACATTTCTTGTTCCGACTGGACCAACGGCATGTACTTCGTGGAATGCACCAATCCTCAAGGTCAAGCGTTAAAAAAGCTTTTCTTAATCCAGGATTAGGAAGATATTTCATAAGATACTCCGTAAGATTCTTCGAAAGATTTACTCCGTAAAAGTCTTCTCCTTTGCGAAGCAATCTTTGTGTAACAATCTTTGATTTATCAATCTTTGCGAAGCAATCTTAAAACCGCATCCTCAATCTCAGCAGTATGTTCTGCATAGTGCACTCCCGTTCCCGGACCATAAAACCCTGTCCATACTTTCTTCACCTTTCCATCTTTTCCAATTAAGATTAATGTTGGAAAAGACATTACGTGATTTAACTGTTCGAAAACCAAAGCTGCAGCCTTCTGCGGCGAATCAGCCCCACTACCGAGATAGACAGGATAAGGCAAGGCCATTTGCTTGGCTTGAGAATTAATGCGTGTAAACGCCACTTGCTTGTCGGTTCCTCGTTCGAATGAAACCGGAACAACTTCCAATCCTTGCGTATGATACTTTTCATACATCGACTTTACGAATCGAGATTCATCAGTGCAATTGGGACACCACGTTCCCATGATCTGAACCAAAGTCACTTTCCCCTTCCAATCTTCCTCACCGAATGAACGTTCCGTCTTTGCATCTGCATTCAATTTCAAACGCAACGTTTCCTTCGGATTCTTCATCCACGTCAACTCATCGGCCTTACGCAATTCGAAATTATCATCGACCTCACCAGTGAACTTCGCCGAATAATGCTTTCCACTCATGAAGATTCCTTGAATCTCGTTGTCTATTAACTGACCGGCTAGATAGAACAAATGTGTTCCATCGAAAGCCGATAAATAAAAGCGATTATTCTCAAACGGCTCCCCCTGAAGATAACGGTAATCGCCGGTTTCAGTCAATACCGTTCCATAAACCACGAACTCTTCTCGCACAGCAGCCATATCTAAAATGGCCGGAACCGTATCGTCTTCAAAAACTATTTTGTACTTCGCATGAACAGGTACATGAACCTTCGTGTCGAATTCACGAATCTTGTTGTTCACGATTTGAAAAGGAATGCGGTAATCGCCCGTGCGCGTTGGATCTACCCACTCACCCGTGACAATACCCTTCTCTTTCTTCCCTTCGAAGTACGTGTTGAAAAGAGGAAGACTCGACGTAAACGTCGAGTCTTTTCCCCATTTAATATCAATTGGAATACGCTCTACTCCATTCACAATTTCCAATCGCGATTCACTGAGCAGATCTATTCGGCAGGGGATACCTTTGTCTTCAACTTTGAACACAATCAGATGCGATTGCGAAAAAACAGTTCCGCTGAAAGCAGCGAAAAACAAGAGCATCCAAGCCTTCATTATAAATCGAATTTAATTCCTTGTGCCAATGGCAACGAAGTAGAATAGTTAATGGTGTTGGTTTGTCTGCGCATGTAATTTCTCCACGCATCAGATCCGCTCTCGCGTCCGCCACCGGTCTCCTTCTCTCCTCCGAACGCGCCACCAATCTCAGCACCGCTGGTTCCGATGTTCACATTTGCAATACCACAGTCTGAACCTTCGCAACTTAAGAAGCGCTCTGCTTCACGCATGTTAGTTGTCATGATAGCACTCGACAATCCTTGAACAACGCCGTTTTGCATAGCAATGGCCTCGTCCAATTCCTTGTACTTCATGATGTATAAAATCGGAGCAAACGTTTCGTGTTGAACAATTTCCAAACTGCTGTCTTTCACTTCAGCAATACATGGCTTCACGTAACATCCGCTCTCATAGCCTTCTCCAGTTACAACGCCACCTTCAACAATGAAGTTCGCGCCTTCCGACTTCGCTTTTTCAATAGCTTTCAAATAGGTGTCAACCGCCATCGTGTCGATCAACGGACCCACGTGGTTGTTTGAATCCAGTGGATTTCCAATGCGAATCTGTCCGTAAGCAGCGACCAACTTCTCTTTCACTTCGTTGTAAACACTTTCGTGGATGATTAAGCGACGTGTTGAAGTGCAACGTTGTCCGGCAGTTCCCACTGCACCGAACACCGCTCCAATGATGGTCATCTTCAAATCGGCATTTTCAGTCACAATAATTGCATTGTTTCCGCCCAACTCTAACAACGACTTTCCAAAACGCTCTGCCACTTTCGCTCCAACAATGCGGCCCATACGGGTGCTTCCTGTTGCAGAGATCAATGGAATGCGATTGTCAACTGTCATCATCTCTCCTACTTTCACATCGCCAGAAACGATGGCTGATATTCCTTCCGGAAGGTGATTCTCTGCAGCAATTTCGTTCCAGATATTTTGACAAGCGATTGCGCAAAGTGGCGCCTTCTCAGATCCTTTCCAAATACAAACGTCTCCGCAAATCCAAGCCAATGCGCTGTTCCAAGCCCATACTGCAACCGGGAAGTTGAATGCTGAAATAATTCCAACAACACCAAGGGGATGCCATTGCTCATACATGCGGTGACCTGGACGTTCACTGTGCATAGTTAAACCATAAAGCTGACGAGACAATCCAACTGCGAAGTCACAGATGTCAATCATCTCTTGCACTTCACCCAAACCTTCTTGCAAGCTTTTTCCCATTTCATAACTCACCAACATGCCAAGCTCTTGCTTGTAATCGCGAAGGCGATTTCCAAATTGACGAACAATTTCGCCACGCTTTGGAGCGGGCATTAAACGCCATGTCTTGTATGCTTCCAAGGCAGTAGTCACCACCTTCTCATAATCTTCTTTCGTTGTGGTTTGCACCTTCGCGATCTCTTCTCCATCTACCGGAGAATACGACGTGATTAAATCTCCGTTCGAGAAAAAGTTTTGTCCTGTGCTGGTTCCAAGGTTTTCCGCTTGAATTCCCAATTTGATCAGAACATCTGACATATCCATAGAATTGCTCATTGATTCTTTTATTTTAGAATGCAAAGGTACAACGTCCAAATACATCAAAAGATGTTTTACCTTTGAAATATGCGGAAGCTCACCCTGATATTTATCTTGGGCCTATACAGCTTAATGTCTTTCGGTCTGGAAGCCAAGCTGCACTTCTGTTGTGGCAAATTACAAGCCATTCATTTCTTCGAATTCGGTGACGATCATCACGACGATTCTCACTCCGATCACAAGGGATGTTGCCATTCCGACGGCTGCATGGAAGATGTGCTTGTGGCGCTTCAATACGAAAGTGAACACGAGCAATGCGCATCTCCCTCTGCTCCGCAATTAATTGCCTCTAATCCTGAGCCTAGTTATTTTTTATTTTATGTTGAAGGTAATTGCCAATCGGCAAGTCCAATTGCTGCATCGTTCGTTCCGATAACGTATGAACGGTATTCTCTTTTCTGTTGCAGAAAAGTCCCAACGGGATTAGTCCACAAAGTGGATACATCCTTTCAGGATTAGTCCGCGAAGCGGATGTATCCCATCGGGATCGGTCCACGAAGTGGATATGTCCCAAAGGGATTAGTCCTTTAAGGATTAGTCCGCATAGCGGATGTATCCCAACGGGATTGGTCCTTTCAGGATTAGTCCGCAAGGCGGATGTATCCCATCGGGATTAGTCCACTAAGTGGATAGAATAGAAATGTAATTATTCAAAAAATTCTTAAAATGAAAAACATAATCATGCTTGCTTTATGCATGCTTTCATTCAGCGCGTTTGCGCAAAAAACAAAAAACACAACTACAAATTTCTGGGTTGCCGGGGTATGTGGAATGTGTGAAAAGTCCATCGAAAAAGCTGTTGATGTGAAAGGAGTGGTTGCCTACGATTACAACCTCACTACGCACAGACTTGAAATTACTTTTAATCCAACGAAGATTACACTTGATCAAATTCATGCGCTAATCAATGCGGCGGGATACGACACCGAAAAGTCAAACGCTACGGAGGCACAATACAATCGCGTCCATGGGTGTTGCAAATACAGAAGCATGGAACAACATCCTTAAACCATGAAATACATCATTGCATTAATCGCCAGTATTTCAATCTGGAATGCCGGATATGCGCAGGTCAAAGGTGTTGTGTTCGACGACGCGGGAAATCCCGCTTACGCTTTGGTTTATTACAAAGACACTCAACTTGGAACTGTCACAAATTCAGAAGGCGAATTCTCTATTGGTATTCCGAAAGAAGCGAAATGGCTCATGGTTACTTCCACCGGTCATTACAGCGATTCGATTTTTATTGATCCCGCTGCTGGCGCTATTAGAGAAGTGAAATTCAATCTGCGCGAAAACAGCACACTCGGAACCGTTCATATCGACGAACACGACGGAGGAACGCATATCAACGGAAAAGATCCGCAGACCTTTCAAGTCTTAACCGAAAAGGAACTCTGCAAAGCAGCGTGCTGCAGCCTCTCAGAAAGCTTCGAAACAAACGGTTCTGTTGATGCTTCTTTTACCGATGGAATTACGGGGACCCGTCAAATTAAGATGTTGGGATTAGATGGAAAATACACCCAAATACTTTTCGATAACATGCCCGCTGTGCGCGGACTGTCGAGTACACTTGGATTAAGCTTTCTTCCGGGTCCCTGGATCAACACCATCTCTATCGCAAAAGGCGCAGGGTCTGTCTTTCACGGATATGAAGGCGTTACTGGACAAATAAACGTGGCGCACAAAGCGGCGACCATGAAAGAAAATTTGTTTCTGAACATGTATGCGAGTTCGGCAGGACGCTACGAAACGAACATACTTTCGAATCAGGCCATTGGTGAAAAATGGAACTATCAATTGCAAGCGCACGGCTCTTCTGCGCAAAAATTGTACGACACGAACAACGATGAATTCCTAGACAATCCGCTTTTCAAAAACTACTTGCTTCGCAACGCATGGCAGTACACCGGAGAAAAAGGACTTCGTGGTGAATACGGATTCTCTTATGGACAATTCAACACCGAGAGCGGACAAATCAATTACTACCGCAACCAAGGAGTCGTACCGTTCACGCCTTGGATTTCTAATTCGCAAACAGAACATGCTGAATTCACTGCGAAGACTGGATACATGTTCGATGAACACGGACACAAAAGCTTAGGAAGTCAAATCAACATTGGCTACAACAAGCAGGTCGCCCAATACGGATATCGCTATTATGAAGGCATACAAAAGAGCGCTCGAATAAATTTATTATTCGCCAATGAAATGGCTGAAGGTTACAACTTGACTGCTGGTCTATCTGCTACAGCTGACGACTACCGCGAATCGCTAACTTCATTCATTGGAAATTTGAATCGTGTAGAAACCACCTACGGTGTATTCGGAGAGCTGAATGCGAATCCAACAGAGAAGCTGCAAATCATTGCAGGCATGCGTGCAGATGAAAACAATTTATACGGATTGATTCTCACACCTCGCATTCACGCGCGTTATTCCATTACTGAGAAAACGAGTGTGAAGATTAGTTCCGGAAAAGCATATCGCTCGCCACAAATGGTAGTCGACCATCTTTCTGCCCTTGCGGGAAATAGAACGTGGAATTTACCTGTGAATGCCTCGACCGAATATCCATTCGGTTTTGAATTGGAAGAAGCAGTGAACAGTGGAATAGTATTGGTTCACAACACGAAGTTGTTTCACCGCACAGCAACTTTCACAGTCGATGCTTTTCACACGAATTTCCAAAATCAATTGGTTGCAGATTATGAAACAGCTGGAACATTTTCCTTGTATAATTTATCTGGAAAAAGCTTCGCCAATGCGGTTCAAACCGACTTCACCTTCAGTCCAATTAAACGAAGTGAAATTCGATTGGCCTATCGCTGGCTCGATGCGCAAACGACCTACACCGACGGTCTAAAAGAACGTCCACTTGTTGCGAAGCACCGCGTATTCATTAACCTCGCCTACGCCACGAAGGAAAATGCTAAATCGCAAAAATGGAATTTCGATTTCACCGCGCGTTGGCTCGGTTCTCAGCGTTTAGCTAATCAATCCGATTACGTTGTTGCAAGCAGCATCTACAGCCCAGCCTATTGGACCCTAAATACTCAGGTTTCTTTCTTTCCAAAAGAGAATTTAGAATTTTATGCTGGTGGAGAAAACATTACTGGATTCATGATTCATCATCCTATTCATCTGAGTGATAATACTTCATCAGACTTCTTCGATGCCTCGCAAGTATACGGACCTATGTTCGGTGCGAATTATTATGTTGGATTGCGTTGGAGAATTGGTCAGGCAACCAAATCTGAAAAGTAAATGTCTTACTGAAAACCTCTTAGCCATGCGTTACTTATTCCTTCTTTTATCAAGTATTCTATCGTTTAACACATTCGCTCAAGCGTTTGAAATAACTGGGATAACTCAGCAAAACAATCAAATAACAGATTACTACTGTGACTCTACTGTTGCCATGTCGTTCTCTGCATTGACGGCTCCTTCTGCCATAGGCGGTGCGGAAATTCTTCAAATCATTGAAGGCACCAACTTCACAGGTTTTCAGTTTACAGTATCCATTAATTGGGGAGATGGAACAACTACAACACATTCAGGGGGAACCAGCACTGCTGGTACATTAATAACCATGGCCCCTGCTGTTAATCATTATTACCTCTCGCCTGGAACCTATCAAATTATTACGACTGTATACAATCCACAAAACCAAACAACCGCGAATAACCTATCGACAATTGTTATTGGCGGATGTTCCATTCAATTGTATTCATTCGTTGGTTTAGATTGCGATGGTGATGGTGTTGCCGAGCAGAACATTACTACACCTGTTCCAGCGACAATCATGCAGATGGGGTCAGGATATCTACAAAACATTACGTTGTACAACGGGATGAATACCGTGACGGGAATGCCATCTGGGAATTTAATGGTGACTATCGATCAAGATTGGCTTTCACAAAACGGATATACCGTAAGTCCTAATTCATTTAGCCAATTCTACTCTCAAGGATACGGTGCGTATACCATTTCAATTGTATTGAATTGTATTAACACAACACCTTGCTCAACCTCTATCATTCAATCTTTGCTTCCGAATAATCTTGCGGCTTATTCTACAACCACACAGTCATCCATAAGCTCCTTCTCGTGGTTAGTTACACCATACGACAACAACGGAGTTGCAATGGGAAGTGGACAGTTTAGCACACAAGCGAACGTGTATTTACCAAACACTCTTGGAGTCGAATACGTTATTGTATGCCTTGATGCAACATTCAACGACGGATGTATTTTCAGCCTTTGTGATACCATTCAAGTTGCAAGTGGAGTCCTTTGTACAAGTGGATATGTCTTCTGTGATGCCAACAACAACTACACCTATGACTCGGGAGAGTTTGTGTTGTCAAATGTTCCTTTGACAATTTCAAATTACAACACGAGCGCAATCACAACCGTTACAACCAATACGAATGGTTACTACTCAGCGGATATTCTGGGGTCTTTCGGCGATTCAGTAGTCGTTAGTATTAACCCAAACTACCTCGCAAGCATGGGGTATTCCGTTGCACTAAATTCAGTCATGGACTTTCCGCAAGATTGTCAAACGGGATCAGGACCTACCTTGATCAACTTCCCTGTTCAGTGCGCTAACTTCAATCCGTTCCCATACTTGTGTTACAGCGGTTACATCTATTGTGATGCAAACGGAAATGGAATTCAAAATGTCGGTGAAGCGCCACTCATGGGAGTTCCAATAACTTTGAGCAACACAACCTTTGGTGGAAATACAATTACTGTATACTCAGACTCAAGCGGATACTTCTCCTATTGCGGATCTATTTACGGCGTGACCAGCGTAGCTGTTGCATCGGTTAGTCAAAGTTGGTTAACCGATAACGGTAGCACATTGCCGAATAACAATAACATCTTCACTATTTTGGGTTCTTCATCTTACATCACGCAGCCGCTGTCTATTGGAGTTTATTGCGCAGGAAGTGTAACCCCTTGTTCAGATTTATGGACTACTGTAACGCCGTGGATTGGATACTTTCAAGGTCAGAATGCAACCATTCGTTTGAACTGGGGGAACTACGGTCCGGGGTCAACACCCTACACCCTCACACTAACGTGGCCAGCCAACGTAACATTGAACACGTGGTCCATATTAAATCCAAACTACGTCATTAACGGTAATTCCATTACATGGACGATCAATTCAACACAAACGTCTTTCAGCACAACAGACCACCTCTCGTTCACCTTGCCATCTGGGTTAATTAATGGAGAGCAACACATCTTCACTTCAAGCATTGTATCGACTGAAGGAACCGATTGCTATGAGGGAAATAACACGGGAGGATTGCTTCAAATATTAGGAAACGCCTACGATCCGAACGACAAGAATGTCTATCGCAAAAGCTACCACGATTACGGCATTAGTGGTTTCAACGCAAGCACCATCATCTATGGTGAAAACGATGTGTTGGAATACACCATTCGTTTTCAAAACACCGGAACCGCGCCAGCACAAAACGTTTATATTCTAGACACGCTTGACGCAGAATTAGACTGGTCAACTTTCCAACTGCTTCAAGCAACGCATAACATAAATGTGGTTAACTTAGGCAACGGCATTCTTCGATTTGAATTCAACAACATCTGGCTTCCAGACAGCAGTGTGAGTCAGGAGTTGAGTCAAGGGCATTTAATCTTCCGCATTCGCGAAACTCCAGGCAACGAGATCTATAGCGAAATAACCAACACCGCTTACATCTTCTTCGATTGGAATCCGGCTATTGTCACGAACACCACTTACAACATGAACGACTGGATTGAATTCGTTGGTGAAGAAAATGCGTTTCGTGTGGAAGCCTTTCCAAATCCGATGCAGAATGAATTGACGTTGAAAGTGGAAGGAAAATTCAATTACGAAATCCACGATTTAACTGGAAGAAAACTCACGGAAGGAATGGGTGTAAATCAAACTACGATCAACACCGAATCACTTGCTACAGGAACTTATCTTCTTTCAGTATACGTGAATGGGGTTAAGCAGACAGGTAAGGTTGTAAAATACTAACCATAGCGTCAATCCACACTTCCGAGTCATTTAAACTTGGAACAAGCTGAACATGCTCGCCGCCGTGTTCTTCAAAAAGCTCTTGGTATTCTTCTCCAATTTCAATGGTTGTTTCCAAACAATCTGCAACGAAAGCAGGAGAAAATACCAAGAGCTTTTTCGCTCCTTTATCTCCCAATTCCTTAATGATGTCGTCTGAGAAAGGTTCAATCCATCCTTTGCCTAATCGGCTCTGAAAACATACCGTGTATTCACTTTCTGAAAGTCCAACTCCAGCTGCAATCGCACGAGCAGTAGCATAACACGTTGCCTTGTAACACATGTGATTCTCTTCGTTAATCTCATGCTCGCAACTGTGATTGCGACACTTGTTATCGTCGTACAATTTATCTAACTGACGTTCAGGCAATCCGTGAAAACTGAACAACACACGATCGTATTCCTTCAAATCGAATTGCTTCGCATTGTCTACGTAGCCTTGAATGTACAAGGGCTCGTCGTAAAACTGAGAAATCAAAACAACTTCCGGAATGCTCCACCACTTCGAAACAATTTGCATTACTTTTTCATGCACACTTCCAGTTGTGGCAGATGCGTACTGCGGGAACATAGGCAACACCACAATCTTCTCTGCACCCCACTCTTCTATTTCGCGAAGAGCGTTGTCTATACTGGGAACCTGATAGCGCATAGCCAAGAAAACTTTCGTTTCTTTTTCATCAAAACGCGCTTGCAATTGCTCTTTATTTCTCTTTCCATAATGAATCAAAGGCGAACCGTTTTCCGTCCAAAGTTTCTTATAGATCGCAGCACTTTTTCTGTGACGGAAAGGAACAATGATTCCATTCACCAAGATGGCTCTTCCTATAGCAGCCACATCAATAACGCGAGGGTCATTCAAGAACTCTGTTAAATATCTGTAAACAGCACCTGGCGTTGGTGCATCGGGTGAACCCAAGTTCACAAGAAGAATAGCGGTCTTTTTCATTTTCATTTCGTCTGCAAAGGAAAACAACATTCTTTAACCTCCAATGTTCAATGTTGTATCTTTGCATGCAAAATTGCAC
>JBILOU010000084.1:0-6669 GCA_044374295.1 Flavobacteriales bacterium | reverse complement strand
AACCTAAAATGCTTTATTGATACAATAAAAGAATACCCTAACGAAAAGTAAAATGATTATGAAACGTTTATTATTAGCTGTATTAACGCTTGCAGTTGTTGGAGCAACGGCTCAAAAGAAAACTGATAAGGCTGCTGCAGCGGAGCCAAAGGGAATTGTTCCGAATGGCAACTTCGACGACTTTGAATTCAAGTCGTTGAAAACACCAAATCAAGTTGATTTGGCTACACCTTGGATGACTCCAAACGTCACTCTTTGTGACTTGTTCTCCAAAGGAGTGAAAAGTCCAAAGATTCAAGTTCCAACAAATGAGCACGGTGTTCAAGAACCTGCTTCAGGTTCGAGCTACGCTGGTTTCAGAGCTTATTCAAAAGATCCGAAGAAAACAAGAACATACCTAGAAGTTAAGTTGAACCAGAAATTGGTGAAAGGACAGCAGTATTGCATTCGCTACAGTTTGAGCCTTGCGGAACTTTCAAAGTTCGCAGTAAACAACGTTGGTGTTTATGTTACCGAAAAGAAATTGCAATATTCGAAAGACAACGCAATTATGGTTGAACCACAAGTAACTATTGCAGACAACGTTCCAGTGAACATCATGGATTCTTGGGAACATATTTGCGGAACGTTCACTGCAGCAGGTGGTGAAGAGTACATTGTTATCGGAGGCTTCGGAGCAGAAGATAAAATGAAAGTGGAAAAGATGAAGAAGCCAGCGGGAGTTGCAGGAACTGTAATGAACGATTCATATTACTTCATTGATAACGTTGAAATAGTTGCTATTGAAGCGAAAAGCCAATGTAACTGTTCGAAGAAGAGCAAGCCACAAGCGCAGTTCATCTACAGCAGTTCTGTTGCTCGTGAGACAGGTGCAAAACCACAAGACATCATTAACACCACGGTGGTTTACTTCGCGGCCTTGACTGAAATGGTTCCTGGACAATTCGATTCTAATATTGAAGAAGTTGCAGCATTGATGAAGTCTAATCCTGCCTTGAACATTGAGTTGATCGGACATTCAGATGCCGATGAAATTGCAGAAGCGAAAGTTGATGAAGAGGTTGCAAACATGGCTGAGAAACGCGCAAACGCTGTTAAGGAAGCTTTAGTTGGTTTCGGAATTAATGGGGCTCGCATTTCAGTTTCTTTCGTAGACGATGCTCAACCAGCAAGCACATTCAATTCTCCTTCTGGACACGCCCAAAACAGACGTGTTGTGTTCAAGGTGAAATAAGAATATCCAATCTTTTTAAAGGGGAGCTGCAATAATATGCACTCCCCTTTTGTTTTCTCGTTAAATTCGGTGCGTTGAAGAAATCAATTAGATACAGTTTATTCCTTTCCGTTTTGGGTTTCATGCACCTAACGTGCTTGGCTCAGAACTTGGTGTTGAATTCAAGCTTTGAAGAACACCAAGGCTGTCCTGTCGATTTCAATCAAAGTCAACTCACACACATTGTCTCTTGGAAGCAGCCCGGACAGGGCACTCCCGATTACTTCAACAGCTGCAGCAAGGCCGTTGGTGTTCCGAAGAATGTTTTTGGAAATGAAAATGCAGCAACTGGACAGGCCTACGCCGGCTTCGTGAACTACACCTTCAATAAGAAAAATTACCGCGAGTATTTGAGCTCGGAATTAAGCAGACCGCTTAAACCAGGAGAATTAGTGTGTATCGAAATAAGCATCTCTTCAGCCGATCTCTGCAATTTCGTAACCGATGGTTGTGGTATTGTTTTAAGCGCCGAAGAACTTCGCCAAAGGGGAATGAATTGCATTGAGATGAAAGCGACCATTGAAAATCCGCGATTGTACATTCTAGATCAGAAAGACGGTTGGGTGAAGATGGGCGATGTCTACAGAGCTTCAGGCGGTGAAAGATTTATTACAATTGGAAATTTTAAAAGCGATAAGGGGACGAAAATTCTTCACAGTACCGGAAACGACAAGGGCATGGGAGATTACAGCTACTTGTATGTAGACGATGTGGTGGTGAAGCCGGTTCGAACCAAAGAAGAGTGCTCATGCGAGAATGAAGTCCTTCAATCCTTGGTTTTCGACCCGCCGCTTCAATTGAGTCAATACGATGAAATAAGACTCGATGATATATACTTTGACTTCGATAAATTCAATATTACTGATAGCGCGAAGAGGGAATTGGATGAAGTTTATGTCTTATTGAAGAAGAACAAGGCAATGTATCTGGAAGTGCAAGGACATACAGACAGTAGAGGGAAAGACGATTACAACGTGACGCTTTCTAAAAATAGGGCAGAGGCCGTGGTAAATTATTTAATGAAGAAAGGCATAGACCGATCTCGATTGGAAATAAAATACTTCGGCGCCACTAAACCTGCAACCACAAACGATTCAGACGAGGGTCGCGCGAAAAATAGAAGAGTAGAATTTAGAGTGTTGAAGAAACGCTTTGAACTAATCGAAAACGGTTAATTAACCGTTTTGCGAACTAATACTTTCCCAAATAATGTCTTTCAACTCGTCGATGTTCTTTTGACCCACCGCAGAAATGAATACATGCTTAATGCCGCGAGGTAAAAGCTTTTTCATTTGCTTCTCCATAACATCGTCGATCATATCACATTTCGTAATGGCCAAAATGCGCGGTTTGTCGAGCAATTCAGGATTGAATTTCTTCAATTCGTTCAATAAGATTTTATACTCTGCTTTAATATCATCGGCATCGCAAGGAACCATGAACAACAACGTTGCGTTGCGCTCAATGTGACGTAGGAAGCGGTGTCCAAGACCTTTTCCTTCCGATGCTCCTTCAATAATTCCAGGAATATCGGCCATAACAAAACTGCGGTCGTTGCGGTAACGCACCATTCCTAAATTCGGAACTAGAGTCGTAAACGGATAGTCAGCAATCTCAGGCTTGGCGGCAGATACAACAGAAAGCAGAGTAGATTTTCCAGCATTCGGAAAACCAACCAATCCAACGTCGGCAAGAACTTTCAATTCAAGAATTTTCCATTCTTCCACACCGGGTTCACCGGGTTGAGCGTAATCTGGCGCTTGATTGACAGCGGTCTTGAAATTGTGATTTCCTAATCCACCACGTCCACCTTTAGCAATGATGTACTCTTGACCATCTTCGTTTATTTCACAAAGCACCTCGCCTGTTTCAACGTCGCGCGCTATAGTGCCAATGGGCACTTCCAAATATTCGTCTTCGCCTTGCTTACCTGATTTGTGTGAACTACTTCCGCCTTCGCCTGGTTCAGCAATAACGTGCTTTCTAAACTTTAAGTGAAGCAGCGTCCAGATGTTTCGATTTCCACGAAGAATAATGTGTCCACCTCTTCCGCCGTTTCCTCCATCAGGACCTCCACGTGGGACGAATTTTTCTCTGTGCATGTGTCTAGAGCCCGCACCGCCTGCCCCAGAACGACAACAGATTTTTACGTAATCGACGAAATTTGAATTGCTCATGCTAACGTGTCTATTGCACTGAATAAGCGATTAGAGATTTCATCCAACTCACCAATTCCGTCTATTGCAAAAAATTTATCTTGACCTTTATAATATTGAGCTACTGGAGCTGTCTCTCTCTTATACACTTCAATGCGATTGCGCACGATTGAAATGTCACCGTCGTCTGCGCGTCCAGAGGTGGCAGCGCGACCCAACAATCTTTTCTCTAACTCAGATTCTTCAACTTCCAAGGCCAACATGCAAGAGATGGTTTGGTTCTTTTCTTTCAACATTTCGTCAAGCGCCAAAGCTTGAGGAGAAGTGCGCGGAAAACCGTCGAAAATAAATCCGTTCGCTTCTGGAAAGGCTTCCAATTCGCTTTTCAACATATTGATAGTCACTTCGTCGGGAACCAAATTCCCAGCGTCCATGTAGCTTTTAGCAAGCGTACCTAAGTCCGTAGCTTCTTTAATGTTTTTGCGAAAAATGTCGCCAGTGCTCAAATGCACCAACTTATATCTGTTCACCAAACGTTCGCTTTGGGTTCCTTTTCCAGCACCCGGAGGGCCGAAGAGTACAATGTTAATCATGTCTTTGGGTTGAATTGAACTGCAAATGTACAACACACGCATGGTTTTCGTGGTGTTTTCGGCCATCTGAATTATCTTCGCAGAAATAATGAAATTATGAATTACGATGTTATTGTTTTAGGAACCGGTCCTGGCGGATATGTAACTGCGATTCGCGCAAGCCAATTGGGATTGAAAACAGCTGTTATCGAACGCGAAGCTTTAGGCGGAATCTGTTTAAACTGGGGCTGTATTCCAACCAAAGCTCTTTTGAAGAGCGCATCGGTTTTTGAATATATCAATCACGCAAAAGAATACGGTATTGAAGTTACCGGTGCAAAGGCAGATTTTTCTGGTGTAGTGAAAAGAAGTCGTGGCGTAGCCGACGGCATGAGTAAGGGTGTTCAATTCTTAATGAAGAAGAACAAGATCGATGTGATCATGGGAACTGGAAAAGTTCTAGCTGGAAAGAAGATTCAAGTGACTGCTGCTGACGGAACTGTGTCGGAAGTAAGCGGAAAGAATATCATCATCGCAACAGGTGGACGTTCACGTAGCTTGCCGAACATGCCACAAGACGGAAAGAAAATTATTGGTTATCGTGAGGCTATGACTTTACCAGAGCAGCCGAAGTCAATGGTTATTGTTGGTTCAGGTGCTATAGGTGTTGAGTTCGCCTACTTCTACAATGCAATGGGAACGAAAGTGACTATTGTTGAATACGCGGCAAATATTGTTCCTGTTGAAGATGAAGACGTTTCTAAGGCATTGGCAAAGAATTTTAAATCTGCGGGAATTGAAATTCATACTTCTTCAGAAGTGACTTCAGTAGATACTTCAGGTAAAGGTTGTAAAGTGCATGTTAAAACCGCTAGCGGTGATCAAGTAATCGAATGCGACGTTGTGTTGTCTGCTGCCGGTGTTGTTGCAAACATTGAAAATATTGGTTTGGAAGATGTGGGTATTGTTACCGACAAAGGAAAAATCATGGTAGACAAATACTACCAAACAAACATCCCTGGCTATTATGCAATCGGTGACTGTGTTCCTGGTCAGTCATTGGCTCACGTAGCAAGTGCGGAAGGAATTACTTGCGTTGAAAAAATTGCAGGTCACCACCCACAAGCTATCGATTACAACAACATCCCAGGTTGTACGTACTGCTCTCCAGAAATTGCGAGCGTTGGTTACACCGAGAAAGCTGCGAAAGAAGCTGGATACGAATTGAAAATTGGTAAGTTCCCATTCAGTGCATCAGGAAAGGCAAGTGCCGCTGGACATAAGGACGGTTTCGTGAAATTGATTTTCGATGCGAAATACGGCGAGTTGTTGGGTGCACATTTAATTGGTGCGAACGTTACTGAAATGATCGCTGAGTGTGTTGCATTGCGTAAGTTGGAAACAACAGGAATGGAATTGGTGAAAACCATTCACCCTCATCCAACCATGAGCGAAGCCATTATGGAAGCGGCAGCTGCTGCTTACGGCGAGGTGATTCACTTGTAAGAATAGTATGAAAAAACATGTTGTTGCAATCTTGAGCTTCTTGTTCATCTCGCAGTTGACTTTTGGTCAGGCGGGTGGAACAAGTTGCTCAAATGCAGTGACACTCATTTGCGGTCAAGCAATTGGAGGAAGCACACTCGGTGTTCTTCCAGATAATTTCGATTCAGGAAATTTTGAAGGTACTGCAGGTCAACTGTGGTATACGTTCACTCCGCTCGGAAGTGGAACGGTTGAAGTAAGTCTTTGTAGTAACAACACAAATTACGATACGCGCGTTCATGCGTATTCGGGTGCTTGTGGAAATTTAACTTTTATAGCGGAAGACGACGATGCTTGTGTGAATCCGGTCTTCGCAAGTGATCTGGTTTTTCCAGTTACTGCAGGTGTAACGTATTTCGTTCGTGTAGGCGGAAGCTTTAGCAATGCTGGAACCTATGAAGGAACGTTCTCGTGCGATCTTTCAATACTCGGTTGCACGAATCCATTGAGTTGTAATTTCAATCCGGTTGCGAACACCAACGACGGTTCATGCGACTTCTCATCGTGCTACGGATGTAAGTATGCGAATGCATTGAATTACGAGCCTACAGCAACGTTTGACGATGGGTCTTGTGTGTTTGCCGATGTTATTCCTGGATGCACGAATAGCGCAGCTACGAATTACAACGCGACGGCCACGGTAGATAACGGAACTTGTTTGTATGCGGGTTGTACGAATGCTTCAGCATACAACTTCAATCCGATTGCGAATGTCGACGATGGCAGTTGTGATTTAATAGGCACGTGCTTCGGCGACATGAATCAAGATGGAGTGATCACCATCGAAGATGTGATGCTATTTATTGCCACGTTCGGAACGAACTGCAATTAGATTTTTCCGGCCTCGAAAATTTCAGAAACCTTTTCTATTGCGTAATCTATTTCTTCTTTCGTCGTGTAACGAGAGAAAGAGAAACGGACAGCGGTCTGTCCTTCGCGCAACGCACCAATGGCGTCTAATACGTGGCTCCCTCTTGTTGCGCCGCTGCTGCATGCGCTTCCGCCAGAGGCGGCTATTCCTTCAAGATCTAACAAGAACAAAAACATGTCGTTGTTTTTCGTAGGAGGAAAGGTTGTGCTTAAAACGGTATAAAGACTGTCGGTGCTTTCCGATTTTCCGTTG
>JBILOU010000083.1:0-6692 GCA_044374295.1 Flavobacteriales bacterium | reverse complement strand
CCATTCTGATTTATGGGAGTCGAAATTTCAAAAAATTCGCCCTGTCTTGTCTCGTCAATTTGTTTTTCTTCCACAGTGTCTGGCTGTTTTGATTAGTGTGCAAAAATAATCTATTTCTATAGAAATAGCATATATAATCGCATAACCAATTTGGAGACTAACGAATAAATGCATATACCTTTGCCGCAATTCAAAAACAAAATATGGCTAAAAATCTTGTTATAGTAGAGTCCCCTGCAAAGGCGAAAACAATCGAAGGTTATTTGGGAAGTGACTACGTCGTTAAGGCGAGTATAGGGCACGTTCGTGATTTGCCGAAGAATAATTTTGCGGTGAGTGCGAATGGAAATTTCGATGTGACGTACGAAGTTTATCCGGATTCTGAGAAGGTAGTTAGTGAATTGAAGAAATTAGCAAAAGACGCAATTAAAGATGATAAGTTTGTTTGGTTAGCGACGGATGAGGACCGCGAGGGAGAAGCAATTTCTTGGCATTTATTGGAAGCCATGAAGATCGATGAAAGCAAGACAAAACGCATTGTATTTTCCGAGATTACCAAAAAAGCAATCCTAGCGGCAATGGAAAAACCAAGAACCATAGACATGGATTTGGTGAATGCTCAACAGGCAAGAAGAATTTTAGACAGATTAGTAGGTTTTGAACTTTCGCCAGTTTTGTGGAGAAAGGTTGGACCATCATTGAGCGCTGGCCGTGTGCAAAGCGTTGCCGTTCGATTAATTGTTGAAAGAGAGCGTGAGGTAGAAGCCTTCAATGCATCGGCCTATTTTGGTATTCGTGCCATGTTCGATCTGACCGACGCGGTATTAAAGGCTGATTTGTCTGGAAAAATTTCAGATGGAACAGCTGCTCAAGCGTTTTTAGAAGATTGTAAAAATGCAGAGTTTGCGATATCGTCATTGGAAACGAAACCCGGAACAAGAACGCCGGCGGCACCATTCACAACCTCAACTCTTCAGCAAGAAGCGGGTAGAAAGTTGGGAATGTCTGTAAAGGCAACCATGACCGTTGCACAGAAACTATACGAGAGCGGAAAGATCACCTACATGAGAACGGACAGTGTAAACTTGTCTGATTTTGCAATGGATGCCGCGAAGAATGAGATTGAATCGAGTTATGGAAAGGAATATGCTTTTCCAAGAGTGTTTAAGTCGAAAAAAGGCGCCCAAGAATCACATGAAGCAATTCGTCCAACGAATATGGCTGTAAAAACCATTGACGGAGATACCAATGAGAAAAGACTTTACGAATTAATTTGGAAGAGAACGTTGGCCAGTCAGATGGCCGATGCGAAATTGGAAAACACAACGGCACATGTGAACATTTCAACGCGAAGTGAAACACTCGTTGCGAAAGGACAAGTTGTGAAATTCCACGGATTCTTGAAGGTGTATTCTGAAGGAACAGACGACGAGGAGTCTGACGAAAGCGGCGTTCTTCCTCCATTGCATGAAGGACAGATTCTCGATTTGAGAAACATGGTGGCGCAAGAAAAATTCACACAGAAACCTGCACGTTACAGTGAGGCGAGTTTGGTGAAGAAAATGGAAGAGTTAGGTATTGGAAGACCTTCGACCTATGCATCTACAATCAGCACAATACAGGCCCGTTCATATGTTGTCAAGCAGGATTTAGAAGGAAAACCACGTAATTATGTGGTGCATACTCTTACGAACAAAACCATTACTTCAGAAACGAAAACAGAAAATACAGGAGCAGAAAGAGCAAAGTTATTCCCAACAGACATAGGACGTGTGGTAAATGATTTCTTGGTGGAAAATTTTGAGTCAATTCTTGATTATGCATTTACTGCCAACGTCGAAGAAGAATTCGACACCATTGCTGAAGGTAAATTAGATTGGAAGAAAATGCTTCAGACATTCTACAATCCGTTTCATGAGAACGTGAATAAAACAATGAACGAAGCTGCCCGTGCTTCCGGCGAGCGTTTTTTAGGTGACGACCCAGCGACTGGAAAGCCAATCATTGCGCGTATCGGAAGGTTCGGTCCAATGATTCAATTGGGAACGGCTGAAGAGGAAGAGAAGAAGTTCGCATCACTTCGTCCAAACCAAAGTATCAACACCATAACCCTAGAAGAAGCATTGGATTTATTTAAAATGCCGCGTAACCTAGGAGAATGGAACGGTGAAAAAATTGTAGTGGGAATTGGTCGTTTCGGTCCGTATGTGAAATATAAATCAACCTACGCTTCACTTCGTGTGAAGGAAGGGGATGATCCATTCACCATTGATTTGGAAAGAGCAGTTAAACTGGTTGAAGATAAAATCAACGGTGTAAATGCGAACCTACTCAAGACTTTCACGGAAGACGAGAATGTTCAGATCATTAATGGACGCTTCGGGGCTTATTTGAAATCAGGAAACTTGAATTTCAAACTTCCAAAAGGAGCCAAAGCGGAAGATATTTCTTGGGCTAACGCGCAGCAGATTATGGAGGAGCAAATGGAACAGGCAACAAAAAAGGCTGCTTCCAGAAAGCCAGCGCCTAAAAAAGCACCAGCGAAGAAGGCTCCTGCGAAAAAACCGGCGGCTAAGAAAGCACCTGCTAAGAAGGCCGCAGCCAAAAAATCACCGAAGAAGTAAAATGTGAATCATCACATTCCTTTGTTGAAATGATTTTTTAGTGGTTCGAAATTGATTGACTCATCCGTGTAGTTTCGTACTCATGGATTTGTCAGTATTTCTCTCGCCGAGTATCTTTCACGATAGCTCAAATCGGTTCTTTGCGAACAACACTCTGGGTGCTCAAACACGTTTTTATTTCAATGATGAAAACGATTTGAATGAAAGGCAAATAGCCATAGTTGGTGTTTGTGAAGATCGAAATTCAGAAGTCAATTCGGGCGCAGCGAATGCTCCCGATGATGTTCGAAGAGAATTGTACAAACTACTGGCTTGCGATGATTATTCGAAAATTGTTGATTTAGGAAATATTCTTCCAGGCGAAACCCCCGAGGATACGTATTACGCGTTGTCTGAAGTCTGTACGGCTTGCATGAAGTTGAATATTGTCCCAGTTGTCATAGGTGGAACACAAGATCTAACCTATGCCACTTACAAGGCTTATGAGGCCATGGAGCAAACAGTAAACTTGGTTACCATTGATTCGAAATTAGATTTTGGATCGAGCCCAGACGACTCGAGCTCTGAAGGATATCTGAATCGAATTATTCTCCATCGCCCCAATTATTTATTCAATTTCTCCAATCTCGGACACCAACGATATTTAACCGACAAAGCCATTCTCGATTTAACATCAAAGATGTATTTCGATGCGGTGCGGTTGGGTGAAATTCAGCAGGATCTTGCCGTTGCGGAACCCGTAATTCGCAACGCAGATTTACTCAGCTTTGATTTAAGCGCCATTCGATATTCTGAGTTTATGTCGACCAAAAAGAGCGGACCCAATGGTTTTTTCGGACATGAAGCCGCCCAATTGTGCAAGTATGCTGGAATGAGCGAGAAATTGACGTGCATTGGTTTTTATGAATTCAACCCTTCTCTCGATGACAGCGGTCAGTCGGCTAAGTTGATGGCTCAATTGATTTGGTGTTTCATTGACGGTTACCATGCCCGAAGAGGAGACCACCCAATTGCATCTCTTTCCGAATACGAAAAGTTTATTGTTTTGTTGACCGATTCAGGAGATGAGTTGGTGTTTTATAAAAGTCATCTTACCAACCGTTGGTGGTTGGAAGTAGCTTATCCAGCAGGGACTGGAGAAAAGCAAGAGAGAAATCACGTTGTACCTTGTACATATTCCGATTACCTCATGGCCTCTCAACAGGAAATGCCAGATCGATGGTGGAGAACTTTCCAAAAGCTCGTTTAGGTTTCCAAGAATGAGGAGCTCTTCTTTTTGATTCTATCCTATTGAAAATCATAGGGTTTTAGGGGTTTATCTTTTAGTGAACATTGAATTTCTCTTGTTTTTTTTGTTTTTTTCAATAGATTTTCTATTTTAGCAAACTCTGTTACATCCCGATATGGGGTTTTTCAGTGTTAAACGAAAGAAACAAACGATGAAAAAACTGTATTTTCTTCTCCTAGCGTTTTCTCTTACAAGTGCTGTAAATGCTCAGCAAGATCCACAATTTACAATGTGGATGTTTGATAAGATTTCTTTCAATCCGGCTGCGGCGGGAATTGATAACATGCATCAGGTTCAAGCATTTCATCGCGACCAGTGGGATGGATTTGATCGTGATCCCAAGACTTATTTGTTCAACTACAACGGATACGTTAAGGCTGCAGGAAGAACAGTGGGTATTGGTTTGTCTGCTATGACTGAGGTTTTAGGTCAGGAGCAAAACAAATTTTTAAGACTTTCAGGTGCTTATCACTTGCCAATTGGAAATAACATTCTTTCAGCAGGATTTCAAGTTGGAATGGTTTCAAAGACCTTAGGAACCAACTGGGTGGCAATTGATCCGACTGATCCTAATATTCCAACAACAGGACTTTCTCAAGGTGGTTTTGATGCGAATGTTGGTTTGATGTTTTATCAAAAAGACAAATTTTACGCGGGCATAAGCGCAACGCATTTACCTGCTACCGATTTAGCCGATTTAGGTTTTGCTACTGCACGCCACTTTTACTTAATGGGAGGATACAACCATGACTTGAATAATGGTTTGGTTGTTCGTTCTAACCTCTTAGTGAAGTCTGATATGAATGCTTCTCCTGCAATTGACGTTAATGCGAATGTCTTGTGGAACAATTTGTTGTGGGGAGGTTTGGCATTCCGCCCTGGAGATGCAATTGCTCCAATGGCAGGTATGCAAATGGCTCTGGCTACGAAGCAGCAAGGTCGTTACACTTACACACATGGATTTAGAATGGGATATTCATATGATGTAACGTTGAGTACAATAAAGGACTACAGCGCGGGATCACATGAGTTCTTTTTGACATATGAATTTAATTTAGGAAAAACTCCAATTCGCAGAATTTCGGGTGATCCTCGATTATTGTAACAATAAAATGAAACCCAACGCAGTTATATATACGTTAAACTTAACCCAACAGAGTTTAACTCATTAATTTAGGAAGTCATGAAAAAATCAATTTTGTTTTTCGCATTGGTATCTTCGTTGCTTGTAGGATGTTATCCTGGTCCAGCTGGAGAACTAGTAGGTGTTTACCCTCGCGAGGAATGGGTTCAAGTGAATCCTTACGGAATGAATTACATTCACTTCGGTTCCTTCACAATGGGAAATAACGACCGCGACCTTGCAGGAGGTATGACCGTAAAGGCAAAGACCGTTACAGTTTCAGCCTTTTACATGGATCAGCATGAAATTTCAAACAATGAGTATCGTCAGTTTGTATACTGGGTGCGTGACTCTCTCATGAGAGATCAATTAGCTCAAAACGAAATCGAAGGATTCGGAATCTCTGAACGTGAAGACGGTCGTGAAATGGATCGTTTCATCAACAAGGGTTACAAATTAGATTGGGAAACCGAAATCGATATGGAAAACGATGAGATTTTCGATATCGTTTATGATGAGTTCTACCTTCAAGGAGCAGACAAATATTATGATCGTAAAGAAATCGATTCTCGCAAATTAAAGTATCGCTACTGGTGGATTGATTTCGAAGGAGCTGCAAAGAAAAAAGGAAATCGTGATGAAGAGACTGGAGAGAAAAACTCTTTAGATCAATTGCACTCTATTAAAATCAACTCAGACAGAACGAAGTTCGTAATTGAAGAGCAAATCAATGTTTATCCAGACACTTTGGTTTGGGCGCATGATTTCACTTATTCAAACAACACACACTTAACTGAAACTTATTTCTGGCATCCAGCTTACGATGATTATCCTGTTGTAGGAGTTACATGGGGTCAGTGTCAAGCGTTTTGCGCTTGGAGAACTCAAATTCTAAATGAGTGGAAGCAGCAAAACGGAGAAACATTTGTTCAACGTTTCCGTCTTCCTTCAGAGGCTGAGTGGGAATATGCTTCTCGCGGTGGACTTTCAAACGAAGAGTACCCTTGGGGAGGTCCTTACACACGTAACTACTTAGGTTGTCCATTGGCTAACTTTAAGCCTATGCGTGGTGACTATCCGGATGATAATGGTGTTCACACTGTTCCAATTGGATCATACTCTCCAAACGGATGGGGACTTTACAACATGGCTGGTAACGTAGCTGAGTGGTGTAACACGGCTTATGACGAAGCAGCTTACGAAATCATGCACGATTTAAATCCGGAGTATGACTACCGCGCAAAGGAAGACGATGCTACAACTCAAAAGCGTAAAGTAATTCGTGGAGGATCTTGGAAAGACATCTCTTACTTTATCCAATGCGGAACCCGTTCATACGAATTCCAAGATACTGCTAAGTCATACATCGGTTTCCGTTGCGTAATGACATACTTAGGTCGCGGAAAGAGTGGTCCTGCTGAAGACTGGAACAGTCCATCAGGTAGCGAATAATTCATAGAAACCAATTAAACCTCATAAATAACTTAAATTTTTAAATCAATGAAACCTGGAAGTAAAGCTTGGAAGAACTTTATGGCAAAACTGTACGGAATCGGGGCAGCTGTCGTAATTATTGGAGCGATGTTTAAAATTCAGCACTGGCCATTCGCGTCTTTGCTACTTGTTGTGGGATTGAGTACTGAAGCTGTTATCTTCT
>JBILOU010000004.1:0-73104 GCA_044374295.1 Flavobacteriales bacterium | reverse complement strand
ATATGGTGAGGTTCGCGTCGACCATTGGATCGTTTTGAATAGCAATGTTCTTGTCCAACGTTCCAACAATCTTGTATTTCTCTCCCACATGTTCGGCGGCTTCACCAAAGGTTGCCGAGTTTGTGCTCTGCGCATAAGTGGCTATGATAATTCCGAACACCACCGCTACTAAAATCAATAAAACAATCTGAAGTTTGCTCATCTTACTTTTGATTTTGTTCTTTCATTTTCTTCTCAAGTCGAGATACTTTAATATCAAGTCGAGCCAAGTAGACAATAATTCCCGCAAGGATTAATGTTACAACACCAATCACAACAGGCATCTTTCCGAAATGTTGAAAATAGTCCATATTAATCTTCTGTAATTTTTAGTTCTTCTTTAATTCGCTTCGCTCGTATGCGAACATTGTATAGCCAATAGCCCAAACAAATCCATCCGAAGACAGCCGGATAGAACACAGTTCTTAGTGTACTGTCTAGATCGTATTGAGAGAATGCAGGATTACCACTTTTCCCAGGATGAAGGCCCGCAGCAAAGCGAGGCATAATCATCAATAAAATGAACATCAAAACAAATGCGAAGATGTTGAATACTGCAGAAATTCGAGCGCGTTTGTCTTCATCATCAATGGAGGCGCGCAAAATGAAATAACCGGCGTAAACCAAGAACACCACCAATGCTCCGTTCAGTTGTGGATCATTGGTCCACCAGTCTCCCCAGGTATAGCGCGCCCAAAGCGAACCTGTCAGAAGTCCAAGGACGCAGAATAGAATTCCAACTTCATTCAACAATGTTGAACGCATATCGAAATTCAACATCTTCTCCAATCGGTTTGGAGATTCTTTCAAGTTTAATAAGCGCAAGCTGTTCGCGAAAGAGAGAATCATAATGAAGAACATCGTGAACCACATAGGCACGTGCCACATGAGGTTGCGAATGGTTTCATTCAATATAGGAAGATTCGGAAAACCAAAGCCCGCGTATTTCTCTTGCTTAACATTCTTCACCCAAGATGAATCTGTTGCAGCAGTATCAAGAACGATGTTTCCGAGGGAACATGCCTGATTCAGAATAAGCTCACCGTCTGTGCTGTTGTATGCTTTGAAAAGTATAGAGTTAGAGGGAAGGGTATCCGGAAGGTTGAGGGTAATTGCAATCTTACCATTGTCAATGGGTTGAACATCTCCTTGAAAAAAATATTCTCCGATGCGAAGTCCCGCAACAGTTTGTGCGTCTTGGAAATGCGTGTAGTGTCCTGCAAGTTCAATTCGATTGTATCCTGCTCGCAGTTGTGTGGTATCGGCTACAACCAAAGCTGGATCAAGGGCATGGTACAACGAAAAGGTACATGCATACATCAGAAAAAGACTTCCTAAAATTTTATACCAATGCTTCATTCAAGAATGGAATTGTTCACGGGCGAAATTACGCACGAAAGCTTTGAAACAAATGAAAAAAAAGGTGCGAATTATCAAGACTTCCAAAAGAAAGGAACCAAGAATAACGACATGATTGTGGTCGTAAGAAACAACCCTGCTAAAAGCATAATTCCGAAGGAAGCAACTTCCCAAGAAGCTCCGTCTAGAATATTCAAAGTCACAGATGTCAATGAGAATAGAAATGGCATCAATACGGGAAATCCGAGCACAACAGTAAGCGAAGCAGATCCATTGGCTTTAAACGAAAGTGCAGAAAGAAAGGTCAGGGCGGTTCCCAATCCAATGCTTCCTAAGAACACGGCTAGAAGAAGCAAGTCCATTGAAGTTCGTGACCAGATGTCGGCACCAAAGAAAAGAGAGAAGAGTAGAATTGAAAGAAGGTTTAATACTAAAATGAGAAGCGAGTAGTAAGTCGCTTTGGCAATCCAGACTTGTCGCGGAGAAGCTAAGGTGTAGAGCAACTTATCTGTTCCGCTTTGTTCTTGTTGAAATGACTTTTGCATGGCGTTGAATGCTGCGAATAGTCCAACAATCCAGAACAACGCCGCAAGGACTTTCGAGTCCTCAATTTTTTCAAGCGAAAGGTAACAAGTGAAAACGGTTGAAAGCACGAAGAGTAAGATGCCAAAAAGCAATTGCTTTTTACGCATGTCAAGTTGAAACTCTTTTTTGAATAGGATATAAACGGCTTTCACTTCGCGAAGATAAGAGCAACGCGTTAAAAGCAGATTACATGGTTCGAAAAGAACTGCGCGGCACAATGTATTCGCCATTGGGTTTGCGAATCATTTGATAGAATTCTTTGCATAAGAAGTTTAAGTTTCTACGAACAGGTCTGTTCTTTAAATGACATTCCCATACTTCCATCGCTGTTTGCTTGGTATTCTCCCAAGCGTAAGTGTTCAATCCTTGTGGTTGAAGAAAGGATTCGATGTACATTTTAACGTCTTGAATTTGTGTTAGGTTTTGCATGTCTTTGAATTTTCTTCAAAGCACACCCCTCACATTGTAATGGATTTACGAGGTGAAAAATTCTTTTAGGAATCTTTATGCGAGCTGTATTTGATTAATGATAAACGTTACAGCGGATTTATGCTATTTTCTGGCATAAGAGAAAAAATACTAAATGAAAATTTGATTTTACTTTCGAGAAAATATTAAATTTGTAATGTCATGGCAAAGCCAATTAAAATAACAGAACCGATTGAAGGAAAAGCTTCGTGGCTTTTTAATCAAGCTATTTCAAATGTTGAAAAGCATAAGGTTTCAGATGCTGAAAGGCAAAGGATTTTCTCTTTGGTCGAAAGGGTGTTGTCAAAGTCTAAGTAACGATTATGCTTGTTGAAGATTTTACATTCGAGGCCTTGAATGAAAATCATTATTTGTTAGACTTCGATTGTGACGAACATGAAATAAATGATTTTCTAATCAATGATGCACTCAATTTTCAAAGGGAGCAATTCGCGGTAACTTATGTTTTTACCAAAGACAATCAAGTTGTTGCATTCTTTAGTCTATTAAACGACAGTTTGAATGATAAAGGATATGAGAACACGATTTGGAATCGATTTCACAGACACAATAAAATTCCAAATGAAAAGAGAATTAGACATTATCCAGCAATTAAGATTGGTCGTTTAGGGATTACCAAAAATTATCAAGGAACTGGATTAGCCTATTCAATGATGGACTTTATTAAAGGTTTCACTCGTCTGAATCAGAAGTCTGCATCGAGACTTTTATTGATTGACGCCTACAATAAAACAAAGCAGTTGAATTTCTATAAACGGAATGACTTTGTTCTTCTGAATGCAATTCAATCAAACACAGATACTATTGCAATGTATTTTGATTTGAAACGACTGGGATAATTCAAGTGTAATTCTTCATCGCGAGATCTAAGCGACGTAAAATTTCTTTTCGAAGGGAAGAGGGTTTCAGCACTTCAACTTCATTTCCATAACTGAGAATGAAATTGTATAGCTCTTGACACGGATGCAATTCAAATTGAAAGACAGTTCCTTCTTTCGATTCTTTAATTTTCTTTTGTGAAGAATGAAGTGGTTGGGTCTCTACCAACTTTGCTGCTACAGCAGAAAACCGAAGTTCTATCTTCTCTGGTTTGCCGGTGCTTTCAGAGATTCCCATGCTGTATTGAAAAAACGTTTCCGGAGAAAATCCTTTTGGAACTGTAAACTTCGTTTTACTTGTTTCAATGGAAATCATTCGCTCCAATCCGAACGTGAGAATTTTATCGCGTTCAGGAACGAACGCTACGAGATACCAACGATTCAAATACTCTTTCAGTAACAACGGATGAATAGAATATTGCTTCACTTCATTCTCTTTGAAACTCTGATAAAACAAGGTGCAAGCAATCTTCGATTTCGCGGCTTCGAGCAATGGACCGAGGAACTCGTTTCCTTGACTAACCGTACTTGTTTCAAATTGAATTAACGCCTTGTGCTTCTCTTCTTCAATAGATGAATTCAAATTAACGCGCTGAATAATTTTGTCAACGGCGCTTTCGTATTGAGAAAGAAGGGGCACATGTCTAAACTGATTCAAGATTGCCGCCGCGAAGCGAATGGCCTCCACGTCTTCTTCAACCAAGTTTAATTCGTTGATCGAATAGTCTTCTTCGGTGTAATGGTAACCCTTGTGCGTTCTGTGATATTCGATAGGGGCGTAATAGCCCAGCTCACTTTCGTTTTTCATGGCCCATATGTCTTTGTCTATGGTGCTCAATGAAATCTGATCGGCTCCAGAGCCGTATAATGCATCTGCACAAGCCTCACGCAAATCTTCTCTACTGGGGAAGGGTTTCCCTTTGTTCGTTAAACAACGATCAATGATTCGGTAGCGAAGAAGTGCGTATTTATTGGCCGGCATTTTTTAATTAGAATGGCAAGTCGTCTCCTTCTGCGTCGTTATCTACAGGATTGCTATTCATTACAGGTGCCGCAGCAGGTGCTGCTGAACCGCCCATAGTTGAAGGATTGCTTGCAGAAGTATTTCCTGCAGCAGCAATATCCATTGTCCACATATCTAATGAAACGAAGTGTCTTCCGTTGTACTCTCTTCCGCGAAGATTGAATTTCACTTTCACCACATCGTTTTCCTTGAAATTCTTCAACACATCAATTTTTTCTTTTGCTGCTTGAACAAGGATTTCTTGTGGGTAACGCTCGTCTGTGCGTACCACAAATTCTTGAATACTGAATCCGCTAGGGAATGATTTTGTTTCGTAGAACTTAACTAAAGTTCCTGTTAATTCTAATGACATAATACAATTGTTTAGGAACCACGAATATCGGAAGTCTTGTTAGGATTCGAAAGCAATTGTTATGAACAATTCGCCCTAATGTTGCATGGCAACGAATGTCCGAAGGACGAATGTTGCGGAGCAACGAATGTGCGCAAGCACGAATGACTTTCAGTCGAATGTTGGTTTCACCAACGAATGTCTTCGACGATACTTCGTAAGATTAATTTAAGTCGTCAGACATTCGCCTTCTGGCATTCGTTAGCGCAGCCAACATTCTCCCTTGGGCATTCGTCGAAGACATTCGTTGGCTCTGCCAACATTAGTCCTTCGGACATTAGTTGCTAAGCAACATTTTTCTTTTCGCGGAAGAGTAGGACAAACAAGACAAGCACAACCAACGAATAGCCTGCGAAGCAAAGCCATGTGCTGTGCCAATCGATTTGTGCGATTTGTTTTCCGTTTTCACCTGGGATGTAGGTCGTGAAATATTTTTCCATTACCCATCCGCTTACGCGGCTGCCCAAAACAGCGCCAACGCCATTCACCATCATGGTGAATAGTCCTTGAGCACTAGAGCGTATGCCCGGTTCAACACTTTTCTCAATGAATAACGATCCGGAAATGTTGAAGAAATCGAATGCCATTCCGTAAATGATGCAAGACAGCACAATCATCCACAATCCGCCTGCTGGATCACCGAATGCGAACAAACCGAAACGAAGAACCCACGCGACCATGCTTATGATCATGATTTGCTTAATGCCAAAACGCTTCATGAAAAACGGAATGGCAAGAATGAAAAGGGTTTCAGAGATTTGAGCAATGCTCGAGATAATGGCCGGATATTGAACGGCAAGTGGTTTCGGGTCTGAGTACAAATTATCGAAACTGTGCAAGAACACATCTCCATATGCGTTTGTCAATTGCAATGCCGCTCCTAGAAGCATAGCAAACAAGAAGAAAATCGCATATCGATAGTTCTTAAACATAGAGAACGCGTGCAATCCAAAAGCCTGAATAAATCCTTTCCGCTCTAAATTTTTCCCTAAAGGAGGACAGGCTGGTAGGGTGAAGGAATAAATTCCGAGTACCAAAGAAGCTATTCCCCCTAGGTAAAATTGAAAGGCATGTGTTTCATTTCCGGTTAAACTTACTGTCCAAAGCGCGACAATGAATCCAACGGTTCCCCAAACACGAATAGGAGGGAAGGCCTTAACGACATCAATGCCTTCTTCTCTAGATAAAATAGCATAAGCCACCGTGTTCGACAATGAAATAGTTGGCATGTAGAAAATCATGGTCAACAAGATTCTCCAGAACATTTCATCAGGTGTTGCCGAAGCTGGAACGAAGAACAAGCATACGCCACCAAGTATGTGAAGAATGCCATAAAGCTTTTCTGCATTGATGAATCGGTCTGAAAGAATACCCGCTATAGCAGGCATGAACAAAGCCGAGATTCCCATAGTCGAAAAAATAACGCCAAACTGATCGGGTCCCCATTGCTTGGTTTCAAACCAAAACGCACCGATTGTAATGAGCCAACACCCCCAAATAAAGAATTGAAGAAAACTTAATGCGGTTAGACGTTGCTTAATCATGCGGAAAGAGTTTAGTTGTTGAATGCAAGAAGCGTACATGCCGCTTCAATAACATTTTTGTTT
This sequence comes from Flavobacteriales bacterium, assembly GCA_044374295.1. Lineage (GTDB taxonomy): Bacteria > Bacteroidota > Bacteroidia > Flavobacteriales_D > Sanyastnellaceae > CAIZGX01. The sequence goes on along the minus strand of JBILOU010000004.1, from coordinate 66,732 downwards.
TTTAATAATTCAGCTGCACGGGCATGAAGTGCTTGTTCTAACGCTTCTGCTTTTCCTTCATGTTCTAAAAATAAGTCAGAAAGCTCTAATAACTTGTACTCATTTACATCTGTTTCATTTGGAAGGGCTTGTAGATTGCCCAACATGCCTAAATCGTTTCCCGTTAAGATATTCGAATGACGAATGTCTTCTGGTAATGCATCGATTCCAATTCCAATTTTTTCATTGGGTTTCGGAACTTCAAACAATCCGTCAATTGCCCGCACGTAAAGGTCTCCACCAGCGCGCGCAACCAAATCAGCTTTGAACATATCTATTCTTCCGTTTTCATCTAAAATGGAATCGTTGATGTGAACACGAACAATTTCGCAGACTACAAGATTTCCCGCTCCTCCTTCGGTTCCGAGTTCAATAACTTCCTTCACCTTACATTCTAATTGAATGGGCGATTCAGCAACGCGCGGAACGCGAACTACTTCTGAAGCCAATTCAGTTACTCCGGATTTAATGAACTCATTCACTCCTGCTGGATACTCAACACTACTCAATGAGCATTGTTGAACCAAGCTGTAGTTCACAATGTTGATCACACATTCAGGAACGCGCTTCACATTTTCATACGTGTGCTTGGTCGTGTTGTCGCGACCTCTGCGCGCAGGAGAGAAAATAGCAATAGGCGGATTGGCAGAAAAGACGTTGAAGAAACTAAACGGAGACAGGTTAGGAGTTCCGTTTTCGTCTATGGTGCTAACCCATGCAATGGGTCTTGGAGCAACACTGCCTAAAAGCAATTGGTGTAATTTCCCAACGGGAATTTCACCAGGAATAAAAGTAGCCATATTATTTTTTTGAAAGAGCTTCCACTTCGGAAACCGAGTCCATTACTTTTTTCTTCAATTCATCTTTGAATTGAGCGATGCGTTGCATCAATTGCGCGTCGGAAACGGCAACGATTTGCGCGGCTAAGATTCCAGCATTACGCGCACCATCGAGAGCAACAGTTGCAACAGGAACTCCGGCCGGCATTTGAAGAATGCTGAGAACACTGTCCCATCCGTCGATACTATTCGAAGATTTAATTGGAACACCAATAACAGGAAGGGGAGTCAACGACGCTGTCATTCCTGGTAGATGCGCCGCCCCACCGGCTCCGGCTATAATTACCTGAACACCTCTACTGGCGGCGCCCTTAGCATACTCGAACATGCGGTCCGGTGTGCGATGCGCGCTGACAACACTGATTTCAAAAGGGACGTTCAATAACGAAAGGACGTCTGCAGCTTCTTGCATAATACGCAAGTCGCTCTTGCTTCCCATTATAATTCCAACCATAGTCTTTATTGTTTTGGTATCACTCAAATCCTATGGATCGGAGCTTTATTTTTTATTTCGTTTTTCCAACTCGTCGCGGAGCCTCGATGCTAGCTCATAGTCTTCATTCAGCAAGGCTTCGTCTAATTTCTTTAAGATTTCTTCCGGAGATAATTCTTCTTCCAAATCTTCTTCAGTAATATCCAAATCGAAATCCATCTCGTCACCTTCCGTCAACGCGCGCATGTCTCTTCCAACTTCATCCATCACTTCCTTCGCACAGAAAATCGGAGCCCCGAAGCGAATGGCTATAGCCACTGCATCGCTGGTGCGAGAATCTACTTCAACAATTTTGTTATTTCCTCTCACAACAATTCGCGCATAGAAAATACCATCGATCATTTGATAGATGAATACTTCTTCCACATGAATTTCAAAATTCTCTGCAAGGGAAACGAATAGGTCGTGGGTAAGTGGACGGGTGATGGGCATTTTTTCCATCACAATAACAATGCTGTGTGCTTCAGCCGGACCAATAACAATGGCCAAACTACGAGCACCTGCAATTTCGGTAAGCGCCATGACATACGCCCCATTCGAGCTGCTGCTCGGGGTAATATCTACAAGGTCTAGCTGAATCTTATCGGCCATTATTTCGAAGCGTTGAAGGCTTTCGCTGCTGCTATTAATTGAGGAACCACTTCGAACGCATCTCCAACAATTCCGTAATCAGCTGCTTTAAAGAACGGTGCTTCAGCGTCTTTGTTAATGACAACAATAACCTTCGATCCGTTAACTCCAGCCAAATGCTGAATAGCTCCGCTAATTCCAACTGCAATGTATAAGTTCGGACGAATAGCGATTCCCGTTTGTCCCACGTGCTCGTGGTGAGGGCGCCATCCGATATCTGAAACCGGACGTGAACAAGCAGTTGCAGCTCCTAATTCTTTCGCTAATTCTTCAACCATACCCCAATTCTCGGGGCCTTTCATTCCTCTTCCTGCCGAAACAACTTTGTCAGCTTCTGGCAATGGAATAGATTCGCTTTCTTCAACACGAACTTCTTTCACACGAACGCGTGCAGTTCCAACTTCAGCGTTGTATGCATTTACAGGACATGCTGTTCCTGAAGTGTTTACTCCGTATGAATTCGGAAGGACAGTAACAATGCTCAATTCAGAGTTCACGGTTACATGTGCAATGGCTTTTCCTGAGAAAACATTTTTCTTCACGGTATTTCCAGCTGGAATAGCTGTAGCGCCTGAAACCAATCCTGCGTTCAAACGAACAGATAGGCGAGGGGCAACTGATTTTCCAACTAAATCGTGAGACAATACGATAGCGTTTGCGCCAGACTCTTTCTGAGCAGCCAACATTAATTTGGTTACTTGATCTCCGTCTGCTGCACTCAATGCATCCATTTTCCAAACTTCAGAAGCACCAGCAGTGCCTAAAACTGAAGCGTCAATGTTTCCGTAAGTAACGGCAATGCAAGTTCCACCTGCGCTCGCCGACCATGCAGAAGCATAAGAAACTGCTTCTAAAGAAGATTTCGTGAATTTACCGTTAAGGTGTTCTGCGAATACAATAGTTTTCATGTTCAATACGGTATTAAATGACTTTCGCCTCTTGGTGTAACAATGTGATTAATTCTGCAGCGTTGGCTGGATCTACGAATTTGCATGCGCTCTTTGCAGGAGGCATTTCGTAATTGTTTACTGAAGTGCTTGAAGCACCGTTTTCAACTGCTACAACTTCCAGAGCTTTGGTACGTGCAGCCATAATTCCTCGCATGTTTGGAATGCGTTGCTCGGCCATTCCTTTTGCAGCGCTGATTACTGCAGGAAGGTTAACTTCTAACACTTCCATTCCGCCAGTCACTTCACGCTCGCAAGTGGCAACGCCATTGGCAACGTCAAGTTTAGCAGCAAGTGCCACTAATGGCATATCTAAAAGTTCAGCAACCATCCCAGGTACAACAGAACCGTTGTAGTTGATGGTTTCTTTTCCACATAAAATTAAATCGAATCCTTTGTCTTTCGCGTAGTTCGCAATGTGCGTAGAAACACTCAATGCGTCAGACTCTGGAGCGTCAATACGAACAGCATCGTCAGCACCAATTGCCAGCGCCTTGCGAATAATCTGTTCGTAATCTGCACCGCCAACGCTCAATACAGTAACGTTTCCGCCTTGTGCTTCTTTCAATTCTAACGCACGAACAAGTGCGTACCATTCATCATACGGATTAACAATGAAGTTTACTCCAGCTTCATCGAACGAAGTGTTGTTGTTGGTGAAGGCGATTTTCGACGTAGTGTCGGGAGCCTTACTCACGCAGACTAAAATTTTCATGTTGCAGTTTTAAGGCTGCGAAGTTACGAAAGCATAGTTGAAACTTTCGAATTTCAATCGATGATTTATTGAATCATTTCCAACTGACGCGCGACTTTTTGAAGAATCTCGAAAACAGTCTCTGCCATGACGTTTTCACTGTCGAGGGTTGGATTAATTTCAGTGAATTCTAAACAGCAGATGCGCTCGTTTTGAAGTAACTCTAAGATTAAGTCAGCCGCTTCGCGCTCATTGATTCCGCCTTTTACAGGTGTCCCTGTTCCTCTTGAAACTATAGGATCCATAGAGTCTACGTCGAAACTGATGTAAATCTTGTCGCAAGCACTTAAGTAGCGAAGAATCTCGCGGCTCAATTTGGTGATCCCCGTCTTGCGAAGTTCATTGGTCGAAACCACTTTCACTTTGTTCTGCTTGATTAACGCTGCCTCTTGTTCTTCAAAATCGCGAAGGGTGATGTAAACGAGGTCACGGTATTCAATTTTCGGACAGATATCGCCGACATTCTTCAACATTTCCCACAAGTCAATGGTTTCGTAGTCGAGGTCGTTCACTTTTTCTTCAATGTTGTCTTCATTCAAGGCCGTAGCCAACGGCATACCGTGAAGGTTTCCGCTTGGGCTTGTATAGGGGCTGTGTAAATCGGCATGTGCATCGATCCAGATAACACCCACGCGCGATTCAGGGTAGGCCATGCGAATACCGGCAAGGGTTCCTCCAGCGTTACTGTGGTCTCCGCTCAAAAGAAGAGGGAACCTGTTGTCACGAATGGTATCTCGCACAGCAGCACCAATGCGCTCGTACATTTTTAAAACACTGCGAATGTGCTTCGCGTAGCGGCTACCTGGGTTGTTATGCAAAGCGGCATTGTCATTCGGAATGACAATGCTTCTGTATTTCTTGAAAAAGCCTGAACGAAAGTCAAGGGCTGCAATTTTCAAAGCATCTACTCCAAGACTAGATCCGCGTGTTCCTGCTCCAACTTCACTCGGAACTTCGATAATTCGAATGTTTTTCGCTTTTTTGTTAATCATAATGCAAAGATAGTTATTGAAGTGCTGTTCTAATCCAATGTTCGGCTTTCGATTCTAAGATGTGATACATCTTTTCGAATCCGTCTTCCTCACCGTAATACGGATCTTCCACATCCTCTTCAATGAGGTACAATTTTATTTTCTTAAGATCATCTGAGTTTCGAGCCAAAGAGGAAACATCGTTGTAGTTCATTTGGTCCATGACTAAAATGATATCGAACTCATCGAAATGCTCGGCCTTAAATTTCTGAGCCTTATGATTGGAAATATCAACGTTGTATCGTTTTCCAACCTTTTCAGAACGCTTGTCTGCTCGACTGCCTATGTGGTAACCTGCAGTTCCCGCACTAGCAATACCAACAGAAACTTGAAGCTCTTGCGCCTTCGCCTTTAAAATTCCTTCGGCCAGAGGGGAGCGACAAATATTACCTAGACAAACGCAGAGAACCCGTTTCATTTCTTTTCAATTCCAATAGCAAAAATGACATTTCGTTTGTTGAAGTCCCAATTCATGTCGCGCCATTGCGCAATGGTCTTGGTTATAACATAGCCATTCTGACTGTGCACATCGCATCCAATACAAAGGAGAGTGGTGGGTTGAAGGTGCTCGCGCAAATCATCGTAAACATGATGACTGCGGTAAGGCGCATCCATAAACAACTGCGTCACTTTAAACTCTGAAGACTGTCTTTCCAACATCTTAATCTTCTTCATGCGCTCACCGCGCTCCCGTGGAAGATATCCGTGAAAAGTGAAAGATTGTCCGTTTAGTCCAGAAGCCGCTAGCGTGAGCATAATCGATGACGGTCCCGTTAATGGCACTACTGGAATGCCCATGCGATGTGCTTCCGCAACAATCACCGCACCCGGATCTGCAATGCATGGCATACCTGCCTCGCTCATGAGTCCGCCGTCTTTTCCTTCCAGAATTGGCTTCAACCAATCCTCGTAACCAAGCTCCTTACTGTGCTCGTTTATAACGTTTAACGTAATTTCTTCAAAATCTTTGGTGTAGCCATTTTTTCTTAAATAGCGTCGAGCCGTTTTCAATTCTTCCACAAAGAAGATGTCCAGTTCCAACAATAATTCATTGTTGAATGGAAGGTGTTCCATCTGATGAAGATCTCCAATGGGTGTAGGGAAGAGGTATAGCGTTCCCGGATTTTTTTTAGACATAAGCGGTATATCGAAGTGATATTTTTTGCGAGCGTGAAGGTACAGCAACAATTCATTTCATGGAAAACAAAAAAGACAGCCGAAGCTGTCTTTTCCAAAAAGTATTATTCAATTTATAAGTCGTCGAATGAAATATCGCTTGAAGAAGTGGTAGACTCTTCAGAACTTGATTCGGCTGCTGGAGCAGTTTGTGCAAGATTTGACTCTGAGTTTTCGTTTTCTGATGTTGCAAATTCAGAAGAACGGAAGTCGCCCGTATCTTGAAGTTGACGAATATGATTAATGGTATCTTCCAATCCTTCAATGAATTTATCGAAGTCTTCTTTGTATAGGAAAATTTTGTGCTTTTCATAGCTGGCCTGACCGCTGTCTGAAAATCCCGAGCGTTTGCTCTCGGTAATGGTCATGAATAAATCATTGCCTCTCGTCGTTTTCACATCGAAGAAATATTTGCGTTTTCCCGCGCGTACCTCTCTTGAAAATACATCGTCACGGTAGTTACTTCCTTCTGCCATAGCTGTTAAAGTTTTCGTTCAATTTGGTTAAGTGTACCAAAAATAAAAAAAATACTCACATATCAAAATATTCTGGCATTTTTTTACAACGAATCATTTAACGCCGGAGAGAGTCTGTAGCGATCTTCACCATACCTGCTTGCCAATTTTTTCATTTCCAAAGCCACTTGATCCAGTCCCATCTCTGTTCCCCAAGCAATAAGCCCTTTCGGATAATTCACCCCTTTAGTCATGGCTAAATCCAAGTCTTCAGCGTTCGCTAATCCTGTGCGAAGGGCTTCATAAGCCTCATTGATAAGCATGCTTAAAATTCGCTTGCCTATTTCTTCTTGACTTAAAATATTGAGCGATTCGGAAGCATTGGTTGCTCCTTCCTCATAGGAGTAAAATCCTCTTTTGCTTTTTCTTCCGAACCAACCGGCCTCCACATGACGCTTCTGCGTAGTGCTCGGAGTGTATCTCGGATTGAAATAATTTGCAGCAAAGACACTTTCTGTCACGGCATAGTTAACGTCGTTGCCAATCAAATCCATTAGCTCGAAAGGTCCCATCTTGAAACCAAGGGCTTTCATAGCCTCGTCAATTTCAGAATAAGTTGCCATTCCTTCGTCGTAAATGCGAAGCGCCTCCGAATAGAACGGACGAGCCAAGCGGTTAACAATGAATCCAGGCAAGTCTTTCGTCACAACGGGTGTCTTACCCCAATGACTTATTTTAAATTGAATTTCCTCTAATCTGCTTTTATCGGTTTGAAGGGCAGGAATAATTTCAACCAAAGGCATTAGAAACGCTGGGTTGAAAAAGTGAATTCCCCAAACGCGCTCAGGGTGCTTGCATGCCGAAGCAATAGCCGTAACGGATAGACTGGAAGTATTGGTTGCCAAAATACTGGTCTTTGGCAACAACGCATCGAGTTCGGCAAATACAGCTTTCTTCACCGCAAGGTCTTCCACAATAGCTTCTATAACCCAATCGCAATCGGCTAAGTCATTCATGTAACGCACAAAACTCACGTGAGAAGCAAGCTCAGTTTTCCTTTCTTCTGTAATCTTTCCTTTCTCCACCAACTTGGAGAACTGTGCGTCCAAATTATTCTTCGCGCGATTCAAAGTTTCTTCATTTGTGTCGAACAGCGCAACGTGCTCGCCACCCATGAGTGCCACTTGCGCAATTCCAGTGCCCATAGCACCCGATCCAATAATTCCTATTTTCATGTTGCAAATTTCGTTAGTTTTGGTGAAGTGACTGCACGTTATTTCAAAATACATTTTCTTTTCTTTCTCGCTTTCATATGCTCGGCATATGCAAAGGCGCAATCTCCAATTAAATTGAAGGAATTGGCCAAGCAAGAAATCGATAACAGAAATTGGCCTGCTGCGTACGATTGGGCAAAGCAAGCCTATTTAATTGATTCAACGAATTTCGAATCGCAAGTCCTTCTCGCATTGTGTGCCAATGAAATGAAGGAGTATGAAGAGAGTAAGCGCATTTTCGAGAGCATTTCAGAAAAGGACATTGGAAAACTTCAGCCCGATGCAAACTATTATTTAGCAAGAGCGCTGAAGGAATTGGGATTTTATGAAGATGCTGAAATTTTCTTCAGGAAGTATGTCAAGAAGAGCAGAACGAAAAACGTGATGCTTAAAAAGAAAGCTGAGCAAGAGATCAAGAACTGCGTGTGGGCACAGAAGAACATTTTAACCGACGATTCGCTTCATATCTATCGATTGCCCGCTATTCTTCAACACGAAAGTGCAGATGTATTTCCACGCATGGATGATTCCTTGTTGAATTATTATTTTTACGAGGAAGAGAAGAAGATGTGGAATCAGGTCACTCGTCCACTTGAAAATGGAACGGTTACCGTTCAAACGCCAATGTCATACGGTTACATGACGTTTCTTGGAGATACAGCTGTGGGTGTTGAAACGAAGGAAGGAATAAGCGCCATGCTTATGCTTGTGCGCCAAGATTCAGCGTGGGTAGTTACGAGTAAATTGGAAAAGTTGAACCAAGGGAATTCTTCCATGCCTCATCTAGTGCGCATTAATGGCGTCTTGCATTTATTCTTTGTCTCAGATAGAGAAGGTGGTGAGGGTGGAAAGGACATTTGGATAGCGAGAGAAACGAAGGGTGCTTGGACAAAGCCTTTCAATGCGGGTAGCCGAGTGAATACCATTGACGATGAACTTTCTCCATTCTATTTCAACAATAAACTCTATTTCACTTCAACGTGGTACGAAGGCTTTGGCGGTTGGGACATCTACTACTCAAATGGAAAGCCGGGAAGTTTCCAACGTCCGGAAAATGCAGGTCGTGGATTGAATTCGAACTTCAACGATTGGGGATTGAGCTTCAATCCGAAAAGAGGTATTGCGTTTTTCAGTTCCGATCGCCCACTTGAAGATGGCTCGAAATTTCCGCCGTGTTGCACCGATTTATATGCCGCTACTTGGCAATTGAAGGAAGAGGAAATCACGAAGACCAAAACAGATTCACTTTATACTTCGTTGTATGAATTGAATAAGGTCCTTCCAGTAAAATTGTATTTCCACAACGACGAACCCAATCCGGATTCTAACGATACAACTACTGTTTTCACTTACACCGAGACTTTCGAGAACTACATGAAAATGCAAGAACTCTATGCGCGGAAATTGGGGAGCGAGAAGGGATCTACTGAATACACCGATGAAGAAGTAGATGCGTTTTTTGAAAATCAAGTTCAGCAAGGCATGAACGACTTAACCTTGTTTGAAGACTTATTGAAGAAGGAATTGTTGACCGGAAATACGGTGAAGGTCACGGTACGAGGATTCGCAAGTCCGCGCGCAGCAAGCGATTACAACAGAAGGCTTTCTTTACGACGCATTGCTTCACTGAAGAATAAGTGGAGTAAAGATGAGGTGTTTCGAAATGCATTCGAATCGAAATCACTTGAGATAATTCCATTGCCTTTCGGTGAGATTCAATCGAAATCAGGAGTGAGCGACGACATTAAAAATGAAAAGAAAAGTATATATAGTAAAGGTGCTCGTTTGGAAAGAAGAATAGAAATTGAAAGTGTTTCAATAAACAAAAAAGAAGAAGCCACCGTGAAACTCGATGTTGGAAGTGGAATACTTTATCTCGGAAGAGTGAAGCAAGGAAGTTTTACTTCGAAGGAAATTACAATTTCGAATTCAGGGAACACGATTCTTCAGATAGATAATGTTGAAGCGTCTTGCGGATGCACCGTTCCGGAATTAACAAAAGATTCGTTGGAGCCAGGCGAGAAAACCACTTTGAAAATTACGTTTTCAGCACCAAATAGAGTAGGGAAGGAAGTGAAGTTCGTAACACTATTCTCCAACGGTAACGCCATGAAGGTTATTACCGTTGAAGCGATAGTGGAATAATTATTCTGCCGCAGGTGTAGTTCCTTTCTCCACGTGCATTTTCACCTCTTGGGCCTCTGTGTCGTAATCGACGTGAAGGGTGTCTCCAGGTTTAATTTGACTGTTAATGATTTCTTCAGCCAATGGATCTTCCAAGTATTTCTGAATGGCTCTGCGCAATGGACGAGCACCGTACTTCTCATCGAACCCTTTATCTGCAATGTAGTCTTTCGCTGTTTCAGTAAGAGCAATGGTGTATCCAAGGTCTGTAATACGAGAGAATAATTTCTTCAACTCGATATCGATGATCTGGTGAATGTCTTCTTTCTTCAATGCGTTGAAGACAATGATATCATCAACACGATTTAAGAATTCCGGAGAGAATGCTTTTTTCAATGCTGCTTCAATCACACCTTTCTTGCTGTCGTCTTCTTGTGTAACACGAGAAGTGGTTCCAAATCCAACGCCCGTTCCGAAGTCTTGAAGTTGGCGAGCACCAATGTTCGAAGTCATAATGATAACTGTATTCTTGAAGTCAATCTTACGACCCATGCTATCCGTCATTTGTCCGTCGTCTAACGCTTGAAGCAATAGATTGAAAACATCTGGATGAGCTTTTTCAATTTCATCCAATAACACAATGCTGTATGGCTTGCGACGAACCTTTTCGGTTAACTGGCCACCTTCTTCGTAACCAACATATCCCGGAGGCGCTCCAATCAAGCGAGACACAGCGAATTTCTCCATGTACTCACTCATGTCAATGCGTATAAGCGCATCGTCAGAATCGAACATGTAACGCGCCAATTCTTTCGCAAGTTGTGTTTTACCAACTCCTGTTGGGCCTAAGAAAATAAATGAACCAATCGGTCGGTTTGGATCTTTCAATCCAGCGCGATTGCGTTTGATCGCTTTTACAACTTTAATAATCGCATCTTCTTGTCCAATAACTTTTCCTTCCAGTTCTTTGTCCATTTTCGCAAGACGACCGCTTTCAGTCTCTGCTACTTTTTGAACAGGAATACCCGTCATCATTGCAACAACTTCTTCAACATTTGCAGCTGTTACTGTTGTGCGTTGTGTGCGTGTCTGCTCTTCCCATTTCTTCTTCGCTTCCTCGAGACTTGCTTCTAAAGCCTTCTGTCTGTCGCGCAGTTGAGCCGCTTCTTCGTATTTCGCACTGCGAACCACGCGAAGTTTTTCCTCTTGAATTCCTTCAATTTCTTTTTCGATTTCAATGATCTCTTGTGGAACAGAAATGTTCTGCAAGTGAACACGAGATCCCACTTCATCCAATGCATCAATGGCCTTGTCTGGAAGGTGACGGTCTGTGATGTAACGTGCGGTTAGTTTCACGCAAGCCTCCAAAGCCTCATCTGTGTAAGTTACACTGTGGTGAGACTCGTATTTGTCTTTGATGTTATTTAAAATTTGAATGGTCTCTTCAACCGTAGTTGGATCAACCACTACCTTTTGGAAGCGACGCTCTAAAGCACCGTCTTTCTCAATATACTGACGGTATTCGTCAAGTGTAGTAGCACCAATGCATTGGATTTCGCCTCGTGCTAACGCTGGCTTGAACATGTTACTTGCATCAAGGCTTCCACTTGCGCCACCCGCGCCAACAATGGTGTGAATTTCATCGATGAAAAGAATGACATCTGGAGATTTTTCCAATTCATTCATCACCGCTTTCATGCGCTCTTCGAATTGTCCGCGGTATTTTGTTCCAGCAACCAATGAAGCAATGTCTAAGGTAACTACGCGCTTATCGAAAAGCACACGAGATACTTTTTTCTGAATGATTCGCAAGGCAAGACCTTCAGCGATTGCAGATTTACCAACGCCTGGCTCACCAATAAGAATTGGATTGTTTTTCTTTCTTCTGGAAAGGATTTGCGAAACACGTTCAATTTCTTTCTCGCGTCCAACAATTGGATCTAATTTCCCTTCTGTTGCGTATTTGGTTAAATCGCGACCGAAGTTGTCTAGTACAGGAGTTTTACTTTTTGAATCCCCTGGCTTCTTAGTTGTTCCGCCGCTTCCACCTGTGAATGGACGATCTTCTTCATCGTCGTCATCTGCATTAGGGAATTCTGCACGTGGCAAGTCAGACTTGCGAACGTTTTCATCTTCTCCATCACCTAATTCGCGGTTCACCGCGTTGTAATCTACGCCCATGGGTTCGAGTGTTCGAGTAACGACATTGTCAGAGTCTTTCAAAATAGTGAGAAGAAGGTGCTCTGTGTTCACCATGGTCTTCTTGTGCGATTTCGCTTCTATGTATGAAAGCTTCAATACGCGTTCAGCTTGTTTCACCAAAGAAATACCTGAACTTGTTACGGTTGAAGAACCGTAAGAACCAGCGTTGCGCACAGAGGCTTCAACGCTTTTGCGTAAAAACGAAAGGTCTACGCCCAAGCTTTTTAAAACCTTCGTTGCGGTGCAATCTTCTTCACGAAGTATTCCCAATAAAAAATGCTCTATTCCGATGTAGTTGTGACCTAATCGCAATGCCTCCTCTCTGCTGTATCGCAGGACTTCTTGTACTTGTTCTGAAAACTTAGCGTCCATATCTTTCCTTACCTTATTTAGTCAACCTCAAATGTATTCCTTACTTCCCTTCCTCAAAACATAATACCATTGAATTTTCCACAGCCTTTTTGTCATTTGTGAATAACTATAACCGCCACAATTGGTCAATTTTCGCTTCAATCTGGAGTATTTTCGCGTACCCGTGACAGTTCAACTTTTTAAGCGGGAACAACCACTATGGAATCAGGAGAAAGAATTCTTAAGATAAACATTGAAGATGAAATGAAATCAGCCTACATCGATTATTCGATGTCGGTGATTGTGAGTAGAGCTTTACCAGATGTGCGCGATGGACTGAAGCCAGTTCACCGTCGTGTGTTGTACGGTATGCTCGATTTGGGAATGTTGTCGAACAGACCATACAAGAAATCAGCACGTATTGTCGGAGAAGTTTTGGGTAAGTATCACCCACACGGTGACTCGGCTGTATACGAAACCATGGTTCGTATGGCGCAGCCTTGGTCTTTGCGCTACCCGCTGGTAGACGGACAAGGTAACTTCGGTTCGATGGATGGTGATAACGCAGCAGCAATGCGTTACACTGAAGCACGTTTGAGAAAATTGGCTGAAGAGCTTCTTGAAGATTTAGATAAAGACACCGTTGACTGGCAAGCGAACTTCGACGATTCGTTGGAAGAGCCTCGCGTTATGCCAGCGAAAGTTCCAAACTTATTGTTGAACGGTGTTAGCGGAATTGCGGTGGGTATGGCAACGAACATGGCTCCGCACAATTTGACTGAAGTGTGCGACGGTATTGCTGCATACATCGACAATCGTGACATCACGACTGAAGAATTAATGCAACACATCAAGGCACCGGATTTCCCAACAGGTGGTGTTATTCACGGTTTGGAAGGAGTGAAGTCTGCATACGAAACGGGAAGAGGTCGTGTAGTTATTCGTGCGAAGGCACGTATTGAAGAAGTGGCTAACCACGAATGTATCATTGTTGAACAGGTTCCTTACCAGATCAACAAAGCCGACATGGTGAAGCGCACCTGGGAATTGGTTCTTGAAGGAAAGATTGAAGGAATCGCTGAGATACGCGACGAATCAGATAGAAACGGTGTTCGTGTTGTTTATGAATTGAAGCGTGATGCGATTTCAAACGTTGTCTTAAACAACCTTTATAAATACACAGGACTTCAAACGTCATTCTCGGTTAACAACATTGCGTTGGTGAACGGACGTCCTGAAGTATTGAATTTGAAAGACATCATTCGTCACTACGTTGAACACCGCCATGAGGTTGTTACACGCAGAACGAAATTCGAATTGCGCAAAGCTGAAGAGCGTGCGCACATCTTAGAAGGATATTTAATAGCCTTAGATAACATTGATGCAGTTATTGCATTGATTAGAAAATCTCAAACGCCAGATGAGGCGAAAGACGGATTAATTCAACAATTCGGATTGTCGGAGATTCAAGCAAAAGCAATTCTTGAAATGCGTTTACAACGTCTTACAGGATTGGAGCGTGATAAGATCCGCGCAGAACATGCTGAATTGATGGCGTTGATTACACGTCTTCGTGCAATCTTGGACAGCGAGGAGTTGCGTATGCAAATCATTAAAGATGAGTTAACGCATTTGAAAGAGAAGTTCGGCGATGAGCGTCGTTCGATCATTGAATTCTCTTCAGCAGACTTGAGCATTGAAGACATGATTCCTGATGAAGCAATGGTTGTAACCATTACTCACGCAGGATACATCAAGCGTACAAACTTAAACGAGTACCGCACGCAAAGCCGCGGCGGAGTAGGAGCGAAGGGGACATCTGCACGTCAGGAAGACTTCGTAGAACACATCTTCACCGCAACGAACCACGATTACTTGCTCATCTTCACGATGAAAGGAAGATGTTTCTGGATGCGTGTGTTTGAAATTCCAGAAGGAGGAAAAACAGCGAAAGGACGTGCAATTCAAAACATGATTCAAATTGAGCAAGACGACAAAGTCTTGGCTTACATCCCTGTGAAGGATTTGAATAACGCGGAGAATTTGAAATCGAACTTCGTTATTCTTTGCACAAGACAAGGATTAATCAAGAAGACATCATTAGAAGCGTATAGCAGACCTCGTTCTTCAGGTATCAATGCGATTACCATTGTAGACGGAGACGAATTGTTGCAAGCACGTTTGACAACTGGAGCGAGCGAGATCATTATGGGAACAAAAGAAGGTAAAGCCATTCGTTTCCCAGAAGTGAAAGTTCGTGCGGTTGGAAGAACAGCACAGGGGGTGAAAGCAGTATCGCTTGGAAGCGCTACCGACGAAGTAATTGGAATGGTATGCGTAGACGACCCGAACAGCGACATCTTGGTTGTATCTGACAAAGGATTCGGTAAGCGTTCTTCGTTGGAAGACTACCGTGTAACGAATCGCGGAGGAAAAGGTGTGAAGACCATTAACATCACTGACAAGACTGGACCGTTGTGTGCGATCTTGGCTGTAGACAATGAATACGATTTCATGATTATCAATAAATCTGGAATTGCGATTCGTTTGAGTGTTGATGAACTTCGTGTGATGGGAAGAAATACCCAAGGGGTGAAGTTGATTAACCTTCGTGGAAACGACGAGATTGCGGCAGTGTGTGCTGTGATTCGCGACGAAAATGAAGGCGAGGCTACCGAAGGCGAGGAAAACGCAGCCGAAGGTGAAACTGCAGCTCCAACTGAAGGAGGTGAAGAATAAATTGCACAGAATCTCTTTTGGCACTAACGTTGCCAAAGGGAAAAAATGTAAAACCTATATCATGAAAAAAACATTCATTCTATTCGCGACAGTTCTAACATCGTTTGCAACGTTCGCACAAGCAGAGCTTACCAATGCCTTCAGAGCAAACGAAGACAAGAATTACGAGGAAGCTTTGAATTACATCAATCAAGCCTCTTCAAACCCGAAGGCCACCGGTAAAGAAAAATACTGGAGATACCGCGGTGATATTTACATGAACATTGCAACAGACAGTGTTTTAAGTATGAAATACGCGAATAGCTTCAATGAGGCGGTTGCTTCTTATTCTAAGGCTTTGGAATTAAGCAAAGACTATGTTATGGAGATTGGTGCTGTTGTAGATCGCGCCAGAGGAATTGAAGAGCAAAAAGCGATTGCTGCTTATAAAGCGAGTAATACATGCGGAGCGGCAGGGCATTATGATAATTTGATTACAACGAGCAAAATGTTCGGAGTAACTGATACCATTTATGTTTATTACTCGGGTATCTGTCATGAGGCTTGCGGTAACGTAGATAAAGCCTTAGCAAATTTCACTACTTGTGCGAGCTTGAATTACCAAGCTGCAGATTGCTATTCTCGCATTGGAAACATGTTGGTTAAAGCAGGAAGAAAGGATGAAGCTTTAAAGATTTTAAGTGAGGCACGCGCGAAGTATCCAAAGAACTCTTCAATCCTAACAGCAGAAGTGAATATTTACATTGAAGACAAAGACTACCAGAAGGCACACGACGTGTTGATTGCTTTAACAGAAGCAGATCCGAAGAACGAAAGTGTTTTATTCGTATTGGGTGTGACTTACGAAAAGAACAACAATCCAGTTGAAGCAGAGAAGGTATACAACAGAGCGTTGGAATTGAATCCAACATACTTCGATGCTCATTACAACTTGGCTGTTATGTTTTACAATCAAGGGGTAGAGAAATTCAAAGTGTGTGACGCCATTCCTCCAAGAGAAACTGCACGCTACGATGCTTGTAAAGCGGAAACAAAGAGTGTTTTCGCGAAAGCAGCAGAGCACTTTAAAGTTTGTTACGATCAAGATCCAACACAAGGCTCTTTGAAGAAAGTGCTTCAAGAATGTTACAGAAAATCAGGTCAACCTGAAAAGGCTGCTGAAGTGAAATAATTTAGCTGTTAGATTTTAACAAATTAAAAAAAAAGGGGAGCGAAAGCTCCCTTTTTTAGTTTTCAACATTTCGAAAACGAGAGCAATTCAACCTTCAATTTGCGTAAAACAATTGACATGTTTACTTGGTCGAAATTAATGACGCACTCGCTGCGAAAAATAGAACAGAACGAAACGAATGATGTCGTTTCTTTTCCAACAGGAATTGATTTATGGGACAAGAACGGTGGAATTCGTTCACAAGAAATTTCGTTGTTGGTTGCGCATAAACACTCCGGAAGTACGAGCATGGCGCTTCAAATTGCATTGAAGAATGTCGATGAAGGAATGCCAGTGCTTTATTTAAGTTCTGACATCTCTCCAGAGTTGTTCATGTATAAGATTATGCTGCAACGCGCGAAGGAATCAATTCCCTCATTTCATGAAGTGACGCACGATGCTATGTATTGGGATTCGCTTTGTCTCAAGTACCTGGAAGATTTACATTCTCGCCCGCTTTATTTTCAAGAATTCAAAGAACCCAAGTTGAACGTTGCAATGGAAGGGATTCTGAAATTCAGAGATAAACATCCGCGTGGACTTATTATCATAGACAAACTCAAATACAATTATTCCGACGGTAAAATATCTCCGGAGTTATTGAAGATATTCTTGGGGGGGGTGAATGACGATATTGTTGGAACTGAGAGAGGAGTTCTAATTGTTACAAGCACAGCTTGCGACATGATTGATTTTTCCTACGGAAAATTCCCTTCGCTGTTGAGTATTTTCAATTGGCATATTTTCAATCAATATTTCAAACGCGTGTTTATGTTACGTAAGGACATTAACGCTTGGATGAACACCGATTATTTCAGTCCAGATTTTCTATTTGCCTCAGGAGTGGCTATTACTGCAGATTCTAGAGTTCGCGATGAAGAAGACTTGGTGTATTACCATTCTTCGCATTACCAGTTTTACAACAAAACAAATCCAATGGTTAAACCATTGGATGAAGATGATAGTCCGTTCTGAGAAAAAAGAATGAAGTAGTTAAAGCGAAAGCTCGAAAAGCTCTTTCGTAGAATAGCTGCTGTAGTAATTCAAGAAACGGTTTTTCCAACCCACATTGTTCGTTGGCAAATGATGAAACAAGTCGCGGAATCCTTTGCATTGCTCTTTCATGTAAGAGCGAAAAGCAAACTGATCGTTTTCATTTAAACTTGCGAAAGCCAAGAGGCAGCGCAAAGTAGCAATGTTTAGGTTGTCGAATAAATGCCAGCGTGAAAGCGGACCATTCATGACGTGCACTCTACCGTCTTTCAAAAAGACAATCATGCAGTCGCCGTTCTTGCGTAGGTGAATCATTTTACCAGGCTCGAATCCAAGTCGCGAAGCGTGGCTCGCACTGAATCCCGCTTGCTGCGTGAATCCGTTGTTGTTAAAGATTTTCCACAACTTAGGTCCAGCTGTGAATAGAGGCAAGAAATCCGAGGTGGTCTCGCTGAAGTAAGGGTTTTGTGTTTTCATGAGACAAATGTTTTGCCTCAGGTTGTAATGTATTTACGAAGTGATTTTTGAAAGAAAATAATTTTTTTTTGGACTTAGTGTAATTTTTACACTAAGTTAGCATTCAAGAAAATTATCATGAATAGTTCAGGAATAAAAAGAATAGGTGTTCTAACCAGTGGAGGTGATGCTCCGGGTATGAATGCTGCTATACGCGCGGTAGTTCGTGCATGCGCTTTTCACAATGTAGAGGTGGAAGGAATCTTTCAAGGCTACGCTGGATTAATTGCAGGTGACTTCAAACGTTTGAATGAACGTTCGGTTGCGCGCATCTTAGGTCGTGGCGGTACCATTTTGAAATCGTCGCGTTGCAAAGAATTTCACACTGTAGAAGGAAGAGCAGCCGCTATTGAGCAAATGAAGAAGCATCACATAGATGCACTCATTACAATAGGAGGAAATGGAACATTCACCGGCGCTCATATTCTTTCACAAGAGTCGGGTATTCCTGTAATGGGAATTCCAGGAAGTATTGATAACGATATATACGGAACCGATCACTGCATTGGGTTCGATACAGCTACGAACACTGTTGTAGATGCGGTAGATAAGATTCGTGACACCGCGACTTCGCACAACCGAATTTTCTTCGTGGAAGTAATGGGAAGAAACAGCGGGTTTATCGCTTTGAAAGCGGGTATTGCTGCAGGGGCCATTGCCATTGTTCTTCCAGAAGATGAAATGACTTCTGAAGAGTTAATGCAGATCCTTCGCGCAAGTGAAGAGAGTGGTAAATCCAGTTCAATTGTTATTGTTGCTGAAGGAGCTAAAAGCGGAACTGCCTACGAATTGGCGAACCAGGTAGCGGCTGAAAATCCAGATTACGACACGCGTGTTTCTGTTTTAGGACATCTTCAACGTGGAGGAGCGCCAAGCTGCTACGACCGAGTAATCTCCTCACGCATGGGCGTTGCAGCTGTCGAGGGATTGCTTCAAGGAAGAAAAGATGTCATGGTTGGCCTTGTAAACGACAGAGAAACTTATACGTCATTGGAAGAAGCCATCACACGAAGCAACCTTCCAAACAGAGATGAATTGCGAATTGCGAGAATTCTAGCGATATAATAATTAGAAAAAAAATAAGAAAATGAAAAAGGTAGCAATCAATGGTTTTGGACGTATCGGCCGCATGTGCTTTCGTCACACATTAACCGATAACAATATTGAAGTAGTCGCAGTAAACGACTTAACAGATGTTAAGACGCTTGTTCACTTATTGAAATATGATAGTATTCACGGAAGAGTGAATGCAGAAGTTTCTGCCGATGGCGACTTCCTAGTGGTGAATGGAAAGAAAATTCGTGTGTATGCGGAGAAGGATCCTTCAAATTTACCTTGGGGTGAATTGAATATCGATGTGGTTATCGAAAGCACCGGTTTCTTCACAGACGACGTAAGTGCTGGAAAGCACATCACAGCAGGAGCGAAGAAGGTTGTTATTTCTGCTCCGGCAACCGGTAACGTGAAGACAATTGTTCTTGGCGTTAACGACGATACGCTTACACCAGAAGATTTAATTGTATCGAATGCTTCTTGTACAACGAACTGTTTGGCTCCAATTGCGAAGGTGTTGAACGATACGTTCGGAATTGAAAAGGGATATATCACAACGGTTCACGCATACACTGCCGACCAACGTTTGCAAGATGCTCCGCACAAAGATTTACGAAGAGCTCGAGCTGCTGCTTTAAGCATGGTGCCTACAAGCACTGGTGCAGCGAAGGCAGTTGGATTGGTTCTTCCAGAATTGAAAGGAAAATTAGACGGCGTTGCTGTGCGCGTCCCAACACCAGACGGATCCTTAACGGACTTAGTGGCCATCTTGAAAAGAGATGTGACGAAAGAGGAAGTGAATGCAGCCATGAAAGCAGCTGCAGATGGTCCAATGAAAGGCATTTTGGAATACTGTGTAGATCCAATTGTAAGTATTGATGTAGTTGGAAATCCGGCAAGCAGTATCTTCGACGCCGATTTAACTTCAGCAAATGGAAACATGGTGAAGATTATGTCTTGGTATGACAACGAAGCAGGATACAGCAAGCGCGTAATTGACTTGCTTCACAAAATGTAATTGAAGTTAATTGATAGTTGAAACCATAGTAAATAAAGATAAATGATACTTATAGCTGATAGCGGGTCCACTAAATGTGATTGGGCTCTCATTGACGAGAAAGGATCTCGATTAGGAAATTTTGAAACGATGGGGTTGAATCCATATTTTCATGATGAAAAAGTAGTTGAAGGTGCAATCAGAGGCAATGCTCCTCTTGCTTTGCAAGCAGACGCTATTTCACATATTTATTTCTACGGTGCTGGAAGCAGCACGCCAACGATGTGCGCAATTATAGAACGCGGTTTGCGTGCTGTTTTTACGAAAGCTGAATTGTTGGTTGAACACGATTTATTAGGCAGTGCCTATTCAACATACGATGGGGAAGCATGTATCTCTTGTATCCTTGGTACAGGAAGTAATTCTTGTTTCTTCGATGGAAAAGACATTCATGAG
Source organism: Flavobacteriales bacterium (assembly GCA_044374295.1). Taxonomy (GTDB): domain Bacteria; phylum Bacteroidota; class Bacteroidia; order Flavobacteriales_D; family Sanyastnellaceae; genus CAIZGX01. Next base: position 46,453 of record JBILOU010000004.1, on the reverse strand, counting down.
TCCGTTCCTTCATTGGCTTACATCTTAGGCGATGAGGCCAGCGGTTCTTACTTCGGTAAGATTTTGTTGCGTGAGTATTTCTACAAAAAGCTTCCTACGGAAATCGTTGAAGCTTTTGAAAAAAGTTTCCCGTTAAGCAAAGACGAATTCATTTCAAAAATATACCGCGAGCCAAACGCAAACGTATACCTGGCTAGTTTCACACGCTTCATTGGAAATTTCGCTCATCATCCACATGTGATGAATTGGGTGGTGAATGGTATGCGCGAATTCTTAGATATTCACGTGAAGTCCTTTGAAAATTGGGACAAAGTACCTGTTCATTTCGTTGGCTCGATCTCTCACTATTTCAAACATTGTTTGGAAGAAGCTTGTCGTTTGGAAGGTGTTCGCCTGGGTAACATCATTAAGAAACCTATCGACGGTTTAGTGAACTACCACGTTAAATACGTATTCCATCACGCAGAATGAAAGGAGCCATTTTCGATTTAGACGGTGTCTTGGTAGATACTGCGAAGTATCATTATCAAGCTTGGAAAAGACTAGCCAATTCGGTCGGAGTAGAGTTTTCTTTGGACGACAATGAGCATTTGAAAGGAGTAAGCCGAGCCGAGTCTTTGGAGTTGATCTTGAAGAAGGGAAACATTGAGAAATCAGCGGAGGAGAAGCAAGCACTCATGGACGTAAAGAATGAGTGGTACTTGGAATTGGCTGCTGAAATGAATCCAGATGAGGCTTTGCCCGGAGCCATTCCTTTCCTAGAATCTTGTAAGTCGAAAGGAATTAAGATTGCATTGGGTTCTTCTTCGAAGAATGCTCCGATGATTTTAGAGCGCTTAGGAATTACACATTTGTTCGATGCTATTGTAGACGGAAATGTCGTTTCTAAATCGAAACCAGATCCAACAGTCTTTTTAACTGCTGCTGAGAAACTCGGATTAGCTCCAAGTGAATGCATTGTTTTCGAAGATGCTATTTCAGGTGTTCAAGCCGCCAAAAATGGAGGGTTCTATTGTGTGGGTATAGGAACGAAAGAAGTTCTTCCACTTGCCGATGAGATTGCGACTACGCTTGGCGAGTACAGTGTGAGGTAACTCAATCCCACCACATATGCTGGTAGTTAGACATGTCAGGTTGACTCCAATCTCCGCGGCCGTTGTAAAACTCAACGTCCCCATCATCGTAGAGTGTAAATAGTTTTGATGCGCCGTAGTTGTTAAGTGTTACAATATAGGCCTTCTCGTTTTCTCTTCGTTCGAATAAAAAACTGCTGAAGTTGCGACTTCCTCTCAACCCGAAATCAACTTCAGATTGAAGACTGTTCGCATAGAAATATCCACTGTTAAATGGAAAATAATTAACGAGCATTTCATTGAACGATGCTATACCATGGTAATCCTCGGTTGTAAGTTGGAAAGTGCAGTATCCCCCTTGCTTCGATTTCTTTGAAATGCTGAATCCTCTTGAAACTAATATTGAATCAACTTGTTCTTCATACGGATTGTATGCACTAACTGGTGCATTGAACGTGTATGAAATTTTCCCTTCAAACTTTGCATCAACATTTGGTAGAAAAGTGTATCCATTTTGATTGCAATACTCAACTACTTTCCAAATGATTTCTGCTTCTTTATCTATTATTTCTTTTTCAACGAAACTCGGAGAAGGGTCTTGAATACTGTTGTTGTAGAACCGTCTCATATAGGTTGAAATCACGGCTGCTCGCCACACCTTAAGTTCGTCTTTAGGTGCAGAATTGATTTTTAGTGGCTCAAAGGTTTCGCATTTTCCGAGTTTGAATCCGGAAGAGTAAAAGCAATTGCGAAACGTGTTTCCCAAGGAATCTTTTTGAATCCAATTTCCATTCAGTAAATCGTTGACATAATGTTTTTCGGTTTTTAATTTTCCGTTTCGATAGAAGTCTCTTTCGGTTTGTTCTTTTTCATGGAGAACCAATTCGTATTTGAAGTTTCCGTTTTCGTAGAACTGCTCAATGTGCTGATCTGTAATGCCGTCTTTGTAGGTGTAGTAAGACTGAGATTGCATTTTGCCAGGGGAGTAATACGTGGCCATGTACTGCCTTGTATTCCCGCTTCCAATATTTGGAGTTAGGTTTAAGTGTTTCATGCTACCGTCCTCAAAATACTCTGCGCTTAGCGTGTCGTTTTTGGCTCGGAAATATGTTTTGCGTTTCAATCTTCCAGTTTCGAAGTAAGCGTAGTATTCCGATATTTCCGAAGGCCCGTGGTAGTAGATGGTAATGTCATTCGGAAGTCCATTGTCGAAATACGATTTAACGTATCCTTTTCCATCGAGTAATATTTCCTTTTCGTAAACCACTTGTCCCTTTTCGTTGTAGCGCGTGGTTTTAGGTACAGGCCAGTAATATTTTTCATTGTCGTACACTTCGGTGTAGGCAACTTTTCCTGTTGAGTAGTGATAACCGATCCACGTGCCAATTCCGAAATCATCTTTGAAAGTCTTTACTTCAGAAAGTTTTCCATCGAAGAAATAATAACGCCATTCACCATTCGCTCGTCCGTTAGCATATTGTCCTTTTGACATTAATACTCCCTCTTCGTTGTAGGATTCATACGGGCCATGCAGTCCAATGTCATAAGCCGCCAATGCGTTTTTTGTAAAACCAAAGGTGCTTAGGGTATTCAGTTTTCCATTTTGAAAATAAGTTTTGCTCACGCCAATCGGAACTGTTTGCCAGCCGTATCCTTCTGAATCAATCGTATGCTCTGGAATAACATCAGAGGAAAATCCTTTGAGCTCTTCAGCACGAAGCGCCGCAAAAGACTGAGTCGATTGCAGTTTTCCGTTCGGATAATAATGAGAATCTTGCCAGCAGCGTCGACCGGTTTGGTCGTGGTAGTATTTTGTTGTGCGTTCTAATTTCCCATCTTCTCGGTATTGTTTGTATTCCGCTATGGTGCTGTCGCGCTTCACACGTTCGAAGTGTGTTCGCTTGCGCATTGGATTGATATAGTTCGTTGTTTCAAGTTGAATGATTCCTTTTTTGAAAATACGCTTTTCATAGATCTCATTTGTGTTCGACAAGTATTGAATGCATGTACCATCCATTAGGTTGCTTGGAGAAACATCCCAGTAGGTAGAAAAGAAGTAGTTGCTTCCTTTTTTGTTATAAGGTTTGAAGAGGCATTGCACCTCTTGTGCCAAACTGGAAACAGGTAGTCCAAGAATGAAGAGACTAAGAATTAGAACAAGTTTATTCATTGCTATAAAGGTATAGAAGTCGTGTTGTACAAGCCAAACCATTAATGGTTCATTCTTGAATTGACATAACTAGCACATAAGGATTCGGAAACTTTCAGTGTAAAATTTCAAAACCCATTTTGGAGTAATGATACTTATAAGTTACATTTGTTATGCAGAAAATTCGGGAGCTGTATTTTTATGATGAAGATTTTGTAATTTTTCTTGATTCTCAATCCGAGGAGATTCAAAACAAGTTCGGTAAAATATTTCGATATATTGAAGAGATTGAACGTATACCGATAAACTATTTTAAGAAAATAAAAAACGCCAAAGGACTCTGTGAAGTAAGAGTTTCTCAGGGATCTAATACCTGGAGGGTGTTTTGTTTTTTTGAAGCGAATAGGTTAGTTGTGGTTCTGAATGGATATGTCAAGAAGGAGGGCAAAACATCCGCAAGAGAAATAAAGAAAGCAGTTCAATTAATGAAGAAATACTATGAAGAAAAAAGGTGAAGGTCCAAAATTGAAAAGTTGGAGTGAAGTAAAAGATGAGATTTTTGGTGTGACTGGAACTCCGCGAAGAGATGAAATTGAAAGGGAATCTACTGCATTTGTAATCGGAATGCATTTGAGACAACTTCGCGAACAAGCCAATCTCACTCAAGAGCAATTCGCGCAAAAAGTAAATAAGAAGCGCAGTTACATTTCTCGAATTGAAAACGATGGGGGGAATATGACTTTGAAAACACTCTTGGAATTATTCGAAGTTGGTTTTGGCAAAAAGGTGACCATTGAAATTAAATAATCATGGGTTTACTTCCTTTGTTTTTGGTTGGATTAGCCTTTTCCATTGCAGCATTTATCACAATGAAGTTCCCGCCAAAGAAGATTAATGGCATATACGGATATCGCACTGTGAGAAGTATGAAGTCTCAAGAGAATTGGGACAAAGCACAGCGCTATTCTTCGCGGCTTATGCTGAAGCAAGGTATAGTTATGCTTGCAATCGGAGGAATGCTGATCACGCTGCCTATCTCTGATGAAGTGTCTGCCGTGATTTCGGTTTCTTTATTGATTATTAGCGTCATTGTTCTGTTCGTTCAAACCGAAAAGAAATTGAAATAAAAAAGGCCAACAATTGTCGACCTTTTTTCCTCAACACGTTCAACTTCACGACTTACTTCACATCAAAGCGGTCTAGGTTCATCACCTTGTTCCAAGCTTTAGCAAAATCTTTCACGAATTTTTCTTTCGCATCGTTGCTAGCATACACTTCTGCAACAGCGCGCAATTCAGAGTTTGAACCAAAGATCAAATCAGCGCGAGTTGCTTTATATTTCAATTCACCCGTCTTACGATCTCTTCCTTCAAAGATTTCTTCAGTAGCATCTGCAGCCTTCCAAGTGGTATTGATATCAAGAAGTTGAACGAAATATTCGTTGTTCAATTGGTCTTTCTTGTTACTGAAAATACCGTTGTTTGAATTGTCGAAATTCGCATTCAATGCACGCATACCACCAACCAATACAGTCATTTCAGGAGCAGTAAGTGTTAACAATTGTGCTTTGTCAACGAGAAGAGCTTCTGTTGGAACAGTGTATTTCGTTTTTAGATAATTACGGAATCCATCGGCCATTGGCTCAAGCACTGCAAATGATGCAGCATCTGTTTGTTCTTGTGTTGCATCCATGCGTCCAGGAGTAAACGGAATAGAGATGGTAACCCCAGCATTTTTAGCGGCTTGTTCTATTGAAATATTTCCAGCTAAAACAATTAAGTCAGCCATAGAAACCTTCTTGCCATCTTTCGTTTTTCCGTTAAAGTCTTTCTGAATTTTTTCATAAGCTGCAAGCACCTTGGTCAATTGCTTAGGGTTGTTCACTTCCCAATCTTTCTGCGGCGCAAGGCGAATACGCGCACCGTTTGCACCACCACGTCTGTCTGAATTACGGTAGGTAGAAGCAGAAGCCCATGCAGTAGAAGCCATTTCACTTAAGGTTAATCCAGAGGCAAGCAATTGTGTTTTCAATGCCGCAATATCATTGTTGTCAATCGTAGCATGATTTAAAGCTGGAATAGGATCTTGCCAGATCAAATTTTCTTTTGGAATCTCAGGGCCTAGGTAAGTGGTCTTCGGTCCCATATCGCGATGCGTTAACTTGAACCAAGCACGAGCAAAAGCATCTGCAAATTCTTCAGGATGCTCTAAGAATCTTCTTGAGATTTTTTCATAGGCAGGATCAACGCGTAATGCGATGTCGGTGGTAAGCATTCCTGGCAATTGCTTTTTAGTGGCGTCGTGCGCATCTGGAACATTGGCAACTCCTTTTTTCGGAGTCCATTGTTTCGCACCAGCAGGGCTCGTTGTCAATTCCCATTCGTTATTGAAGAGTGTGGTGAAGTATCTGTTGCTCCATTGTGTTGGAGTAGAGTTCCACGTTACTTCCAATCCTGAAGTGATGGCATCTTTTCCTTTTCCTGTATTGAAGTCGCTCTTCCATCCTAAACCTTGTTCTTCAATTCCAGCGCCTTCTGGTGCTTCGCCCACATGCGAAGCGCTTCCCGCACCGTGCGTCTTTCCGAAGGTATGTCCACCTGCAATAAGCGCAACAGTCTCTTCATCGTTCATTCCCATTCTTCCAAATGTTTCGCGAATGTCTTTCGCGGAAGCCAATGGATCTGGATTTCCGTTTGGTCCTTCCGGATTAACATAGATCAATCCCATTTGAACAGCAGCCAAAGGCTTTTCAAGTTGTCTTCCTTCGGTGTAGCGCTTGTCGTCTAACCATTTCGTCTCAGGTCCCCAGTAAACGTATTGCTCCGGCTCCCAAACGTCAAGACGTCCACCACCGAATCCAAACGTCTTGAAGCCCATGTTTTCAAGAGCAACGTTTCCTGTCAGAATCATTAAGTCGGCCCATGAAATTTGGTTGCCATATTTCTGTTTAATTGGCCATAACAATCTTCTTGCTTTATCTAAGTTCGCGTTATCGGGCCAACTGTTTTGTGGCGCGAAGCGTTCCATTCCTGAACGAGTACCTCCACGTCCGTCTCCAGTTCTGTATGTACCTGCGCTGTGCCATGCCATACGAACGAAGAATGGTCCGTAGTTTCCGAAATCTGCTGGCCACCAATCTTGGCTTTGTGTAAGTAATGTGTTGATGTCTTTCTTCAATGCGAAATAGTCCAACGTAGTGAAGGCCTTCGTGTAATTGAATTGCTCGTCCATCGGATTCGACAAACTGGAATTTTGTCTCAGCACATCAAGATTAAGTGCATTCGGCCACCAATCTTTGTTGCTCTGTCCGCTGCCAATGACTTCAGTCTTTGTTGGAGTGGTTGATGAGTGGAAGGGACATTGTCCGGTCATGCCTTCATGATGCTGCGCAAAACTGCTAGCGGATGAGGCGATTCCCAATAGAACTAAGAATTTTTTCATACTATATTTTTTTTAGTGAGTCTTGTTTTGACTCTCCAAAAGTAGATGTGATACTCTTAGAGTACTCATCAATAGTTTTTATGAAATTATAGATTTTATTTATGACAGAAAAGCGGTGTTAATTTCCACCGTGTTGGTAACATCTTCCGTTTTCGCTTAACGTCATCCGCCTGCAACGAGCCCCTGCTTTTGTTATTCCAGAGCATTGTACTGAAGTTCCTGATTTTTGATTTGATCCAGAACCATTACTCGTTTTAGAAGCTTGCCAGTGCCAACAGTTTTGACAAACCTCTTTCTCAAGTTTCGTCTCTTGATCATCGGGAAGGGCAGGGAAGAAGTCAATGCTTGTTCTGCTCTCTACCTCGTCAATGCTTACAGCGAAGGTGTTAAGCGAAGCACTCGATGACGCGTTTGGAAGAATGAACCCTATTGCATGAATTTCGGGTTGGGTGTAATCTAAAATGACTTTGTAATACTCGACCGGAATAGAAACGCGATTGCCCCCGATGGTTGGTAATCCTGATTTTAAGACTGGGCCAGTAACAATGTATATCGCACTGTAATCTGAAGCCCACGAACGCATGAGTTCTTCCAATCTTTTCCAAACTCCGCGATTAAATCCAGGAAGTTGTGGACTCATATTACTGAAGTAAAAACTTTCCTTCATTGAAACGGCCGACCACCCCATGTCAGCAGCTGGAGCCAAGTGTCCTCTGTCGTATCTGGAATTCGCATAGTCAGAATTCTCAGCGGTGCCCGTTGAAACCATAGGGTCGACAAGAAACTTGTCTGTCCGTTCGAAAAGACTGATTGTCTCTTCCTTCGTCAACTCATAAGCAATCCATTTCGCTTGTTCATGTTCTTCCGAATAGACAAAGGAATAACCTGAATGAGAAATTATTTTCTCGTTGGGAAGAACTGCGGGATACTCGAGGTGTGTAATGTTTTCGGTTGGAATAATTTCTTCCTTTTGTTCTTCTTGTTTCGGTTCTGTATTTGAAACAACTGGAGCACTGGTCGACTGAAAAGCATAAACAATCACAACGACCAAGCAGAGCAGGGCGATGAGTATGAGAATTCTTCTAGATCGATTTGGACTGCTCATTTCAATTTTATTTATTCGTTCATGCCTTTGCCGTTGAAAATTGCTTCCATGCATTTTTCTATTCGAGAAAGCCGAGTGGCAGATTGCTTGGCTTGGGAAAAGTGTAGTAAGTATCCACGCTGTCTTCCTGGAGTGAGTTTTTCAAATGCCGCTTTTAATTCAGGAAGTTCTTTGAACTTGTTTTTTAATTCTTCGGGCATGGGATATTCAGAAGTTTTCTTGGCCTCAACCTTGGCGCCTGACTTCTCAATTTCAGTGGCTTCGAAGATGTATGCGAGTATCGTTTTCTTTGCTTTAAGAATGTCTTTCGCATTGGTAAATCGAAGCTGTCTTCCTGAATTCGAATTCTCTGTGGGTTGAACTAAAATTTTCTCAGGGTCGCTAAGCAACGCTCCTTTGAAAAACATGATGCTTGAATATTCTTTGAAACTTCCTAGCATGAAAATGTTTTTCTTCTTGAAGGTATACGTAGGGAATCCCCATTTCACTTCTTCGTCTAATCCAGTGTCCAGCGCGATTTCTCTTAGCGCCTTCATTTCCAAATTGCGAATGATGATTCGGCATTGTGGGGTTCCGACTAGTTTGCATCGGCCGCAGCCTTCTTCGAGTATGATGTCTACTTGAGGGTTCATGATGTGTCAAAGATACGAATGTCCTGCGGACTAATGTGCGAAGCACTAATGTCCTGCGGACGAATGCCGATGGCGAGGCTTTGAAAAAGGGAAGCGAGGGGAGGAAGAGGTAATAGAAGGTAAGATATTCTTATTTGACCAATCCCATTCGTCTGAGTTTTCGACGTTGTTTCTTCGTTATGATAGAAAGAATGAGATATGCAATAGACAAAGGAATAAGCATTGCAAGCCCAAAGAGGAACGTAAACACAAAAGTAAAAAAGAGCGAGTCGTTTGCTAATGATTCAAAGAGCCAAGGAATAAGAAAAATAAGGGTCATGACAAGTCCGAGATCAGCAACAATAGCAGGGAAAAAACCAATTTCCCTAATTTTCTTTTTTGCTTTGTGGTTTTTTTCGTATTTATCTAAAAGTACTTTTCCATCGTCAGGAATGGAGTCGGAATAAGTTCTGGTCAGAATTTTATTCGTCTGAATTATATTTGAAAGATTGTTGTCTTTTATTATTGAATCAGAATAATTTGACGGCAAAGTTGAAGTTGAAGTTGAATGTTGTTCAGTTGGGACAACAACTGCTTCAGATGCTTGTTCTATGGTGGGTGCCTGTTCAAAGACAATAGGCTTTGTTTCCTTGGCAACATCTACATCATCATTGGAAGAGTTTCTACCGAAAATATAATAACCCGATTGATAAACTCTTTTTTCAATGCTGCAAGAACTCAGAACTACAGCGAGAAATAAAATGAATGCGATGTGACTCTTCATTCAATAAAGATACTAAAACTCAGGAACTCCTATAGTTCTTAATGCTTTTTCCTTTTTCTTTTCAATGGTGTAGAAATATGCGAATTGGAAAACTCATGCATCGCTCTTTTTAATTTTAAGATTGCGATAGAGCCCTCCAATTTGAATTTCATAACCACCGCTTTTTTCATTGAGAATGAATTTAGGCGTGAATTTAACCCTAACATAACAATGGTGGTTGCGTTTCGTAATAAAAAGCGCTATTTGTTTCGTAAACGTGTGCTGCCATTAAACACTTCTTGCAATTGATTGTATTTTCATCGACCTTGCATAAAATTTCATTTTATGGAAAACCTAACGAGTATTCAAACCGAAGTTGACGCTTCTTTTCTTTACGCCTTGCTGGCAGAGCATGAGGAAGATCCGAATGTCGCGCATGTCTTTCGTGAAATGAGTGAGATTGAAATGGGGCATGCAAAAGCTTTTTTAAAGAGTAAAGGTCTTCCTGAATCCGATATGCCAGTTCCTTCAGGAAGAGCGAAGACGTTAAGAAGAATTGGAAAGATATTCGGATATGATTATGTCTTAGGTGTATTGTTAGATACAGAAAAGGGTCTGTCTGCTGGTGTATTAAACGCGCGTAAAAAGCAAAACATGCAGAATTCGATTTCAGATACTGCTCACGTTTCTATTCTTCGAAATATTCTTCAAACGAATAAAAACATCTCAGGTTCTTCCTTGGCGCGTTTTGAAAAACGTCACAGAAATGTTGGCGGAAATGCCATACGCGCTGCGGTTCTTGGTGGTAATGACGGATTGGTTTCAAATTTCAGTTTGGTCATGGGAGTTGCCGGTGCAAGCGCAGGAAGTGGGCCTGTTCTTATGACGGGACTTGCAGGCATGCTAGCAGGTGCTCTTTCGATGGCATTGGGTGAATGGATCAGTGTGAAGTCTTCACAAGAGCTTTCTGAAAATCAAATGGAATTAGAAGCTGAAGAGTTAGAGATTAATCCGGAAGGCGAGCAACAAGAGATAGCCTTAATATACATGGCCAAGGGAATTCCAGAAGCTCAGGCGAAAGAAATGGCCGCTTCAATTATGCAGAACAAAGAACAAGCCTTGGATATTTTAGTGAGGGAAGAATTGGGGATTAATGCGGAAGAGATGAAAGGTTCTGCGATGGAAGCGGCTTATTCTTCGTTCTTCCTGTTCTTAACCGGGGCTATTATTCCTGTTGTGCCATTCTTCTTTACAACTGGATTCACAGCGATAATCTTAAGCACCGTATGCAGTGCATTCGGATTATTCGGAATTGGGGCGGCAATCACATTGTTTACGGGAAGAAACGTTTGGTACAGCGGGTTTCGTCAAGTGTTATTTGGACTCGTCGCAGCAGCAATAACTTTCGGAATAGGGTCTTTGATAGGCGTTTCGTTGGGTTAAGGTTCAACCAATAATTTCTGAGTAATGATTTCTTCTCCTAATTTTAGTTGAAGAACATACATGCCCGGGTTATCGAAGATCCTCCAGCGATTTTCTTCGCTGTGTTTCCCTGCTGAAAATTTACCAAGCTTATCAAAAGCCACTTTCTTACCATTCGAATCGAATGCTGTTAATTCCACATCGCAATTTTTTCTACATGTAAATTCAATGCGGAATTTTCCGCTAGTAGGGTTCGGGTAAATGGTAAAGACATTTTTTGGAAGTGCATGTGCTGATGCAACATCGATTGAATTCGGCACCAACCAAACTTCATACAATGTATCATTTGGCGCGCTCTGCGTTCCGTTATTCGTCCAGAAAATATTTTGACCAGTGCTTCGAATGCCCCCGAGCATATGTCCCAATAAAATTTCACTGCCGTCGTAAGCCGAATTCAAGTCGATAATATCACCTTCAATGAATGGCAGGTTTTGATTGAGAATGATTTCGGAACTCGAGCCCAAGAGTGCTGGTAAGACCGAAGGATTAAGTTCTTCGATCCATTCATTGTTCGCATTGCGCGTAACACAAGCTATGTTTTTCGTGAAGGGCACATCAACATTTTGCGTAAGGACATCTCCTTCGTAGTAGTACTCGGAAATTCCACCAAGAAACAAATAGTGTTGCTTTTGAAGTACTTCGTCATACAAGGAAACATGGGCGGTGTGGTACTGATTCAATAAATGTTGAAACTCTGGAATTTCAGTTGCTCCTTGCTCATTCACTTCAACACAGTTCATGAAAGGTAAGTCCGCCACCTGCTGAAACACACCGCTAAACAGCGTGAAATTCATTTGTCCATTCGAATCAATTCCTTCCATCACATTTAAATCTCTTCGATGAAGCAAAGCTGGGTCGCTGAATTCCGATAACCATTCAACCTGAATTCCACTTTCGGTTAACGTTGGAATAAATCTCGAAATTTTTTCTGTGTAGGTCTGCGTGAAGGTCGGATTATTCATGGGGTTGTAGCGACCATCGAATCGATGTCCCCCCGCTAAGTAATAAACACCATTCAATTTTTTCAAAGCCCCCCCTGTCACAGCAAAGCGCTCGTCGGTAATGAAATCGAAGCTTTCGAAAGCGAAGGTCCCGTTGTCTTGAGCTTCAAAGAAAGTCTTCAAGTTAATAGCTGTAAGCATCGGATAAGTCACGTGGTCTTGCGAAGTAGCGCTGTAGCCATAACCGCCGGTAAGCCAAAGAATGCTATCGGTCTGATAGAATTGAATGTTGGTGGAAGAGAACTGTTCTGCTAACGGAGTATCAAGAATGTCGAACTCAACTGGAGTTGAAGAGTAGTTGTTCAAATCCAATATTGAAATGTTAGAGGGCATACCATCTGCGGCGAATGCGGCGAATGGCTGACGTTCGTGAAGGCCATCTTTTCTTCCGCCAATGAGTAACACTCTGTTTCCCCAAACGCCGTAAGCGTAGGATTGCAAGGCAATGTCTGGACTCGAATACACCGGATTTAAAACAACGGTATAAGGAAATTCTTGCGCTGCCGAATGAAGCGAAACAAGAACTAAAATGAATAAAGAAATGATTCTCATAGTGCGAAAGTAGGATTTGATTCGAAATCTTTAGGTGAGGTTTGTCACTATTTTTCATAACGAGGAAACTATTTTAGTGAAATGTGAGTCTGTCTTCTAATGGAGCAGCGGAAGGAATTGAATAGAACCTATATAAGAATTGGCTTATTGTTTCTAGCATGGGGATCCATGATTGCGCTTCGTGCTATGATTGTTATTCCTGAAGAGCCTGCTCCGATTGTCTACGAGTACCACCGTCCAGAAAAGAAGATTGAAAAGAAAGTTGAGCAGCGCGATACCATCTACATGCTGACTGGAGATTGGTTTTTTCCTTATAATTTCCAAATCTATAATTTCCCCTACTACGGTTGTGGCGGAGTGGTTTATATGGACAATTGGACTCATTACGGCTCTGGACCTTGGGGAGGCTATCCGTTAGGGGAAGTTGTTACATTGCCTGGAGCAGATTCAACAAGCACAGATTCTTTGAAAACAAGGAATCGAGATTCATTATTCAATGCGAGTAATGATTCCAATGCAGTTAATCAAATGGCTCAAGCGATTATCAATTCTTCCATGAAGAAGGGTTTGGGCAAAAGGCTCTTTGATAAATTGAGTCTAATAAATAGCAATAGGAAATCCCGCAGGGAGCTTCGTTCTGAGCGACGCAAAGTTTGAATGTTTAGAAAAATTTCTTGAAGTCCTGTAACTTTTGGTAAGTTGGTGCGTCTTGGTTTTGTCGAATGAGCAGAAGAGAATACAATGAAGCAGTAGACCTGTGGTCTGATCGAATCTTTGGATTTGTATTAAAGTTGGTGCGCGACAAAGAATTGGCAGAAGACCTTGTTCAAGATGTGTATGAAAAATTGTGGAAGAAGAAAGACGATGTCGAATCAAGCAAAGCGAAATCGTATCTGTTTACTTCAGCATACAACGCAGTAGTGGATTGGTCGAGAAGAGATAAGTTGAAGAAGAACATTCCCGCTTCAAAGGAAGTTGCCGAGCAAGATCACAGCGGTGAGTTGAAAGCATTAATAGACGAGGGATTGGAACGATTGAGCCTTCAACAAAAACAATTGATACTTCTGCGCGATTACGAAGACTATTCATACGCCGAGATCGGAGAGATAACGAATCTCTCCGAATCAATGGTGAAAGTAACGCTCTTTCGAGCGAGAAAAGAATTGAAAGAATTTATAACCCTTCATTGGACAGCATGAACGAATGGAATGAACATACAGAAGATGAGTTTCCGAAAGTTGAACGGACAGCAGTTTCGTTTGATAAAAAGGATTCTTTGAAGCGCTATGCTGTTTCCGATGAGGAAATACAGAGTCATTTTCAAAAGGAAATTTTGGATGTTCGCTCTAATGAAGATCGCAAGCAGCGTTTAAAGAAAGAAGAGAATAATCGAAGTGTTTATTTCTGGATAAGTGGCATGGCGGCCGCATGGATTGTGACGTTGGTGCTTCGAACTTTCATTGTCATTCCCGATGAGCCCGCTCCAGTGGAGTATGTTTATCACCGTCCAGAGAAGAAGATTGAGCAGAAGATTGAACAGAAGTTCGAACAACATGATTCAATTATTTTCATTAGCTCTGAATGGCTCCTCCCTTGGAACGATATGAATTTCCCGTTGTATTGTGGAGGAACGGTTTTTCAGAATAAGTGGGATCTTGGATATGAATATGTTTTTCCAAATGGTACAATACCTTGGACGGACCTGGTATATATTCCTTTGGTGGATTCCACAAAAAATGAAATGAAAATTGAAGTCAATCAAGATTCACTTTTAGTGGCCAAAGTAGATTCAAGTCTTCAGCAATTCAAACAGAAAGAAAAAACTAAAGAGTATTTAACCATTCGAGAATTGATTGCACAAGAAATCGATGAACGCGTTGAGAAGTTTCGGAAGGTTAAGCGGATTATTCGCGCTGCACGAAATAGAGATAACGATAATGATCGATTGGTTGTTGATTGGAAAGGGAGAAGGTTTGGTTTCTAATATGAAAAGAATGTCCGTAGGACGAATGTTGCAAGCAACGAGGGTGCATACACGATTGTCTTCGACGATTTTTATTTAAGGGAAGATTTAGTTAAAGTTAAATTCAATGATATGAAAACAAAATTTTTAGTTTTAATGTTAGCGTTGACTGCAGGAGTGATTGGCGCGCAGACCAAGGAAGAAGAGCAAAAAAAGGCCGAGCGTGCAGAGAAGAAAGCTCTTGTTGCGGCTGAGGATGCTGCTAACGCGGAGTTGAAACACAAGGAGTATAAAATTGTGGTTGAAGGGAGTGCAGTGAAGGATACAACGATTAAAGGGAATCAAGATGATACCCTGCACATTCGGTTGGGCGATATGAAGATTGATATCTATCCCGATTCAACGTCGAGACTTATAACAACAGATAAAAAGTGTAAATCACTTCCGATAGAAGATTTTCCTTGGCACGGATTCGGGGGTATACGCTTTGGATTTTTGACGTTCATGGATGCGGATCAAAATTCGTATGAGCCAGAATGGTTGCAAAATCAGGGTAAAAGGAATTCCAGTGGATACATTGGGATGAGTGTCGTTAACACGTCTTTTGAATTGATTAAAGATCGATTTCGTTTAGGAACAGGATTGGGATTTACTTGGGAGACTATTGCCATCAATCGAAATTTACGATTGGCAGAGGCGGATACGTTTGGATTTCAAACAGGGAGTTTTCCGGTGAGTGATGTGGCTACATTAAATTCAACCTACATCACAGTGCCTTTGGTTTTTCAATACAACGGTAAAGTAACGGAACAGGACCGAGAAGACCTTTGGATGAACCAAGAACGAAATATTTTCCACATGTCATTCGGTGTCATTGGAGGTTATTTAATTGGATCGAATGCGCTATACAAATGGAAGGAAAACGGAGATAAACGCAAGCAGCGCGTTGCGGGTGATTTCGGCGTGAACGAGTACATGTTAAACTTATATACAGAGGTTGGCTTTACTAGCAGCTTGTCATTTTTCTGGGAGTCCGCATTGCTGCCAAAATTTTCATGCGGAGATGGCCCGGAAATCTCTTCAAATGCTTTTGGAATTAAGTTGAACTTCTAGCAAGTGGTTTTGGTTAAGTAGAGGTATAAAACGAAGAAAGCTCGCAACGGCGAGCTTTTTTATTTGAACAATTCTGGAGTAATTTCCTCTTCCGGAAAAGCGAATTCTATATACTTCTGATACTTCGATTCGTTCACTAAAACAGGAAGCAAGTGCAATTTACTTTGTTCAACAACTGGAAAGGAATACGACTCCCTATCGAACGGATTTTCAAAAGTGAAAAGGAAGATACCCTTTTCTTGATTCATCGTTTTAACGGTAAGATAATATTCGAGGGACTTTTCAATGTCGTCATAATTGAATGACAATATTCTGAATTGAATTTCATTTTCGCTTTCAGATTCAATAGCAGCAATGGGCGAGCCTTCAGGACCGTCGTAATAGATGTGAACAAGAGCAGAATCGTTGAACGCCCATGCCGACTCGAAGATGCCATCGCAAGGATCGTAATAAACAAGTTTGCCTTGGTAGGCGTTTAACGGTAAAAATGTTTCTTTCAGATTGAATTTGAATTTTCTGAATTTTGGAACAGGCGGATAAAAAATCGTATCTGAGGCTGTCCAAATATCGTTCATTTGAAATTTGCCTGGGGGCAAAAGATAGATGGCATGTCCATTCTCCCAGTTTTGAATAAAAAGCGTGTCAGATTGTGCAACTGCAGAATATGAAACTCCCATAAGGATAAGGAAGAGAGAGCAGAGTAGTAGTTTATTCATACAATAATTCTTGAAGGCTGGATCCAGCATCTGTTCTTTTTGACGCAACTCCAAAGGAAACTCCAAATCGAATCCCATATTGCTCACTGAAATTCGATTGGCCATAGCGATAGTATAGCCCAACCATTGGAGTGATGTAGGAAGGGAAATACGATTTCATTTTATAATGAATACGCGCAACTGCGCTGCAACTCATTCCGATATAATCAAGGGCTTTATCAGGAGACTCGAAATAATCCATACCAAGCGGATTCACTGAAAGATGCAGGGCTTGCCCATCGGGACCAAGATAAACCCCAACTCCTTCAGGAATGGCCAAGCAAAGAAGTCCTAGCGAAGCTATTCCTGGAAGTTCACCATTTAATGCAAGCAAATATGTTCCCAATAATGTTGATACAGGTGAGTGAAAAGCTATGCTGTAGTCTTTACTAAATCCCAATTTCAAGCTGTAATTCAAAGTGAATCGATCTCCAAAGGGCGCGTACACATCGGCTCCAATTGAGTACATACTTGATTTATTGTACGTCAATTGCTCAAGCGTAATTCCACCATACATTTCGTTTTGCGCGTATGTCGAAATGCTGACAAACGTCATTAGACCAAGAAAGAACAATAATTTGAATGGCTTCATTCTTCAAAAATACACGAATGAACTTAGAATCTGATTATCTTGCATACCTAAATAAATTTCAATGAAACGTAAACATATTGTACTTCTTGGAGCGAGCTTATTGGTATTAAGTTCGAACGCAATGGATCAAGGAGATAAAAAGAAGAAGCCAAAAGACGAGCCGAAGAAATCTACGGTTGTTTTAAAGAATGAAAACGATAGTCTATCATACGCCATTGGTGTTAGCATAGCAAATAACATTGCTACAAGCGGCATTGAAGGTCTGAATGAAAGTATCATGGGACAAGCGGTTTTGGATCATGCGAACAAGGCCAATCAACTTCCAAATGAAATGGTAGATCCGTACATTCAAGGAATTTTAGCAAGAAGAGAATCAGAAAAAGCAACACAAACAATGGAAAAGGAAATAGGATTTTTAAAGGAAAATGGCGCGAAGCCAGGAGTGATAACTACAGCGTCTGGACTGCAATACAAAGTTATTCGTGAAGGAATAGGATTGTCTCCAGACGATAACGACACCATCGTTGTTCACTACAAAGGATCTTTGGTAGACGGAAAGGTATTCGATAGCTCTTACGAAAGAAATGAGCCAATTACAATTACGGCTGGACAAGTGATTTCAGGCTGGGGAGAAGGGTTGAAGTTGATGAAAGCGGGTGGACAGTATGAGCTATACATCCCACAGAACTTAGCATATGGAGAACAAGGTGCAGGTGGAGTTATTCCTCCTTTCGCAACGCTTATTTTCGAAATGGAAATTGTAGAGATTAAACCCGCGAACTAAGAACTATGAAACGTTTAGCTATTTGCTTTGCTTTAGTCGCCTTGTCAACTGCGACTTTCGCTCAAAAGAAAAAAGGAAAGACAGATGCAAAAGCATTGCTTACTCATGAAGATAGTTTGTCATATGCTTTCGGACTTTCTGTTATGGAGAACGCGAAAAACGCGGGATTTGAGAATTTGTCAGATGAGCTAATTATGCAAGCTATTTCAGATAGCAAAGCTGGTGTTGCGAAGTTGGATAAAGACAAAGCAACAGGAATTATTAACTCAGAGGTCCGCAAAAATTCCCAAAAGAAAAACGAACTGAATAAAAAACGTGGAGAAGCTTATCTTGTTGAGAATGGGAAGAAAGCTGGTGTGAAAACAACAGCTACCGGCCTTCAGTATAAAGTGAATGTCGAAGGACAAGGAATCATGCCTGATAAAAACGACAAGGTTACGGTGCATTACCACGGAACAACCATTGACGGAGTAGTTTTCGACAGTTCTGTTGATCGCGGAAAGCCGGCAACCTTCGGATTGAATCAAGTTATTCCCGGTTGGACCGAAGGATTGCAATTGATGACTGAAGGTTCTAAGTATACGTTTTACATTCCTCAAGGATTGGCATACGGCTCAAGAGCTCAAGGAAAGATTGAGGCTTTTTCAACTTTAATTTTTGAAGTTGAGTTGATTAAGGTTGAGAAGATAGATTAATTTTTTTTGCAATTAGAACAATTGGAACAGCACTCATCGAGTGCTGTTTTTTTTGTGAAGAATCAGTTTGGTTATTTCAACTAAATTCTTAAATTGCAAAACAATGAGTGTTTTTTGAAGTTTTTTTGTTTCTTTAAGCCCCGTACTATTGACCCACAAAACTAACGTCTTGAAAAAAATCGTATTCTCTGTTTTGTTTGTTTTTTATGCAGTGAGTATACTCTTTGCTCAGGAGGACTGCCAGTCAGCGGCGCCCTTTTGTACTTCAACTGGAGTGACTTTTCCCGCAGGAGTGGACAACGGAGTTGCGCAAGTTGGTCCTGATTACGAGTGTTTGTTTTCTCAGCCCAACCCAGCATGGTATTACTTAAATATTTCTCAGGCTGGAAACATCAATATAACATTAACAAACAGTGCCGATGTGGATGTCGATTTTGTTTGTTGGGGCCCCTTCAGCACTATTACTTGCAATAATGCTCTGTTAACCAATAATAGCTCTTTTGGTTGCTTTTCTTATCCCTGCGGAAATACTGTTGATTGTAGTTTTGATCCGCAGTCGACAGAAGTAGTAAACATTCCCAATGCCCAAGTTGGTCAGTGGTATATGCTGCTAGTTACGAATTACTCAAACGAACCAACTGAGATAACTGCAACGCAAACTGGAGGTCTAGGTGCCACAAATTGCGCTATTCTTTGTACGTTCAACGGTATAACCGCTAATCCAACAGCTTGTAACCAGGCTACTCAACAATACAATGTAAGCGGGACAATTACAGTAACTGATCCGCCAAGTACCGGAACACTGACGATAACAAATTCATGTGGTGGAGCACCAATAGTTTTAAATCCGCCGTTTGCTTCTAGTATACCTTATACATTTTCAAATCTAACTGCCAATGGTTCTTCTTGTGCGGTCACTGCTACATTTTCATCAGACCCAACTTGCACAGGAACCGTAAGTTACAATGCTCCAGCTCCTTGTGCTGTAACTCCTTGTAACATGGATTTTTTGCAAGCCGATATTGCAGCCTGTGATTTTGCGAACAATTCTTACGACGTGACGGGGTATGTTGAGTTCTCGAACGCTCCTGCAACAGGTCAGTTAATAATTGAAACATGCGGAGGACAGCAGGTCACATTTAACGCTCCTTTTGTTTCTCCAATCAATTATTCAATTTTAGATATTCCCTCCGATGGTTTGGCTTGCGAAGTTACTGTGTATTTCAGCGCAGCACCAACTTGCACTAACTCAGTAGCATACGTTGCTCCGGACCCTTGCGTTTGTGCGGTAAATGCAGGTACATTTAATGCAACAACCACGGGAAACTCCAATAGTGCACAGTACTTATGTTACAGTGATCAGTTCAATATTGTGTCAAATAATGACTACTTGTTCTCTGCAAATGTTTTTGACGATGATACGCTCTACAATCCAGCTATCTGGTATTTGGTTTATGCATGTCCGCCAACGGTCGTGCAAGGAGGTTCAATTGAAACAGATCCTTGCTTAGTTGGAACACTCTCTACACAAGATATTGCAGATTTAAACGACGGTAGTTTTATAGCACAATTTCCAGCAGGAACGTTTACGAACAACACTGTTTATTTCACCCCTATTACCATGTACGATGTGACAACGGGTACGTATTCATTTACCAATTTTGATGGGATGTGTTATGACTTAGGTTCAACATATACCTACACTTATTTACCTGAAATTATTGAAGGAACTTCAACTCAAGACTGCGCCGCACAAACTCTGACTGTTAGTTTTTCAGGAGGGGCGCCTGAACTATTGGGTACGCAATTCACAGCAACGAATTTATTTCCAGCAAACGCATTCTTTGTAGACGATACTGCTCCTAACAATGGTGCTATAGTGGTTGGTGGATTGCTTGACGGAGATATTGTAACTTATACAATTGAAGATCAATACGGCTGTCCCTATGCATTTACATCCGAACCTTTTGTAGGTCCTGCTATTCCAACTATTTCCAATCAGAGTCCATTATGTGTTTCCGAAGCTCCTGTGCAATTGAATGCTACTCCAGCCGGAGGGACATGGAGTGGTCAAGGAGTCTCTTCTACAGGAATATTCGATCCTGCTATTGCTGGAGTTGGAACTGAAATAATATCATACACGCCTGCTGGTTGCGCTGTTACAGGTAATTTGAACATTACGGTTTACGGCCCATTGGATGCAACGATTGTGAATCCAGGCTCGTTTTGTATAGACGCGAATCCGATAACCCTCACTGCTGCCAGTCCCGGCGGAACTTGGAGCGGATTAGGCATCACCAATCCAGCGACAGGAGCATTCAACCCGAGCGTTGCCGGAGCGGGTACAACGACCATCACGTATACTATTGGAGGAAGTTGTGGAGATAGCGATACACAAACAATAACTGTAAATCCATTGCCAGTTGTTTCATTCACAGCCGATGTCAATTCAGGTTGCGCACCATTGAGTGTGACGTTAACCAATACAAGTGTTCCTGTAGGTAACGGTTGCACGTGGTGGGTAGATGGGGTTCCAAGTGGTAACAATTGCGCTTCGTTGAACTACACGTTTAACACCCAAGGATGCTATGATATCATGCTAACGACTACCGATGGAAATGGATGCAGCAGTAACTCTTCTATTGTCGATTACATCTGTGTTTCTCAACAACCTGTTTCTACTTTCAGTTGGTCACCTATTTCTCCGAATGTCGGAAATACCACCGTTCAGTTTATAAATTATTCCTTGGGAGCAGTGAATTACGATTGGACCATTATGGACATGTATTATTTAAATGCTCCCGAGCCGGTCTTCACATTTCCGAATGAAGCTCCCGGCGAATACAGCGTATGCTTATTGGTAACCAACGCAGACGGATGCACGGACTTGAGTTGCGGGACGGTGGCAGTATCAGATCAGTTTTCTATTTTCGTTCCGAACTGCTTCACTCCGAATGCCGATGGAAGGAATGAATTGTTTATGCCATCAATAAGAGGAGAGTCTTTGATTCAAACCTATGAATTCAAAATATTCAATCGCTGGGGCGACGTTCTATTCGAAACGAAGGACATAAACGAAGGATGGTACGGAGAAGTAGACGGTGGAGAGTATTACGCAATAGACGCGGTGTATTCTTGGCTAATTAAGATTCTACCGAAAAACGGACAAGAGCCTTTCGAGCAGACCGGTCACGTGACTATTATTCGCTAATTACAAATCCTGAAAAAGTGCAAACGCCTTCCGCCAAGGCATAACTGGACAAACAGATTTGTTCTTCCTGGAAATACGCGCCATCATTTTCCAGTGTTTTCTGAATTCATTTAAGGCGAAGAAATAGGAATGCTTGGGATCATAAATGTGTGTGGGCTCGCTGTTCGCGCCATTCAATTCAACAATGGAAAACGATTCTCCTTTTTCAAGCAGCTCCCATGATTCGAATTTCACATCGAATCTTCCGTAATGAAAACCTTCAATTTGAATTGAAATAGAATCGAATACACGTTCGAGTTTTTCGCTGTTTCGAAACGAGACATCATAGAATGTTGCTCCCCGCGCGTGATTCCCGATGCTTGAGAGTTCTTTCGTTTTTCCAGCTGGAAGAATTTCGTTCAAGTCTAATGAACTGTCTTTTTCCAAATGAATTAAATGCAACGCATAGCGTTCGCTGTGTGCAACAAGTTCTTTTATGGAATGAATGCCATCTCCTGTTATTGCAATTCCCTTTTTCTCAACGATTCCGGTAATTCTTCCGCGAGATTCTCCAGGCATTCTTACATAGAAAATTCCAACTTCATGGTGGAAGGGAATCAACGATTGAATGACCATTTTTTCGTCGCAATTCGAGATGAAATTTTGAAGTTCTTTTTTAGAATGAATAAACTCAACACCACGCCCACGGCATCCTTTGGCTGGTTTCACCACAAGAGGAAATTCAATGTTGTTTGTTGAAATCCAATATTGAATGGAAGTGAAACTCGTCTTCGAATCGAAAAATGAGGTGCTCGGAAAAGATCCTTTCGGAAGAAGATTGTACATGTCTTCTTTGTCCATGAGCCCCATTCCTCCGGTGGGCAAATTTGGATTGGTGCGCGTGAAAAATCCCAACCCGCCAGAACGAAAACTTTCGAAGAAATAATAGGGGCCCATGGGCAAATAGATTGTCCACATGGGCCAATACTCCCAATGAGTTAATCGTGTCCAACGTTGTTTAAGCGTGAGCGACATGTTCTAGTGCGTGTTGATGACTTTGACCGTCCCAAGATTGCCAATGAACATATCTGCTTTGTGTTGAGTTCAATTCAACCTGACTAACACTCTTGGTTGTTTGGTGCTCGCGACTCATGAAAAAATTCAAATCCAAGGAATTGATATTTTGATTGGAATGAAATTCCAAAAGTTGAGATGCATCCATTGAACCGATTTCAGTAAGTGTCTTGAAAAAGTGTTTTCGTTTTTCTGCCTGTTGTTCTTTTGTATAAAGAGTGGGAGAGAAGAATACTTGTGGAGTTGAAAGGTCTATTGTGAAAAAATGTTTTTGATTCCCGTCCCAAATGCATTGAAAACCTTGATCAGTATCTAAATAAATGACTTGAAAGGGTTCAATGTTTTCAAGGTTGTAAAACAGAAATGCTGATTTGAAATTTTCTTCTTGGAATAGATTCATTAAAATAATGCCTCTGCTTTCTCTATACGGTGGAGCTGGAATGTGGCTTTCAAAAGCACCGTTTAGCAATATGGCTGTTCTTCCAAGATTATCTGTAAGAAACCACGTTCCTTGCGCCTGTGCGTCGCGAGCAATGATTGCTTTGCGTTCACCGAGATCAATAATTTCAGGGGGCAGTGAGTTTTTTCGAGAACGCTGTTCGTCGCGATTCGAGGTGATGACAATTCCTTGTGCCGACTTAACTATACTGAGAATACACATGATTTACGGTATTCTATGGTTGAAGGTGCGACTCCGAAATGCTTAGACATGACAATGTCCGAGATGGCATTAACTCCAATTCGAATTAAGGCATTGTGATGAATGCAATGCTCGAGGTTGAATACCAATTCACGAAAGAAGTTAGTTTCAACCTGAACGTTTGATTCTCCAAGCTTGTATGTGCTTGTAAGAGATTTATTCGGAAGATTTATTTCGGAACAAATCAATTTCAGGTGCTGTTGTGCAAATGAAATATCTGTTTCTAAAAGCAAATTGCGCTCACGATTGTCGTAAGAAAATTCCCCTCTGTCATATCCCTTCAACAAACATTGAAACATTTCAATGCTGTGTCTTGTGTGTTGTCCTATTGTGGAATTACTCAACACGGGTAAAGGGTTGCTGAAATCAATTTTATTCAACTGCCCAATGATATGTGACAGTTCTTCTAAGGTATGTTCGATGGTAGCGAGCATGCGCGCTTACTTGAAAATTGATTTAAGAATAGGAAGTGATTTTCTGCTTTGATACACAACGATGATGTTACAGATGAATGTTGCAACGGCTAAGTAAAATACCTTTCCACCATCACCTTTCACATCAACACCTAATATCATGAGGTGCGTAATTAGGGCCCCTGTAATTAATCCAAGCGAAAGCGCAGCACCGTAATGACTGTTCTTCGGCCACAACAAAAGCAATCCAGCAATCAATTCACCCAAACCGGTTCCGATGCGTCCGTATGGTTCCATAACATGATTCCAATGCATATAATCGTCTATCGACTTGAAAATGTATACGGAAACTTCAGCTCCAGAGAACTTAAAGAAAAGTGTTTGTAGCAGAATAACTGAGGGGAAATAACGCAAAGCGTAGAATAGAATACTTGACATAAAATTAATTTGAATTTCAAATATACAAAAACGAAAGGCCATAGTTCCACTTTGTGGACTTATCCCGAAGGGATGTATCCGCTCTGCGGACCAATCCACTTCATGGACCAATCCCACAGGGATGTATCCGCTCGGCGGACTTAATTGCTAGAATTAATGATTCAATAACTCTTGTTCAAGTACCTTTCAGATGTACTTTCGCTGTTGCAAAATTTGTCAATGGGAAACAGTTTGGGAAAAAAAATAGGCTCGTTGTTCGTGCTTATTCTTTCGTCGCTTTTAGCGAACGCCCAGTGCATTGTCATTAATGAGGTTATGGTGAACGCTGCGGGTGGTTGCGACGGCGGTTGTACACCAAGTACTGCAGAGTGGGTTGAACTGTACAACACGTGCAACACTCCGCAAGACATTTCTTGTTTCGTTTTAACAGACGGCGATTTCGGGGTGACCTTTCCTCCGGGTACCATCATTCAGCCTTATAGTTTTTTTGTAATTGGATCTGCGAATTCGGGAGTGGGGCTGAACCTTGATTTGGGGACGTGCGGTTGCACCTCGGGGCCAGCCTCACAAGTAGGAATATTCACAAACACTTCTGAGCAATTGGCTTTTACGAATGAGAATGGGGTTATTTTGGATGGACTTTTTTGGGGCGGAGGACAATTCGCCCAAACACCATCTTTCACTACCGCAAATAACTTAGGATGTCCGAATGTTACAATTAACTTATCTGCCACTGACCCGGTTTTTAGTTCAGTAAGTGGGCAATCCAATAACGATGGTGAATCGATATACCGCGAGTGTGACGGCCAAGACAATTGGTTAACAGGTGCTACAGCGCCAACACCAGGATCTCCCAACTCAACATTTATTCCTTTACAATCAGTACCAGCAATTGTGCAACCGTCTTGCGGAACGAGCGGTTCCATAGATGTTGCTATTTCGGGTGGAATTGGTCCATTTGCTTACGAATGGTTAGGTACGACCAACACTACTCCTAACCTTGGAAATCTTCAGCCTGGAGATTATACATTGGCCGTGACAGATCTCGGTCAATGCGAAACCCCGCAATTGTATACTTACACCATTACACCTTCGCCGAACGATCCCGTCTTGACATTAATAGCAACTTCTTTGTCAATTTGCGCAGGCGAATCGACAACACTCAATGCAAGTGGAAGTTCC
Source organism: Flavobacteriales bacterium (assembly GCA_044374295.1). GTDB lineage: Bacteria > Bacteroidota > Bacteroidia > Flavobacteriales_D > Sanyastnellaceae > CAIZGX01. The sequence continues at coordinate 21,377 of JBILOU010000004.1, read as the reverse complement.
AATTACGTTTGGAATGCAGATCCTACGTTGAATACAAATATTGGCGATATCGTCATTGCAACTCCAACGGTAACCACTACGTATGTCGCAAGCGCGAGCATAAACGGATGTTCTCAAACCAATTCGATTACAATTGTTGTGAACGACTTTCCTGTTGCTTCAGTCAATGCCAATTCACCATTGTGTGAAGGAAATAATTTGAATCTATCGGCGACGAATGTCGCAGGTGCCGCCTATGCTTGGAGTGGCCCGAATTTATTTTCGTCATTGAATCAAAATCCAAGTATTACTTCGGCAACACCTTTGGCCTCTGGGACATACACTTGCCAAGTGGGCTTGGGAACGTGTATTTCCACATACACACTTGATGTCATTGTCGACGCACTTTCTCCTTCAATAATAAATCCAGCAGGACCCTTTTGTATTTCCGATGCTGCATTCGATTTGAGTTCTCCGAATGAGCCGGGTATATGGGGTGGTTTGGGAATTACAAATACGAGTACGGGCTTGTTTCTGCCAAGCGCGGTGGGGGGAAATGTGAATACACTTATTACGTTTGACAGCGATAACTATTGCACCTCACCTTCAACCTTGAATATATCTGTAGCAGCGTCATTGGATGCTTCTATTGCAGCACAAGTTCCGTTGTGTGTGAATGGAAGTCCTGTACAACTGCAAGTTGCAACTGCTGGCGGAACATGGAGCGGAAACGCCGTTAATTCAAGTGGAACGGTAAGTCCAGCTTCGCTCGGAGTAGGAATATATCAAGCGATATACACCATTGCAGGAAGCTGCGGGGGTGCTGATACATTGAGCATTCAAGTGGTTCCGCTTCCACAATTTAATTTCACTTCGAACATAACAACAGGTTGCGCTCCGCTGAATGTGCAATTCAACAGTTCATCTGCTTCAACACTGTCCAATTGTATTTGGAGCATCGATGGTCAGAATGTTGGAAATGGATGCGGAAGTTTCAATTACAATTTTCAATCTGCTGGATGTTTCACTGTTGCATTAACCTCAACCGACGGAAATGGATGCTCGAATAACGTTTCGATTACGGACATGGTTTGTGTGGATTTATTTCCTGAAGCGGCATTTCAATGGTCACCTATCACACCTTCACTGAATAATCCAATTGTTGAATTTTCAAATTTGTCTTTAGGAAACACAACGAATCAATGGAACATCAATGGAGAGTCTTCGAGCAATGTAGATGCTCAATACACTTTCAACGAAACCATCGGAAGTTCGTTTGAAGCGTGCTTGGAAGTGAGCAATCAATACGGATGTGCAGATTCAGTTTGTTACACTGTCTTTGTCAACCGCGAGGAAATGGTCTTTGTCCCGAATTCATTCTCGCCCAATGACGACGGAGTGAACGATGTATTCTTTCCAGTTCTGTCAGGATTTAATTTGAATGAAATTCAATATGAATTTGGAATTTACAATCGATACGGTGACCGTATCTTCTATTCGCAAGATCCCGAACAAGCTTGGATTGGTAACGCTTTCGGAAATGATTACTACGCGCAAATAGATGGCTACACTTGGACTTTGCGAATCATCACCTCATCTTTCTCCGAACCCATTGAACTCACCGGTTCGGTCGTAATCATCAGATAATCGCGAAGCAATCGTCGAAGACATTCGTTGCTTTGCAACATTAGTCCTTTGGACATTCGCCTTCGGCATTCGTTGCTCTGCAACATTCGTCCTGTGGACATTCGTTGCTCTGCAACATTCGCCTTCGGCTATTTAATCATTTTTTTGAGATAATCCAAAATGCTATCTTCCAATCCCGCCATGTCACTTAACTCAATTTCAAGTGAACGCGTCGAGTTTATGAGTTCAATAAGCGATAAAAAGAGTGAAACACAGAATAAAATGAGCGCTGTTGCAAAAGTGAATTCAGCAATGTCCATTTCTCCGCGGTAAATGAAATACATGGAAACAATAGCAAAGGTGAAGCTTAGCACACCAAATATTTGCATGTTTTTTATCAGTCTTAATCTGAATTTTAAATTCTTTATTTGCGCGTAGAGTAGGGCAGCCTCCTTTGGCTCGCGTCCTTTGTAGCGGTCGTGAAGACTACGGATGACATTGGCTAATGCAAGAAATCGGTTGGTATATGCGAGCATAATTAAACTGATCGCTGGGAATAAGAGTGCTGGTGTGTTGATAGTTATGTCCATTTTTACAATAAGTATTACAAATGACGTAAAAAAAATATGTCGAAGCGTAAAGAAAGAACATTAAATTAGCAATTCACATTATCAATTTGTTTATTCGGACGTCATGGAAAAGATTTTGAGAAGTATAGAGTCGTCGAACTTAGAGGATGTTTCAATTCTTCATGAGAAAACATTGCGTCTGCATGTAATATTCATGTTGATTGTAGTTTTATTTTGTATTGTCTATACGGGAGTAGATTTGTTTTTAGGTCAATACCTTCAAGCGGCCATAACGTTTTCCACGATTCTATTTACCGGGGTTACCTATTGGCTTTACAAGCTGAAGCATTACTTTATTTCTAAAGTATGGAACATGATAGTTCTTACTTTAATTATTCAATTACTGGTTATTCAAACAGGAATTGATTCCTATGTCTTCATCTATTTTATTCCTCTCTTGATGGGAAATTTATTCATTTTCCAAGGTAAGGAGGCTAAGACGGGTTACATTTTTCTTGCAGTTGATGCAATTTTCATGATTAATTCAATGCTGTTTTTGGACGAAATGACCGCGCTACCGAAAATGGATCCTGACCTTGCTAGAATGGATGGTTTTATGAATCTAGTGGGGGTATCTGTAATCTGTATTGCCGAGACCTTTTTTATCGTGAAAGTTACTGATGGCATTCATAGGAAATTAACGCAACGAACACTGACGTTAAATTTAAAAAACGAACAACTACTATCGACGCTTTACACCCGTGATCGCATGATGTCAGTTCTTTCTCACGACTTACGTTCACCAATAGCATCTTTAGATTCAGCAGCAGAAATTCTGCAAACCGACGGAATTGAACCTGAAATGCAAAAAGCAATATTAGGTCAATTTAAAGGAAGAACTTCGAGTGTGCTTGATCTTATCGATAAACTTCTTCTCTGGACAAGAGCGCAAACCAGTAACATTCAGTACACAGAACGTGAATTGACATTGTCGGAAATAGAGGATGTGGTTAAAAACATTTGCACTCTTTCTAACGTGGAAAAAAACATACAGTTCCAAGTCAATTTTGGTCTGACCGCAAATTCAAGGGTGCTTGGTGATATGGATATGTTAGAAACTGTTTTCCGTAATTTAATATCTAACGCCGCGAAGTATTCCAAAGAGAATGGAGAAGTTCAGATTACGGCTCTTCAAACTCCTCAAGGATGGTGTTTTCGTGTAATCGATTTTGGTGTAGGAATGACTCCGGAGTTTTTAAGAAAATTGAATTCAGGTGATGTACTTTCTACCAAAGGTACTATGAATGAAATTGGCCACGGTTTGGGACTGCAGTTGGTTAACGACTTCTTAGTTAAACACAATTCAAATTTATTGGTTTCAAGTATAGAAGGAAAAGGAAGCGAGTTTTACTTTTACCTGAAAGCAGCATAACAAAATGCCAATAAACTTCGATCGGTCATACATACAATCTTATTCATCACTTGAATTGCTTGCGAAACAAGCGGTGGAGGGATTTATTACGGGAATGCATCGATCTCCGTATCACGGTTTCTCGGTAGAGTTTGCTGAACACAGATTGTACAATGCTGGTGAGTCGACAAGACATCTCGATTGGAAGTTGTTGGCGCGGACAGACAAACACTTTGTGAAGCGATACGAAGAAGAAACCAATCTTCGTTGTCAATTGGTAGTCGACGTTTCTTCTTCTATGCTATTTCCAACCATCAAAAACGCAGAAGGCAAAGAATGGAATAAGTTGAAGTTCGCACTTTACGGAGCAGCAAGTGTGATGGAGCTCATGAAGCGTCAACGCGATGCTGTTGGACTCAGCGTTTTCGCAAACGAACTCATGGTTCACACCAAAGCGGGAAGCAGCCAAGCGCACATTCATTATTTATATTCGGAAATGGAGAAGTGGCTGGAACAAAGTGCGACTTCCTATCAAAATAATAGCAACGTTTCTGCAATCATTCATGAAATAGCCGAACGTATACACAGAAGAAGTTTGGTAGTTGTATTCAGCGACATGCTTGACGACTCCAAGCAAGTAGAAGAAGTGTTTCAATCGCTACAACACCTTCGTCACAACAAGCATGAAGTCATTCTTTTTCATGTGGTGCATCAAGAGCAAGAATTGGATTTCAATTTTGAAAACAGACCGTATTCGTTTGTCGATTTGGAAACAGGCGAGGAGGTGAAGGCACATCCGCATGAATTGCGAAACGCTTACCAAGAAAAGATGAATGCGTTCCGTACTTCCTTGCAATTGAAGGCTGGACAAATTGGAGTCGACTATTTTCAGACATCCATTGAAGATGGAATACAAAACTGCATGCTTCAGTTCTTATTGAAGCGTCAGCGAATGATGATTTAATTTTATGAAACATTTAGTGGTCTTAACGGGCGCTGGAACCAGCGCCGAAAGCGGTATTAGCACCTTTCGCGATTCAAACGGACTGTGGGAGCAATACCGCATTGAAGACGTTGCAACCCCGCAAGCTTGGCAACGCAACCCCGATCTTGTTACCGAGTTCTACAACCAACGTCGATTGCAATTGAACGATGTACAACCCAACAACGGACACCTTATTCTGGCTCAATTGGAAAAACACTTCCGTGTTTCGATCATAACGCAAAACGTAGACAACCTTCACGAACGCGCAGGAAGTTCAAACATCATTCACCTGCACGGAGAACTTACCAAAATGAGAAGCGAATGCTGCGTAAATGAAATTGGGCAAATTGCCCAATCGACTTCCAGCTCGTGCGAACACGGAAACCCCTTACGTCCACATATCGTCTGGTTCGGAGAAGATGTTCCTTTGCTTCAAGATGCTGCTGAGTTAGTGGAGGAAGCCGACATCTTTATGGTATTGGGAACTTCGCTGGAAGTTTATCCAGCAGCCGGATTGCTCTACAACGTTCCGCTGAATGCTGAGCGTTGGGTCATAGATCCGAAGGTTCCGGAACTCGCTTCAAAACTAGGATTCAACGCAATACCCTCCGGAGCTTCCGAAGGTATGCAACGCTGGTGCGAGTTTCAAAAGATTAGTCTCTAGCGCGAAGCTTCCAAGCACTGGTTTTGTGCTCGTTTGTTGAACTCGTCGAAGCAGAAGTATTGTCTTGCTGAAACAAAATCTCTGCTGCAATTGCCGCGACTTCCGTTTCTTCAACCGACAATTCTTTCTTCAAGATCTCTGGAGTGAAATAGTCTTTTACAAAATGCGTGTCGAAATTTCCAGATTTGAATGCTTCATGATTAATCGCCCAAGAACAAAAATCAAGTGTAGTCTGAACTCCTGAAATCTTGTATTCCGCTATGGCTCGGGTCATGCGCTCAATGGCTTGCTCGCGATTCGCGGCATGCACAATCAATTTCGCAATCATCGGGTCATAGTAAATTGGAATGTCCATGCCTTCTTCAAATCCATCGTCGACGCGAATGCCCGGTCCTTGCGGACGAACATACGTATTCAATCTTCCAATATCAGGAAGGAAGTTGTTCGTTGGATCTTCAGCATACACACGAACCTCGAGCGCATGTCCGTTTATCGAAAGGTCTTCTTGCGAAAACGCTAATTTCTCTCCACGAGCCACACGAATTTGCTCCTTCACCAAATCAATTCCTGTAATGCTTTCTGAAACCGGATGCTCCACTTGCAGGCGGGTATTCATTTCCAAGAAGTAGTAATTCATCTTGTCGTCTACCAAGAACTCTACTGTTCCAGCGCCTACATAGTCGCAGCTTCTGGCCGCATCACAAGCGCTCTTTCCCATGGCTGCGCGAAGCTCTGGAGTTAAAATAGCAGAGGGCGCTTCTTCAACAACCTTCTGGTGTCTGCGCTGAATGCTGCATTCACGCTCGAAGAGATGAACAATGTTTCCGTGTGTATCTGCTAAAACTTGAATTTCAATGTGTCGAGGTCCGCTAACGTAACGCTCAATGAAAACTGATCCATCTCCGAAAGAACTCACTGCCTCAGAAATGGCGCGTTCCATTTGCTCTTCCACTTCTTCAATCTTTTCAACGATGCGCATTCCTTTACCACCGCCGCCTGCGCTGGCTTTGATGAGGATTGGAAGTCCAACTTCCAACGCTACACGCTTCGCTTGTTCCACATCGGCAATGGCGTCTTCAGTTCCAGGAACCATGGGAATGTTGTACTTTCTTGCAGCAGCTTTGGCAGCAAGTTTACTTCCCATCATGTCTATGCTATCCGGATTCGGACCAATGAAGGTGATTCCGTTTTCTTGAACTTTTCTTGCGAATCCAGCATTTTCAGAAAGGAATCCGTATCCCGGATGAATCCCTTCAACGCCTAACTCTTTACAAATATCAATGATCTTATCTGCTTGTAAATACGACTGGTTGGAAGGCGGAGGACCTACGCAAACAGCCTCGTCGGCGTATTTCACGAAAGGTGCATTTCTATCGGCTTCACTATAAATAGCAACAGTGGTAATTCCCATTTCTTTCGCTGAACGCATAATGCGCAAAGCAATTTCTCCTCGGTTCGCAACAAGAATCTTTTTCATTCCACAAAAATGAACATACAATGTCCATTTTGAAAATTATTCGTCACTTTTTCTTCGGTGGCGTTTTCTTTTTCTTCTTGGGCTGAATTTTTATTGAATCAGTTGCAATCACATTCGTAGTTCCATTAGTGGTAAATGTTACATTCGGGGCAGTTAAATTGTAATCAGGTGATAAGTTAAAAGATCTAACAGACGCAGGTGAAGCGTTCGTACTTTCTATTGAAGTGGGGGAATCATTTTCCACACTTCTAACAGACTTGGATTCGGGAGCATCGTTTGCCGGTGCAAGGGTGTTTTCATCTTCCGCCTCATCCGTTGTCTGAGTTTCATACATCTCCTCAACTTCGCGAACCACGGGTGTTACGTATATTCCGGATACAGGCTTCAGCTCGGCATATTGTTCTGGATTTACTTTGAATTCTGAATTTTCAGAAACAGTGTCTTGATTGGAATTCGTTGATTTTTCTTCATTTAATTGATTTGAAGAATTATTTAATGCCACGTTGTTGTTTTCTTTCGGAACGAACCAAATCACTGCGCCGACAACCGCGGCCATTCCAACCAAAGAAAAAGAAACCGTGCGGAATCCGCTCCACTTAGGAAGAGGAGGGAAGAGAATGTTCAGCCACACTTTGAAACGTGAAGGCTTCTGCTGATTGAATTCTTTCTTCAAGTTTTTCCAAACGGCAGCAGGAGGATCTTGCATCTCGTGCTCGGAAGATTCAATGCTTCCCAAAAGCATTTTGAGTTCATTGAATTCCTTTTCGTTGGAAACATGTTGCAACACAAAGGCGCGTTCCTCTGGAAGCAAACCGTTGAATTCTTTGGTGCGCAAGAGTCGCTCCAAGTCTTCGGGCTGATAGGTGAAAGGTTTTTGTGTGCTCATGATTGTAGTATAATGAAGAGAAATGAAAGTAAAAGTTCTTTGTATTCTTGAAGAATACCGTTGAGTTCTTTGAGGGTGTAGAAGATGCGCGATTTCACGGTTCCTTCGGAGCAGCCCATGGTTTCGGCTATTTCCGGATTGCTGAGTTCATGCACGAACCGAAGTTCGAAGGTGGTTCTTTTGGTTTCGTCTAATTGCGACAGCGCATCTTGCAATGCCTCCTCGAATTTAGAACGGTCCATGTCGCGGTCGTGTTCGTGCACCTCGGCTGTCGCAATTGTCATTCGCGCTTCAGCGCGAACTTCATGCTTCGCATATTCATTCTTACACTGGTTGTGCGCCATGCTATAAAGCCACGTCTTGAAATTGCGTTTTACATCGAAGCCTTCTGCGTGACGAAAGACTTTGCTGAACAGCTCTTGCGTGAAGTCCGCTGCAACCTCTTTGTCTTTTCGCAGCATGCGAAAGAAGTAAGAATGTATCGGCCGGCTGTAACGGGTGTATAGTTCTTCGAAGGCGCGCTCTTTGCCGGCCGCAATCAGCGGCATGAGCTCTTCGTCTTTGAAGGAAGCATACGTTTTATGTTTGTTGAATAGTGCCAAAAGAAGGGTGTTTCATGCCGCTGTACAGGTAACGCACAGATCGGTTCAATTATTCATATTTATTTTTTAAATCCAAGCGGTCGCGCAGTTCGAACAACATCATCGCCGTCGCTCCCCAAATCAAATAGTCTTCGTAGCGAATCGCCGGCACCGACTTCGTTTGCTGAATGTGCGGCATGAAGATGTCCATGCGCTCGGTCTTCATCTTCGCTCCGAAATGCCCAAGCGGAATAGGGACAAGAGCTGCCACTTCTTTTTCATCGGGAATGAAATTCGGAATTTCATTTAATACAGTTGCAAAGGGCTGCACCAACATGCGACTCGGAGGAATGAAGATTTCATTCAGCCTAAAATATTTTTTTTCGGTTGGAAGGGAAAGCCCAACTTCTTCGTTCAATTCGCGCAAGGCCGTGTGCAGCAGGCTTTCATCGCCTTCGTCTTTCTTCCCACCAGGAAATGCCATCTGTCCGCTGTGAACTCCGTTGTAAACCGGACGCTGAATTAAGGTTAAGCCAGCATCGTCTTCATGCGGATGAATCACAATCACCACAGCGCTTTCGCGCGGAGTGGGCGTGAGCTTTCGCGCTTCAGCCGCGCTCTCCCGAATATATACATCGAGTTCGCTGTAGGCCTTCGGCTCGAAAGGTTTCAATAATTGTTCTTCAATCCACTGCATAGTTTTTCGTTTCGAAGTCAAAGTAGAACTAACTTCGTATCGCGATGCCAATTTACAGACTCTCAGACGAATTGTGGTTCCCCGGTCCAGAGGAATTTGAAGACAATCTTGTTGCTGTTGGTGGAGATCTTTCGGTTTCAAGATTACTGCTCGCTTATTCAAAAGGAATTTTTCCTTGGTATGAAGAGCCCGGAGAACCGCGCTGGTATTGTCCGGAAGAACGTTGTGTCTTTCATGTCCCTTCCTTCAAACCGAGTAAATCAACTCGTTTGCTCTACGATAAAGGAATTTATACCTATTCGTTCGATCGCGCATTTAATCAAGTTGTAAGAGCTTGCGCGGGCAATGGGAGAGAAGACGAAACGTGGATTCTTCCTGAAATGATTCAAGCATATACCGAACTTCATGCTTTGGGATTTGCCCATTCGGTGGAGGTTTGGAAAGGAGATGTGCTTGTAGGCGGATTGTACGGCGTGAACCTAGGCGGCATGTTCTGCGGAGAAAGTATGTTTTCAACCGAATCGAACACTTCGAAATTGGCGCTTTGGCATTTGATCCAGCGCTGCAAGGAATACGGAATGGAATGGGTAGACGGACAGGTGGAAAACTCTCATCTGGTTTCATTAGGCGCTGAGCTTATTTCTCGCGACGCCTATCTCGAGCATTTGGAAAAGGCTCTTGAACAAGAGACACACAGAGGGAAATGGTAATTTTTCATTTCGAATTAAACCCTTTTGAATCTTTCTCTTCTAAAGAGTAATGGTAGGACGTGAAAAAGAAATCTTAACTCTAATTTCCGTTTCAAGAACGCGAGATAAAGGATATGAGATGCTTATTTCAGACTACCAAAAACAGCTTTACTTTTTTATTCGAAGAATGTTATTGAACCACGAAGACACCAACGATGTTTTGCAAGAGACTTTCGTGCGCGTATTCAAAGGAATAGACAATTTTCGCGGACAAAGTAAATTGGGAACGTGGATGCACAGCATAGCATACAGGGAAGCGCTCGGCCACATAGAACGAAGCAAGCGAACGGTGAAGGGAGATTGGAACGAACGCATTTTAAGTAACGCCAAGCAGTTAGAGGAAGACGCGCATTACACCGGCGATGAAATGCAACTGCGCTTGCAAGCCATGGTGGCCGCACTTCCAGAAAAACAACGCGCTGTGTTTGTGATGAAGTATTACGAAGAGAAAAAGTACACAGAAATAGCGGCGATAACAGGAACCAGTGTAGGTGCGTTGAAAGCAAGTTTTCATCACGCCGTAGAAAAAATAAAACAAGATATTCAACACAACGAATTGAAGGTTGAATTAAATGAAAAAGAAAATGAAGAATAACGAGTGGAATATCCCTTCCGATTATTTCGAAAAAAATAAAAAGGCACTCATGCCCGTTCGGAATTTTCCAAATGGAAAATGGCTGCTGGTATTGGCTGCTGCATGTGCTATTGGTGTTGGGTTTTTTATGTGGAAGGGCATAGACCAAAACCAAGAGATTGCACAAGAGCAGACAGTAGAAGGTAAGAGAGGTGAAGAAAAGTTAAGAGAAGGTAAGAATGGGGAAGAAAATGTAAGAGAAGATAAGAAAGGGGAAGAAAAGGGAAGAGAAGGTAAGATAGAGAATGAGAGTTTGGTTAAGAAAGGGGAAGAGAAGGTAAGAGAAGGTAAGAGTAAAGAAGAGGTGGCGGAGGGATTGAAAGAAATACCAAGGGAAGAGCTGGTAGCGTATTTATTGGAAGAGGATACAGATTTAATAGAAAACATAAATTAAAATGAGCATGAAAAAGACAATGATTCTTATACTGTGTATTTGCACCTTGGGTGCATTCGCACAACCCGATCGCGACGAGCCGAAGCGCAGCGAAAAAGTAGAGGCGTTGAAGCGCGCCTACCTTACAAAGGAACTGGAATTGAATTCCGTTGAAGCTGAAAAGTTTTGGCCAGTTTACAATGCGCATGAAGAAACGCAAAAGACCCATCGCAAAGAATTGAAAAAGGTAATGGACAAGATGGACGCTGTTGGTGAAAATCAAAAGGCATTTGAATCGTTGAACAACGAAATATCGGCACTTCGTGTAAAGGAGGTCGAAGAAGATTCCAACTTTATGATTGCTTGTAGCAAAGTGATTGGTGTTCAGAAAACCGCCAAGCTTCCGAATATTGAAAGAGAGTTTCGTAAAGTGTTATTGGAAGAAGTCGGAAAGAGGGGTGGGCATTCAGGTACTCCTCCAGGAGGCAGACCTCCACACGGTCCAAGGTATAAAAATGTAGATTAAGATTTTTATATTTGCGTGATGAGGAAATTTATTAAAATTTCAGGGATAAGCATTGGGTCCTTGGTTATTCTTTACGTTATCGCATGCCTTGTAGGTCCGAGCGAATTGAAAGTAACACGTTCAATCACAATCAACGCACCGGCAAATGAAGTGTTTGTTCAAGTTGGCGATTTTAGCAATTGGTCGAAATGGAGCATGTGGAGTCAACGAGATCAGGGCATGCAAAGTACCTTTGAAGGAGAGCCAATGATGGAGCATCACAAATGGTCTTGGAAAAGCACAGAAGGTAACGGAACTCAAACCATTACTTCGGTTGTTTTGAATGAGGAAATAAAATCAGATCTTCTTTTTGAAGGGTTTCAAGACCCGAACAAGAGCACTTTTAATTTCAAGGAATCAGGCACGTCCGAAGATATAAGCGCTCCTTGCACAACATGTACAACTGAAGTTTCTTGGACCATGGATATGGGTAAAATTCCATTTCGATACAGAGGAATGATGTTTATATTTCAAAATCGATTAATAAAAGACTTTGAAGGAGGGCTAGCGAACTTGAAAAAAGTATGTGAATCCTGATAAATGTAAGCAACCTTTTTGCCTTGAGTTGAGTTATCTTCGTAGTGCCTAAACCTTAAACTATGAAGCCTCTTTTACTCGGGTTTTTATTGCTCATTATTTCTGCATTTTCAATGCAGGCTCAGGAATATTCTGTTGCGCGTCAGTGGGATGAAGTTGTTTTGCAAGCTATTCGAAATGATAACGCTCGCCCAACGATTCACGCTCGAAATTTATTTCACATCCATGCTGCCATGTATGATGCATGGGCAATTTTCGATGACACCGCGAAGACCTACCTGATTGGACAAACTTTAAATGGATTCAACTCTGCATTCAATGGCATTGAAACTCCTGAAAATATTCAGCTTGCAAGAGAGAAGGCAATAACATATGCCGCTTATCGTCTAATAATAAATCGCTATCAGTTTTCTCCAAATTGGCTGAACACACTGACCATGGCGAATTTTGTCATGTCTGGATTGGGGTATAATACTTCTGTCACATCCACTGACTATAGCGATGGTGATGCTGCTAAATTGGGAAACTACATAGCTGCTCAATACATTGCTTATGGAAATCAAGACGGTTCGAATCAGTTGCTGAATTATTCCAATCAATATTACGTCCCTGTAAATGCACCGATGTTGCCTGTTTTTCCAGGCAATCCCAACAATACGTTTATCAATCGTTGGCAGCCCCTTAACTTGGCAAATTTCGTAGACCAAAATGGTTTTCCAGGATTACCAACACCGTCGGCGCTTTCTCCTGAATGGGGAAATGTAAAGCCATTCTCGCTCACAGAGGCAGATAAGACTGTTCAATACAGGGACGGTAATTTCTGGAACGTTTACAAAGATCCAGGACCACCGCCTATGCTAATGCCTGGAGATACCGCTAGTCTCGAACATCCGTTTGTTTTTGGTAATGTTATGGTTGCAACTTGGTCATCCCATTTGTCTCCAGACGACTTTACATACATGGATATTTCTCCGTTAAGCGTTTGTAACGTTTTATCACTTCCGGAAACTGTAGATGATTATCCTTCTTTTTATAACCTGCTCAATGGCGGAGACAACGGTACTGGTCGTCCTTTAAATCCAGTTACCGGAGAGCCCTACATGCCACAGTTGGTGAAGAGAGGTGACTTCACTCGCGTCTTGGCTGAATTTTGGGCTGACGGACCTTCGAGTGAAACACCGCCTGGACACTGGTTTAAAATCATGAACTACGTGCATGATCATCCGCTTTTCGTGAGAAAATGGGGAGGCGAGGGCGAAATTTTAGATGATTTAGAGTGGGATGTCAAATCCTACTTTGCCATGGGAGGTGCCATGCATGACGCAGCAATTTGTGCTTGGAGCGTAAAGGGATACTACGATGGAAGCAGGCCAGTATCTGTTATTCGTAAGATGGCTGATTATGGTCAATCGACGAGTGATACATTGCCAAACTACCATCCGCAAGGATTGCCTTTGATTCCAGATTACATTGAATTGGTTCAACCGGCTGATGTAGGAAATGGGTTTATGTCGGGAGATATTGGGCAAGTGAAGATTCGAACTTGGAAGGGACCGAACTACATTCCAAATCCCGCCAATACTTACGCAGGAGTTGATTGGATTTTAGCTAAAAACTGGTGGCCTTATCAGCGTCCAACATTTGTGTCACCGCCATTTGCGGGTTATGTAAGTGGACACTCGACATATTCAAGGACAGCAGCTGAGGTTATGACTGATTTGACAGGTACTGAATTTTTCCCAGGAGGCATGGGCGAGTTCCAAGCAATGCAGAACCAGTACTTAGTGTTTGAAGAAGGTCCGTCTTCAGACATCACCTTGCAGTGGGCAACCTATCAAGATGCAGCGGATCAGTGCTCACTATCGCGCATTTGGGGCGGAATTCATGCGCCGTTTGACGATATTCCAGGAAGAAAAATTGGAATGGAAATGGGACCACAGGCTTTTCAATTCGCAGAGTCTATTAACAACGCGGTCGTTCCTCACATTGTCAATGTTACATTTTCAGATCCGATTATTTCTTCCTCAGATATCGGAAATATGGTACATGCAATTTTTCATTTCAATAGAGCCATGTCACCTTCGGCTATTCCTTCGGTAACCTTTGCTTCTGTTGATTTAGCTAGCCTTGGAATTCTAACGCAATCGAATGTGTTTTGGTTGAATGATTCGGCTTTGGTAGTGGAGTATACGGTAGCACAAGCAAACCAACAATACAGTGGTATTAACTTCAGAGTGGTTGGTGGAAAAGCTAATGATGGTTGTTTTGCAAGAGCGTACGTTGGAGGAAACTGGAAGATTGATATGGTTCGTCCAGAAGTTACAGCTTCCGTGGCTTCAGACATTTGGGTGACTGATGCAACAGCTGCAGTTGGAACAACAGAAGTAACGTTGTACTTCAACAAAACCATGGATACTAACTTTCCAGCAATTTTAGGTTTCACCGATCAAACGCCTGCTGGATTATCACAAGATATTGCAGCTGGATATTGGTTCAATGCGAGCACTTACCACGCGGTGTTCAATGTTTTGGATTTAAATGAAGAATGGTTGAATGTGAATTTACATTCACTAACAGCAAGCGATCTAGCGGGTAACCTACAAGTTGAAGACACCTTGTTGAATGTGCTAAACGTAGACACTCGCAATCCTGTTGTGAATGCTGTTTCTTCAAATGCAGTTTTAACAGACGCTACAGCCGGTCAGACCTTCCAATTGACTTTCACTTTTGAGGAAGATATGAATGTAAGCGAGATTCCTGCAGTGACATTTGTTGAAGGTGATCCAACGATTAATTCAATCAGTTTGCTTTCTTCTATTTGGAATTCAGCATCCGAATTCGTTGTTGAATATTTGGAAAACGACGGACAAGAGTTATTCGCAGCATTAACTCCAATCATTAACGCACAAGATCTTCACGGCAATGTGGCAACAGTTGTTGAAACAAGCTCATTCATGATAGATACTGAGAACCCGACTGTGGTTCAGATTATTCCTTCAACAACCTTGTATGAAGGGTTGACTTCAGACTTTTACATTGATGTTATTTACAGCGAGGCAATGAGCGCATCTGTAACTCCAACATTAACTTTCGCAGATCCGTTTATTTTAGATTACTTCACACTAACGAATGGCGCATGGATCGACGGCCTTACTTACAGATTCACCTATACATTGACTCTTCAAGGCATGCCGTTTTCAAGCGCTAACATCGATGTCAATTTAGCAAATGGAACAGATGCGCTGGGCAATCCGTTCATTACATCGGATTTTGTTGACGTACTTACCATAGATATTTTTGGAAGTGTCAGCGAGTCTGCACTGAATGCTATTCACGTCTTCCCGAACCCATCATCTGATGTGGTAATTGTTGAAGGAATTCATTCGATGTTGAACCTAACCGTTCGCGATGAAGTAGGAAGAATCATCTACGCAGGAAGATCGGCTAGCCGCATTGAACTCAATGTTTCAAACTGGGCAAGCGGAATCTACTTGATGGAGTTCAATGATGGGAAGGGGATGAAGCAGGTACGCTTCGTTAAGAAGTAATAATATTTAAGATCAATTCGCAGGCGAATCAGTTCGCTTTGCGAATTGCTCTTTTTTGATTTGTGCCTCGGCTTCCATTTTTTCGAACGCAGAGATTACGCGCTTGACAAGCGGATGACGAATAACATCGCTACCTGTGAGTTCAATAACACCAATGCCTTCAACACCGCGAAGCAAGTCAACGCTGCGCATGAGTCCGCTTGGCTGATTGCGCGGTAAGTCAATTTGAGTAGAGTCGCCCGTAATAACGAACTTAGCTTGCTGTCCCATACGTGTAAGGAACATTTTCATTTGTGTAACGGTAGCGTTTTGTGCTTCATCGAGAATCACAAACGCTTTATCGAGTGTGCGACCACGCATGAACGCAAGTGGAGCAATCTCAATGACTCCCTTTTCCATATACTCTGCAAGCTTTTCATAAGGAATCATGTCCATGAGAGCGTCGTACAACGGTTGCAAATACGGATCGAGTTTCTCTTTCAAATCGCCTGGAAGAAATCCTAGGTTTTCTCCAGCTTCAACGGCTGGACGTGTTAACACAATGCGTCGAACCTCTTTGTCTTTCAAGGCTTTTACAGCAAGTGCTACGGCGGTGTATGTTTTTCCACTACCAGCAGGCCCAATGGCGAAGAGCATGTCGTTCTTCGACATAAGTTCTACCATCTTTTTTTGATTGGGAGTTCGCGCGGTGATTTTATTTCCACCCGGACCGAACACCAAAACATCTCCATTTGCTTTTTGAATATCAGGAGCATCAACTTCTCCCAATGCGATGCGCTCCAATTGCTGAAGTGTTATGCCGTGGTACTTATCTATGTGCCAGAAAATAAGGGACAGAAAATCGTCGAGACGCTGAAGCTCATCGTCATTGCCAACGGCCTTAAGCATATTGCCGCGAGTCATAATTTTCAACTTAGGAAATTTCGATTGTACGAACTTGAATTTAACATTGTTCGGACCGAAGAATTCAATAGGATCTATTGAAGGAAGGAAGAGCTCTTTTTCTGCCAATTTTTTTGCACAATTAATTGTGTCGAAAATAATGGAAATAACTGTTGAACACCTTTAAATTTCTATGAAATTTGTCTTTACTCCAATATATCCATGTCAATTGTTGCGCTCATATCAGATCTAGGAACGAGGGATCACTACGTTTCTTTGGTGAAGGCTGCTTTGCTGAATAACAATCCGACCATCATTCCCGTAGACATTTCGCACGAAGTGGGGAGCGGTGAAATTGGAGAAGCAGCATTTCTTTTTCGAAGCGTATGGAACAGTTTCCCATTCGGTACAGTGTTCATGAACGGGGTAAGCAGTTACAAGCTTAGCAGTCGTGAACATATTATTATTGAATACCAAGATCGCTTTTTAATCACGGCAGACAACGGTGTTTTTTCGCTCATGTTTCCAGACGTTCCTTTGGAAGATTTGAAAATTTATCTTTTAAATATTGAAGGCGAAGAAAACATGCGATTCCCCATGTCGGGAGCTTTTGCTACTGCCGCTGCTCGCATATGTCAAGGGAATTTGCCCGAAGAATGGTGCGAGAGGTTGCAAGAATTGGCGAGGATTAAAGGGCTAGAGCCATACATGAATGGACAAGACTTGATAACGCAAGTGTTTTATGTGGATCATTTTGGAAATTTATACTTCAACTTAACGAAGAAATTATTTGAAGAAATTGGTAAAGGAAGAAGCTTTGCAATTCCTGTTCGTCCGCAAACAACGATAAACAAATTTCATGAACGCTTCGCAGATGTGGAAATTGGGAATGAAGTTGCTTTCTGGGGACAAAACGACTACTTGGTTATTTCTATGAATCGTGAAGGCGGCGGAGATCGAGCAAGTACGTTCAGCAGATTAATGAATTTGAAATTAGGAGACTCCTTAACTATTTCTTTCCATGGTGACGCGAATCGTTAAGATGTCATTCGACAAGAGCAATGCAGCTTTGTTCCTTGAAATTTTCAACGAACATCGCGAAAAAATTCGTGCGGCTGAAGGCTGCACGTATCTCGAGCTGTGGCAAACGGAAGAAAACGATTCAACCTTGTTTTTCACCCACAGCAGATGGGATAGCGAAGAGCATTTGAATAACTACAGACACAGCGATATTTTCAAAATCGTTTGGCCGAAGACCAAGGCGTTGTTCAATGCGCCACCGCAGGCCTGGACAGTCAAAAGTCTTATAACACTTCCGTAATGAAAGAGCTCGTAACACCAAGTGTGGCCTTTCAAAAAATAAGTGAAGTATTTCCGCAAGCAGGAGAAGAAATTGTTTCCTTGCATGTTGCAGCCGGAAGAATGTTGGCTGAAGATATTTGTTCCGATCGCGATCAACCGCCATTTCATAGAGTCATGATGGATGGATATGCTTTTCAATTTTCCGCTTGGGAAAAGGGCATTCGAGAATTTGTTGTTGAAGGAATTCAAGCGGCTGGAGATGCTCCTTCAACATTGAAAAATGAAAACGGATGCATTGAAATCATGACAGGAGCAGTGCTGCCGAATGATTGTTCGGTTGTGATTCAATATGAAAAGTCAATTCGAAATGAAAATGTTGTACAATTTCAAATTGAAGAAGCGAAGCATTTTCAAAACATACACGCCAAAGGATTCGATCAAAAGGAAGGCGATAAAATATTAGCAGTAGGAACCTTGATTGGTCCGCTGGAAATAGCGGCTTTGGCTTCTGTGGGAAAGGCAAAGGTTAAAGTATTCAAGGAGTTTTCTGTAGCCATAGTTTCAACAGGAAACGAATTGGTAGAGGTTCATGAAACCCCTGCCGAATATGAAATCCGTTCAAGTAATTTGGAAATGCTTCAAGCATTGTTGTCCGCGCATTGCAGTCGAGTAAGTGTCTTCAGATTGTCTGACGACGAGCAAGAGACGACGCATTTCATTCAACATGAATTAGAAAATTTCGACATTGTTTGTTTTTCAGGTGGTGTGTCGAAAGGGAAATACGATTTTGTAGCGAGGGCATTAGAAGCGAACGGTGTGCAAAAACATTTTCACGGTGTGAAGCAACGCCCGGGTAAACCGTTCTTCTTCGGAAGTAAAAACAACGTGATGGTCTTTGCCTTTCCAGGCAATCCCATTTCAGTGCTGCACTGCGCAACGCGCTACTTGCTTCCGCATTTAAGAAATCATTCTGTGGAAAATGTGCTTTGCATTTCAACTTACAAGAATGCATCTGATTTAACAGTGTATGTACCTGCCTTCCTTTCAACCAACAACGAGGGAAATAGAATCGCAACGATTGTTCGTCAGAATGGATCAGGTGATTACATGGGAGCGCTCGGTGCAAACGGATTTATTGAAGTTCCTCCGAATACGGAAGTGAAAGAAAATGATGTTCTTTCGTTTTACAAATTCTAACCTCCAACCGAGGCCATGCTCTGAAAGTTCTTCGTAACCTGCATTTCCTCAGCCGCGAATCCATCTTTCGGTTTTGTTAAACATGCAGCTTCAAGCGCATGCTGAATTTCTTCATTCGTTTTTCCTTCGCGAAGTAAGGTGCGAAGCAGGAGTGAAGGAGGAGCATACAAACAAGATTTTACAAATCCTTCGGGTGTAATGCGAATGCGGTTGCATGTCCCGCAGAATGTTCTGCTGTAGGCCGCAATAATTCCAACCTGGCCTGTGTGTCCTTCAATGGTGTAATTCTGCGCTGTAGCGCTCGCCTCGAAAGGCACAGGAGTTAAGGACGGAAAGTGATGCGTGAGTTCTTGCTCTAACTTTTTCCAATTCCACTTCACGGCATGGTGATACTCTTTCCCGTTGAACGGCATCTCTTCAATGAAGCGAACACGAACGTCTTTGTCTTTCGTGAGTTGCGCAAGTTCGAGGATATCTTCTTCGTTGTGGTGCTCAAGAATTACAGCGTTAATGCTCGTCTTTATTTTATGTTGAAGGAGTTGCTCCAATGTTTGTTGCACCTTGTGAACTTCATTGCGTTTGGTCATGGAATGAAAGCGTTCGGCATTCAAAGAGTCGATGCTCAGGTTAACAGCGTTCCAGGGGAATTGAAAAAACAGTTCTGAATTTTTCTCGTTGAAGGTTCCATTTGTGGTAATGCCAATGGAGTGAAAGGCTTTCATTTCAAAAGCGTGTGCTGCTATTTCGAAGAAGTCTCCGCGCGAAGTGGGTTCACCTCCGGTAAAACGAATCTTCGTTATTCCGCTTGCGGCGAGCACTTCCAACATTTTTTTCCATTCGGAAGTAGAAAGCAATTGCGCGTTCTTCAGCCACTTCAAACCTTCTTCGGGCATGCAATACGTGCAACGCAGGTTGCACTTGTCTGTAACAGCAAGGCGCGCGTAGGTAAGTGTTCTTCCGAAGGAATCGTTCAGCATGAAAAAAAAGTTAAGCTTGAAATCCGTTTCGAAAGTAAGCCAAATCTTTTTCAACCGATAACAACAAGAGTTTTCCGTCGATGGTGAATTCTTTGTGCCACGACTCTTTGTTCGAAGAGAGGAACGCTTTCATCTCGAAGTCAGGAATGTGCAATTCCACTTCAGGCGCATTCCAGATCATTTCACTCAATTGATCTTTCGAAGGAAAGATGCGGAAGACTAATTCAACACCGTGAAAGATAATGCAACTCACTTCAACCGCTTTGCTCTTCTTCAATTGTTCCGCTTCTTTTTCAGTGATACGAAAGCGAAGTGCGTTTTGTTTGATGCGAACCTTCATTATTTGATTAATCCAATTTCAGCAAGGCGCTGGTTCAAAAAATCAATGGCAACAATGGGAGCAAAGGCAGGCTCTTCTCCGGCGGGAACACACGAAGGCAGGCAATCGAGTTTCATTTCCATTCGAGGGTGAAGGAAGAATGGAATACTGAATCGTGGGGTGCTCCACTTTTCACGCGGTGGATTCACCACTCTGTGCGTGGTGCTTTTCAATTTGTTGTTGGTTAAACGCTCAAGCATATCGCCCACGTTCACCACAATGTGATCGGGCAATGCTGTAACAGCCACCCATTCGTTTTGCTTATTCAATACTTCCAACCCTTCAGCGCTCGCGCCAATGAGCAGCGTAATTAAATTTATGTCTTCGTGCTGTCCCGCGCGCACAGCGTTTTTTGGTTCAGAAGTAATGGGCGGATAGTGAATGGGACGAAGGATGCTGTTTCCGTTGTGAATGTGAGCATCGAACCAGTTTTCTTCCAAGCCTAAATGCAAAGCAATGGCCCGAAGCAAATGCTTTCCCGTATTTTCTAAATCCTTGTAAGCTTGAATCCCTAATTCGAAAAACGAAGGGAGTTCGGTAACATGAATGTTTGCTGGATAATTTGATTTGATGGAATCTCCATCGGTGACTTCTTGTCCGAAGTGCCAGAACTCTTTTAAATCTCCGGCATTTGAATCTTTCGCGTGTTCCTTTCCAAAGCTTGTGTAGCCGCGCTGACCGGCGAGTTCCTCTCTTTCATATTTCGCTTTCACTTCAGCGGGTAAAGCGAAAAAGTCTTGAACAACTTGATAAAGGTTTGCTACAGTGCTGGCTGCGATGAGTGGATTTTTAACGGCTACAAATCCAATTTCTTCATACGCTTGTCCAAGCGCCTTTACGAATTGTTGTTTCTCTTCGGCAGTGCCGTTTAAGAATTGGGCAAGGTCTACAGACGGGATGCCCATTGGAAGATCTTTCGACATAACAAGGAGTTTCTACAAATCTAATTGCAGAAGCCTTGCTTCAACATGACTTTAGATTAGATTTCGAACGAGAGACCGTTGATAGAAATTAATCGCTGAATGGGAATGCGTTGGTTACATTCAGTGTAAATAATCTCTTCTTGTTTCTCTTTCTTTAGATCAACAATCTTCGTGATTAACTCTTGCATTTGCCCGTCTAACAAGAATTGTATTTTTACTTTTTTGAACATACCTTTTTTTTACAAACTAACTTGTCTAAGATGAAGGCAGCGTGAATTGTAGATTACCAAATCTTGAAGTGTATTCAATATGTATTGACTATTTATTCGCACTCGGCTTTACATTCCCTTATTATCTTCGCTGAATGTATCCAACTTTATATCATGCCTTCTACGATTGGTTCGGTGTCGAATGGTCTTGGGCGAAAATGCTAAAC